>DATDTA010000041.1:0-17437 GCA_035291085.1 Candidatus Nanoarchaeia archaeon | reverse complement strand
AGAATTTTGGTTTGGTTTGGTCAACTTCTGCCTCGAAGAGTCTCGCTTCCTGCCAGTTTTTCTGCCATTTTTTTTCTACGGCTTTGAAATCAATCATAGAGAGGAATGACAAGAATGCTGGCTTATAAATCTTGTTTTTAGCTTTTTTTCTTTAATAGCTGATTTTGATGTGGATATTTGAGGCGAGGAATGGATAAAAAGTTTGAGGAAGAGCCCCTTTTATCTGCTTGAAGGTCTTCGGCGACAAAGAGGCTCTTGGTTTTCTTTACGCTTTGGAAATGAATTGCGTCTGCGATGAAGGTAGTGTCGCTCTTAATTATTTTTAAGTTTTCGAGATTCTATCGCTATTTCTTTAGTGAGCGGTATTATTTTGCTTTGAATAAAATCGACAAAGGATTTAAGGACGCGTTGTTCTCTTGCGCGTTTGTATGTTGTTTGTTGTGTCGCGCATGAGTCTTGTGGTGAGCATGAAGAGGAGCATGAGAACCGCTGTGGTGAGGAAGACTGCCTTGAAGTTGGTGTAGAGTAAGACTGAAGAAAGGAGTAATGGTCCGACCAAGTGTCCAACATCAAACCCGGTCATGTACACTGGATAAAATCTTGCGCTGTCTTGTTTTCTGAGGGTTTTGAACAAGTATGCTTCTCTGAGGGGTTCGACAAAAGCCGCGCCGAAGCATCCGAGGACGAAGAGTGCGATGATGATGATCGGGTTTTCTGTGAAGAAAGTGATTATTCCGAAGAGGAAGAGGATGAAAAATCCTAGGGTAAAAAAGTTTTTGATGCCGTACTTGTCTGCGAGTTTTCCAGTGAAAAACTCGAGGAGGATGAGCGGGATTGCAACCATGAAGAGTGTTGTTCCGATGACGCTCTTGCTGATGCCTTCTTCTGTGAGGAATAAAGGCAAGAAGGTGTAGATGGTGATCCACCAGACTGCGAGGCCTGCTGAAAAAATGTAAAGCAGGGTGAGGTTTTTATGTTTGAAGTAGTCTTTGACGTTGGCGAGGAGATCATGATGGTCATGGTCTTGCTCTTCATGATTTTTGATAGTGGTGAGGCTGACGATTCCTGCGATGAGTGCGAAGAAGCTTGCGATAGCGAAAACAAAATTGAAGCTAAAGGTTTCTGCGAGGCTTCCGCCGACTAATGGCCCTAGGAGCCAGGCGAGGTTGAGGAAAGTGAAATAGAAGCCTTCTGTTTTTCCAAGGTTGTCTTTCTTTTTGACGCTGTCTCTGACATACAATCCTAAGGTGATAAAGCTGAGGATAACCGCTGAGGTCCTGAAAAACAGGAGAATTAAGAGGTGGGAGAGGGTTGTGATGATCATGAAGAGGTAGTAGGATGCGGTGATAATGAGAATTGAGACCAGAAGAAGGGTAAATCTCTTGATCTTTTTGAG
Source organism: Candidatus Nanoarchaeia archaeon (assembly GCA_035291085.1). Lineage (GTDB taxonomy): Archaea > Nanobdellota > Nanobdellia > Woesearchaeales > GW2011-AR9 > JACPIL01. The sequence continues at coordinate 16,041 of DATDTA010000041.1, read as the reverse complement.
AAGAAAGACTGAGAAGAGTGCTGAGAGAAGGAGGACTGCGCCGATAAACGAGGTGAGGTAGCCGACCTGGGCGTTGTTAGTGACAAATTCTTTCAAGTAAAGGGGAAAGATTGGTGAGATGATTGTTCCTGAGAGAGAGAGAAGAAAGTTGATGAGGATGAAACAGAACGCTCCTTTGAAGGGGTAGGGAAGTGCTTGCTTGAAGTGCATGCTTTTTCTTGGAGGGAGGTTTGTTATAAGATTTGCGGATAGGGGGATTTCCTTGGAAAGCGCGAGGCGATGATGAACAATTAAGTTTTTATAGGATCTCTTAATAAGGTTTCTTCATGGGCCTGTAGCGCAGCCTGGATAGCGCATACTTGTTTGGATGCGTTCCAATCAGGGCACAACTGCCTTCTATCAACCAGGAAGCAAGCAGGGGGTCGAGGGTTCAAATCCCTCCAGGCCCGTTTAGTTTTCTGAATTTTCGAGATTGTGTTTTCTTGTTTTAGATTTTCTAAAGCGCTTTTATTTTTTTATGCTTTTTAGTTTTACTGAACAATTTTGTTTAGGTCAGTTTTGGGCTTGAGCCTTGACTGGGGGCCTTCCATTAGGGACGTCAGGCTTGAGGTACGTCTCGCGAAAATTTTTTCATAGGAAATTTTAACTAGTATATATTTAACGAGGCCATAAAGCTTACAAAATGTATGTTAGCCTAGCTAAAATATATATAAAGTATACAAAATAGTGAGGTTAATGTACGAAAAATATATTTTCCTTACATTTTTATTAAATATTTAGAATTTCAACAACCCTCTTTATTTCTTCGGGACTATGATTTAATTGTATGCTTGCCTTCTCATAATCTTCATTTGTAATGTTTTTTATAATTTGCTTAATTTTATTAATTGAGATGAATTGTCTTACTTCTTCTGCTAAATTTCTTGGAAGTCTATTAGGAATTCTTTCTGGAATTCTAGCACCCATCCTCCTAGGTATTCTGCTTGAGATTTCTCCAGAATACCACAGCAATGCGAAAATGTCACAAATATCCTTTATTTTCTTGTGTTCTTTGTCTCTTAAATTTAAAGCATTGATTTTAGTTGCTAATAATAATTCAGCTTTCGGCAGCCATAATCTTTTATCAAATTCTTCCAATTCTATTCTATGTTTATGATCTGTGAATGCAAATCCTAGTAATGGTTCATCTGCTGGTTGAAACTTGAATACTTTCTTAAAATCTTTAGGTATAAAATCAACTAAAGGATCAATATACATTGGAAATACAAAATGACTAGGGATTATTTGTCTTTCAGTTATTTCTTCTTCTGTTTCTGTATGTATTTCTTTTAGTAATCTAAATGATATTGATTTAAACTTTAGTTTATTTTGTAATATATCTAAAGATTTAGATAAGGCACTATTCTTCATTTGTTCTATAGTCGAGTTTTTATCTAGGTGAAATCCTAAGTCTATGTCTCTGCTTCCTAAGTAAGGTCTTCCTTGTGTTTTTTGAAAATTCTTATTAACATGAAAGAATACTGCCCATCCTCCCATTATACATATTGGTTCTTGTAGTGCTTTTATTACTTCTTGTAGGTATTTGTAAGAAGTTTTTGTTTCAAATTCAAGATACATCTTTCTTTAGCTTTTGTAAAAGAATTTCTGCTGCTTCTTCACAAGGTCCACCTTCTAGCTTTAAATCTAAGATTAATTGTGGTAAATTTACTATGGTTAGTTCTTGTATTTTTTGCGATTTGAATAATCCTGAGCTATCTATTAGTATTCTCACATTTCCTTTTCCGTACAGTCCTTTGCTTGTTAACATTTTATGCCATTTCTCTAAATCTTCTTCTTTAATGTAAACATCTAGTCTTGAAGGGAATAAAAATCTTTGTAAGACATTTTCAGCATAGTAAGTTGTTACAGCGTAATCTAAATTTATACCTTTTAGAATTTCTAAAGGATTTTGTATCATGTATTCTCTATGTTTTGGTTTCTTATGACTTTTAATCCAATAACTAAATAGCCCTTCTATGTTTGATACTTTTGTATCTTTGATTAACTTTAACTTTTCTAAATTTTTCAAAAATTCGTGTGTCCATCCAAATGAAGCGCTAGCTAGTTTAGAGACTTTATACTTACTAAGGTTTTTCTCTATTAATAATACCTTTATTATTCGTTCCTTTACGCTTTCTTTCATACTATATCGGAAATAAAACTAATATATAAAGCTTACAGATATATTGGAAATAATCACTCATTTAGAGAACTTCCGATAATAGTGTCATCACTTATAAGGAATAATAAATAGTAAACTTTATAAATCTTTGCACTTTTTCAACAGTAATATTATAACAAAACTATGGAAGAGCAATATATTATAACAAAGCGAATAGCGAAACAGGGAAAGCACAACATCATAATTATTCCAAGCTATCTTCAAAATAATCTGAAATCCAAGACTTTAGTTAAGGTAACTATTGATATTCTAAAAGGAGACGAAAATGACTAATTTAACCTATGAAGAGCTGAAGCTACCGAATTATGTAAATTCCAGTGCTGCAGTAACCTTGAAAGTAAAAGATGGTGAAGTAGTAAAAGATTTACCTCTAACTCTCTGCGATGTTGTGGTTGCCGCCGAGTTGGCAGGATTAAATATACTCTTTGTGTCAGATACTGGCAGAGGCAAAACTCAGTTAGTTTCTGATGTGGTATGGAGCCACTTTGGGGGCCACGATGATGGTGGAAAAGCTAACTGGGCAGATGGCAGGCCAAATTTTGAAATACAAGAACTATTTGAAAGGACGAAAATAGATAGAACTGCGGCAGTTTATGACAGTGATGAAGCGACCCAATTAAAACAAGAAAGAACTTCAAGGCTTTTGGTTGTAGTGGATGAGATTAATCGCGCTCCAAAAGTAAAGCAAAATGAATATTTTGATCTAGCTGAAGGCAAGTATACGTTTAGAGGAAGGCGTTTAAAATTAGGAAAAGATGGATATACCCTTTTCTTAGCTACAGCAAATTTGAATAAATCCAATGGAGATTTTCAAGGAACTTTTGAGTTAGACAGGGCATTGTTAAATAGGGCGCACTTAACAATTGATCTAGACCACAGAGCGTTTAGACCAACTCCAGAAGACAAGATTGCAATAAGCGAAAGAGAGGCGGATCCAAGGCTAAAGGTGGCGGATCCAAGAGATATAAGCGATAAAATTATAGGTGAACATAAGGAGATAATGGCCAAGACAAGGACTTCTGATCCTTACATGCTTGCTTTTAGTTTTATGATTGATGATGGATTGAATTTTTGTGACAAAGATACATTCAAGGAGAAAACAACTACATTTCCAATGCTTTGCGGGGACTGTGCTTATTCAGGCAAGGAAATGTGTTCTTTAGTGAAATCTTCTTCAGATAGGACAACTAAAGCTGTAAAGGCGTTGGCTTATGGTTTAGCGAGAGTGGCAGAATTAAAATTAGGAAGAGCTATAGAAGTAGATGCGCTGGATGCTGCTTTGCAAGCATACAAATTCACTACATACCATGGTAATCTAAATGATGTAGTGGCGCAAGCTGACTTTGGCTCAAGAAAACAAGAACTTATGGAGCAAGTAGCAGGTAAACTTGGAGAGCGTATTGATTTGCTAAGAGCATACTTGCCTATTATAGATGAAGGAAGAGAACCGATAGTGGTTGTATATAATAATAATGGGAAAGAAAGAAGAGTTGAAAGAAGCAATAAGGTTATAGATGCTTTAAGAAGAAAGGGTGTAAGCTATCAAGAGAAAGATCTTAGAAATGAATTAAAAGAAAATGGAATTGGGACAGAATGGGTTGATGCTTATGCTAGAAGGTTTAAAAAATGAGTATTCTAAAACCAATAATTGAAGGGAAGCTTACAAGAGAAGCGGAAGCTTTAGCTGACTTGGAAAAGTTAGCTGATGCAGCTAGTCCTCCACCTCCTCCAACTAGAAAGCCTTCTGCTGTTGCCAATCTAAACAATGGATTTTATCAGATAGACAAGCCAAGAATATTAGCTGCAACAAGTGCATCTTACAGACAGTTTCTAAGAGAATCTGGTTATGGAGATTTGGATTCATGTTCAAGAATAGAAATTGCTAAAGGTGTTTTAAAATATGATCAAAATGTGAGAGATGCAGCAGCAAGAGCTAGTTTAAATTTGACTGAAGCTGACGGACAATATGTAGTTAATATAAATCATCCAAATGCAAGAAGTTTAGTTGAAGCGTTAGGATACAAAGTTCCTACTGTTGGTTTAATGTACAGAGTATTTATTCCTTACATAAAAGACTTAGTTCAGCAGAATAATGCGGAAGCTCAAGTAACTCTAAATGAAATGACTGATACATCAGTTGGAAAAGCAGAATGGCTTGAAGATTTGATCTTAGATAAAACAAGATTAAAAATAGGAACTAAGGAACAGAGATTATCTCTTCCAGATAAAGATGGAAGATTTGACAGAGCAGGTATTAATGGATTTGGCTATCCAATTAGTGTAAAAAGTAGTGGAGAATTTTATCATTGGCATGTAATCGGAGATGAAAGGGCGGCTTTCCGTGTCAGGGGCTCCGGGTTGGGCTTGAGCCTTAACGGGGGGTCTTCCGTTGAGAACGGCAGGCTTGGGGTACGTCTCGTGAAAATTTTTTCATAGGAAATAAAAACTAAAAATGGAACTTGAAAAACAAACAAATGCAATAAAGGAAAGAGAAATTTCAGCTTTTGGATATAGAGGGAAGTTTAGAATTAGAGAAAGTTCTGGTGAGCCCTGTTTCAAAGGAAGAATGAGCTTATTAACAACAGGAGACGCAGAAGTAAGTTATAATCCAGATTACAGGGCAAACTCTACTGGCCTTGAAAGTGTAGTTAAAGGGGACCCATTCGATAAAGCGGTTACTGCGGTAATAAGGCATGAATTGAACCACAGGGGCGGAGGAACTTTTAAAGGCTGTCCTAGAAATTTAGATTTGCATGCGGAAGAAATTCTTGAGCCAGTTGCAGAGACATTGCAAGGACTAGGTTTTCCAAATGTTCCAGTCTCGCAAGACCAAACGTTATATGCTTATTTTGCTAATTTAGTTGAAGATTTTATTGAAAATTCAGAGTTAGGAAATAAAACAGATCATATAGGAATGGCCTTATGCTATAAAGATGATGCTACACATAGTGAAAAAGGAAAATTTCCAGCATTGTTTGATGCTTTTGTAGAGGTTCAAGAACGTTTTTATGGCGGAAGAAGAAGCGATAAATTGCTTGAGCCACATCGTTCTAGAGAGCAAAGAGTTACTGATGCGGTAGGTAACTTTCTTGAAAGAAGCGGTTTAAGCGAGTTCAAAAGAGAAGTAACTAACAGAAAAGGTAAAAAGAAAAAAGTATTTAATAGAAAATCTGCAGTTAATTATATTCTTAACGAAGGAAATTGGAGAGACATCTCTGTTAAATTAACAGAAGAACTTGCTAAATTAATAAACCGTGCTCAATTAGGAAACCCAATGTATGTAAGCCAGAATTTTATTCCTCTAAGCCTTTCAGATGGTTTTAATGATGAAATGAAAAATCCTGAAGCCAGGATGAAGTTTGCGGTTAAAAAATACGAAAAAGCAAGAGCAAGCAAATCGCAGTTTAGTCCTCCAGCGTATATGGATAGTTTTGAAGCTTTAGATCTAGTCTACCAAAGATTGGCAAGAGATCTTGAAATAAAAACAAGGCCTTCAACAGCATCCACAAAAATGCCTTTAGTTGGCTATGGCAGAAGACAATTTGACCCTGAAAGAGATAAAGTTTCTAAAGTAAAAGCAAGAGTAACAGGTTCAGGGGATCTTGAGCTGACTGTCAAAGCACATTATGAATACGAAGATGTTGAATACACAGAAAGAATGCCAAATCCTCCAACAATAAAATTTGTTAAACTAGATACTTCTGGTTCAATGCAAGAAACTGTTGGTAATGAATCAGGCGGGATAGTAATGAATCCATGGACAGAAAGTGGAAGGCAATGGACAGACGTAAGCAGGTATCACCATTCTCTGCTTGCGTTCTATGGGTTAATAGAGCTAGCAAGAAGGCAGGGAACTCTGAAGCATAATAATGTAATGCTTGCTAATTATTCAACAGCGACAAGGACAGCAGATAATTTAATTGATGCAAAAAAACTCGCGCTATCTCCGCAGTTTGGCTCAACAAGCATGGATATGGATAAAATTAGGGATATGTTTGGCAAAGGGCAGTTAGTAATCTCCACCTCAGACGGGGGAATAGGAAATTGGGGCGGTATAAAAGATGAATATATAAGAAGAGCAAGAGATAATCAGTATTTCCACATTCAGATGGGAGATTTCACAAGAGATGATAAAGGAGAAGTTGTAACTAAGCCGCAAATGTGCGAGGATCTAGAAAATGCTGGACTGCGTGTTTATTATGAAGATGGAAAAAATCTTGGAAAACTTGTTTTGGATATCACAAGACCCTATTTATCAAGGAGAAAGGTGAATGGCGGGTAGAAAATGAGTACTCTAAAGCCAATAATTGAAGGGAAGCTTGTAAGGGAAGCGGAAGCTTTAGCTGACTTGGAAAAGTTAGCTGATGCGGGTAGTCCTCCACCTAGAACACTTAGAACACCTAGAAAACTTAGAACGCCTCCAACTATACAGCCTCCTGCTGTTGCCAATCTACATAATGGATTTTATCAAATAGACAAGTCAAGAATAGTAGCCGCGACAAGCGCGCCTTACAGAAAATTCTTAAGAGAATCTGGCTATGGAGATTTGGATTCATGTTCAAGAATAGAAATTGCTAAAGGAATCTTGAAATATGATCAGAGTGTAAGACAAGCAGCAGCAAGAGCTGGTTTAAATTTGACTGGAGCTGACGGACAATATGTGGTTAATATAAATCATCCAAATGCAAGAAACTTAGTTGAAGCGTTAGGCGGAAAACTGTTAACTACAGCTTTAATGTACAGAGTATTCATTCCTTACATAAAAGAGTTAGTACAGCAAGGTAATCCAGAAGCTCAAGTAACTCTAAATGAAATGACTGATACATCGGTTGGAAAAGCAGAATGGCTTGAAGATTTGATCTTAGATAAAACAAGATTAAAAATAGGAACTAAGGAAAAGAGATTATCTCTTCCAGATAAAGATGGAAGATTTGACAGGCAAGATATTAATGAATGTGGCTATCCAAATAATGTAAAAGCCCAAGGAGAGTTTTATCATTGGCATGCAAACAGAGACGAAAGGGCGGCTATCTGTAGCGGGGGCCCTGTGTTGGGCTTGGATCTTGACTGGGGGCCTTCCGTTGGGGGCGACTGGCTTGGGGTACGCCTCGCGAAAATTTTTTGAGATGAAAAAATGAAAATTCAAATAATTCAAAACATTTTAAGAATTTCAGAGGTAGTAAAAACTTTAACGAATTCATTTTTCAATTTTTTATCATTAGACCAAAATGAACATTTTAACTTTAATGCCAATGCAATATATTCAATATCGTTAGGATCAGGGCATATTTTAGAGGCTTCAGAAATAAACTCCCTGAATTCAATGAATGGGATAAATTCAATATTTGAAGAAGCCAATATTAATAATATATCCAAATCTTCATTAGAAATCTTGGATTTTTCTAAAATCTCAAGTTTATGTTTTTTAACTTCTTCTAATAGGTATTCAGGGGCGTATAATTTAAATTTGTCTGAAAAAAATAATTCACAAGTCTTGCCGGAAGGTGAAACTAAAATAGATATGATGACATTAGCGTCAACAACTAATTCCATTCAATATTCACCAGGATTTTCCTTTATGAATCTCTCATGTAGTGATTTATTTATCTTTCTGCCCAATTTCAAAGCGTCTTTCTCAGAGAGTTTAGACTTTGAAGAAATTACTTTCAATAATCTTAATTGTGAAATTTTTCCTTTAATAGCTTCTCTAGCTACAGCAGACCAATTAATATCCTCAAATGTGTCCATCTCTACTTTCAGTTCTTCAGGGACTGATAATGTTATTGTTGACATGTTTTCCTCCTTAATGTTTAATATATTTAATATACATAATACACATAAAATATTTAAAGGTTTCGGTGATTAAAATGAGTATTCTAAAGCCAATAATTGAAGGGAAGCTTGTAAGGGAAGCGGAGGCTTTAGCTGACTTAGAAAAGTTAGCTGATGCAGCTAGTCCTCCACCTAGAACACCTAGAACGACACAGCCTCCTGCTGTTGCCAATCTACATAATGGATTTTATCAGATAGACAAAGCGAGAATAGTAGCTGCAACAACCCCAGCTTACAGGCAATTCTTGAGAGAATCTGGTTATGGGGATTTGGATTCATGTTCAGGTTTAGGTGTTGCTAAAAGGGTTTTAAAGTATGATCAAAGTGTGAGAGATGCAGGAACAAGAGCTGGTTTAAATTTGACTGGAGTTGACGGACAATATGTAGTCAATATAAATCATTCAAATGCGAGAAAACTAGCTGAGGCTTTAGGATACAAAGTCCCTACTGTTGGATTAATGTACAGATTATGTATTCCTTACATAAAAGAGCTAGTACAGCAAGGCAATGCAGAAGCTCAAGCAACTCTGAATGAAATGACTGATTCATCAGTTGGAAAAGCTGAGTGGCTTGAAGATTTAGTAAAAGGCAAGAAGAAAGTTTGCATAGGCACTAAGGAAAAGAGGTTATCTCTTCCAGATAAAGATGGAAGATTTGACAGGCAAGATATTAATGAATGTGGCTATCCAACTAGTGTAAAAGCTGCTGGAGAGTTTTATTATTGGCATGTTAGTGGGGATGAGAGGGCGGCTTTCCGTGGCTGGAGCCCTGAGTTGTGCTTGAGTCTTGACGGGAGGCCTTCCTTTGAGGGCGACGGGCTTGGGGTACGTCTCGCGAAAATTTTTTGAGATAAAATTTAATTTATTGTTAGTAATGACTTCTTGCGCCTATGGGCGAAAACAAGAGGAAACAGAATCACTTGGCAAGTTTATTATTTAGGGGTATTTGTGCTATTCCCTGCTTCAGGGCTGAAGAGCTTGTTTTTTAGCGCTAAGAAAAAGTTGAGGACGCGGGTGAGGAAAGATTCTTTTTTGAGGCCTTCTTGAGGGACGCAGGCTCCGTTTTCACACGTGCAAGGAATTGTTGTTGCTTGGATGGTTTTTTCTTTGCAGGTTTTTTCTTCAAGCTGGTTTTCTGAGAGGCATTCGTCTGTGAAAATCTTGGTTTGATCTTCTTCTTTGAGGATGGTTGTGCCACGAATCTCAGTATTGTTTCCATCAGAGTCTGTGCAGGAGTTTTCAGGAAGGGAAATTTCCTCTTGAGGTTCTTCTTCTTGTTTTGGGAGTGTTGAGGGCAAGAAGAGGATGCTCCCTCCCGCGCCTTCGAGCGGGCAGAGGTTGTTTGTTGATGAGGGGTTTCTGAGGACTTCTGACAGCTGGATGACGCTGTAGCTTGAGCTTCCGTACGCTTCTTGGTCTGGACATCCTCTGCAAAGGTTCATGATGGCATCCTTGATGGTTGAGTTTCCGATAAACACGAGTTTTTTGCCGTCAAGCGCTGCGTCGTAAATGTCTCTTGCGTGATTTTTGATGGTTGGCGTTTTTGGAATTTTCACTTCTGTGATGGTTGTAATGTTAAGGCGGATAGTATTTTGTCCGAGGGTGCCGACGCTTCCGCTTGGTTCTCCGATGCGGAGTTTTAAGCCAGGTGTTGTGGAAAGTTGGGTGTCAACGCTCCATAAATATCTTAGAGTGTAATCTTCTGGGAAGAGGTTCTTTGTCTTGAGGGTTGCGGTGCAGCGTGCCTCTGCGCAGGTGGTGTCGCTGCTGCTAAGCGCGATTTCATTGTCTTTGGTGTAAATTTTGAAGGAGCCTCTTGGGTTGATGCCGCCGCTGACTGTGAAGGTTGCGTCTTGTCCTCGGGGGATGAGTGTTCTTGAGCCTGATATTTGTGCTTGTTGGTTGTTTGTGAGGAGTGTTGGTTCCCAGGTTGCTGCGTGCTCTTCTGCTTCTGTGAAAGTCGGTTGTTCTTTGAAGTTGATGATCGTGAGGAAGAGCTTGATGTTTGGTTCTTCTTCAAAGAGATGAATATTAAAGGTCTTGCTTTTTCCTTTTTTGAGGCTTTTTGGCTCATAGGTCTTTTCTTTGCCGTTCTTAAGTTTTGTTGTTGGCGTGATAATGACTTGATTGCCGTCTATGGAAAAGTGGAAGGTGATTTCTTTGATGTCTGTATATTTTAAGAGGGGAAAGTTGCCTTGGTCGAGGCTGAGGGTTTGTTCGTTTTCAACGCTTGTCGTGAGAATGAAGTCTTGCGCTTCTTGGAGGATGGTGTTGTGGCTCGCGTTCCACTTAATATGATAATACCAGAGGGTGAGCGCTTGATGTTCTCCCCCTCTTGGTGGAATGAGGATGAGGCTGTCTGCTTCTGAGGCGTCGAGGCTTGGTTCTCCGAGGCTGAGGGGCGAGCAGTCTTGTGCTGTTGCTGTGTTTGTGAGGAAAAGGAGGAGGCTGAGAAGGAGAAGGTTCTTTTTGAGATGCATGTCTTTTTCTGACTAAGCCTGTTAATATATGTTTCTGAGTTGAAGAAAATTATTTAAATGATGAAACCTATAAGGGGAGTATGAATCAAAACAACGCGTTGTTGAAAGGTGCTGGAAGTCTCGATACAATGGTGGCTGCGATGATTGCTACTCTAGAAGAGGCGTCGAGTTGGTTGCTGAACGACCAGCTGTTGAAAGAAAAGGAGTTGATTCTATTAATTATAAACTAGCGGCAGGATTGTTAGCAGATGGTTTAGCTTGTGGTGGTCCAGAAGTACACCATCATTATTATGGGCCGAATGGAGAAGTGATTGAAGGTTCCGGTGATTGCGGTAATTCGCCGTTAATTGGACAACATTTATGGGAAATCAATAATTGTAGATCTGGTCTATATTTTGCGGAAAATTGCGCCATAGGGATAAGTCTAGGAGAAGGTTACGATTATAGCGACAATGCTATTATCGATGGGCTAGAAGTAATTGCTCCAGATAACAACCCTCGGTTCTTTAATCCCGATCTACGATTTGATCCAGCAGCCTTAGGAAAAAGAGCCGTACAACTCAATAGAAAACTGGATCAGTACCATGGTCTTGTTTTAGTAGGTGAAGGCTGCAGCGAGATAAGGTTCGATGACTGCGTGTTTGCTCCTACCAGTAGGACGTTTACTGGCTGGCAAGACTGTAAAGCTTCTCCATTTTATGCTAGATGGTTGGATTAAGAGAGATATTCCCGTTTAGGCTCCTTGCCGCAAATATTTTTAGAAAGCTTTATATATCAGTTATGGATAATATTATCCTAATATGGATAATAAATTAAAAATTATTAGTTATTTAGGAAAGCACCTTCAGGAAAGTTATACTATGCATGAATTAAGTAAATTGTTGAATATACCATATGCTTCTTTTTACAGAACAATTCAACAGATGAAAGATATTTTAATCATAAAAGAGATTGGAAAGTCAAAAACTATAACCCTTAATCTACATAATCCGGTAATCAAATCACATTTAGTAGTTGCTTCAGATGAAGAAAATAAGGAATTCTTAAAAAAGCAATCAACAATCAAGAAAATAAGTGAGGAATTAGAAACTCAAAATATTGTTCTTGTTTTTGGAAGTTATGCCAAAGGTAATGAGACAGAGAAAAGTGATGTCGATATTTTGGTAATTAACAAAGATGGGAAAAAAGATTTATCTTTCTCAAAGTATGAGCTCCTATTCAAGAAAAAAATTAATCCAATATTTATTAATGTTAAAGAATTTAAAAATATGTTAAAAGATAAAGAAGAAAATGTGGGAAAGCAAGCAGTGAAGGACCATATAATACTTAAGAATCCAGAACAATTTTGGGGGTGTGTTTTAGATGTCTTTTGATAAGAAGATATATGGGCGGTTATTTAGAGAATATTTAATTGAGAGAAGAATAAAGAAATCTCAAGAATCCTTTAAGATCAAATTGTTTTTACAAAAAGGAGAAAACAGTCTTCTTATAGCCAAAGGAATGAAAGAGAAAAAACCAAACAAAGATGAGCCGGCAAAAATTTATTGGAATTACTGGGCAATTACAATTTCTTATTATTCAATGTTATACTCTGCAAAAGCAGCTATTCTTTCAAAAGGTTATGAAGTTTCTGATCACGATGCAGCACAAATAGCTTTAGGATACTTGTTAGTTCCAAATGAATTAGAAAAAGAAGATCTGGAAATTCTTAATCAGTCACATAAGATATTTGAAGACGAGTATGTGCATTACTTCGAAGACGCAAAAAGAGAAAGTCATATTGCAAGATATTCAGCGATTAAGACTTATACAGAAAGAAGATTGGAAGAAATTTTTGAAAATGCAAGAAAATTCGTAGCTAAAATAACGTTAATGTTGCAGGAAAAGTAAGTTTTTATAGCCTTTAATGCGTAGATAAATTGATAAAGCCATTAATATAGGAAGTAGTAATCGTTCCGTGTTGGAAAAAAGCCTTCAGAGAGTTTTTCAGAGCAGAACTACGGTTTTTAACAAAACACTGGGTTGAACTCAAAAGAGGAACAAGACCTACGTTCTACTGGGCCTAGAAAACTATTTAAATAATTAAACCTATAAGGGTAGTATGAATCAAAACAACGCTTTGTTGAAAGGTGCTGGAAGTCTCGCTACAATAGTGGCTGCGATGGTTGCAACCTCTAGAAGAGGCGTCGAGTTGGTTGCTGAACAACCAGCTGTTGAAAGAGAAGGTATGAAGTCAATAAATTATAAAATAGCGGCGGGATTAGTAGCTGCTGGCCTGGGTTGTGGAGGCTCGGAAGTACACCATCATTATTATGGCCCTAATGGGGAAGAAATTATTTCTTCTGGAAATTGCGATTTTAAGGGTAAGTATCTTTTTACTAGCGAATGTAACCTGGTAATGGCTCAGCCAGTCGGCGATGATTGCCGAATGGAACTAATTGGCAATCAGGGCAATGCGAATTATAAAGTTCCAGGTATTCTGGAGGGGCGAGTCTTTCATTTTATAAGTGTTAAAGAAGGCAGAGATAAAGGCAAAGCTAAAAGCGTTACTTTCTTAAGACCAGGAGAATTTGATATTAATGATGTTGATGTTTCTGCTTATGTTCCTGAAAGCCAAATGAAAATGGGCGAAGAGTTCATGTGCTATTTTCGAAATGATCCAACTTTCCTAGCGGCGCGTTATAATCAAGATTCAATAAAAGCAAGCATCGAAAACATTTGGGGACTTTCCGATAAACCATCCGGAAGAGATTGTGTGCCTATACAGCTCAGACCGTGGTTTAGGTCTTGCTGTTAATAATTTCAGAGCAAAAGATTTATTAAATGGGTGCCTCTCTCAGGTAGTAAAATGATTAAAACAAAAATTAAACAGGCTAATTTAACCAAAATTTTAGCGACAATGATCGCTACTTCGGCCTGTGGCACGGAAATTAACAACAATTTTTACGGCCCTAATGGTGAGGAAATTTATCAAAGCGCAGATTTTGACAATTCCTGCCAATCGCCTCTGTATGGAGCTCATCTGTGGAATATTCTTAAGTGTGAATCAGGCGCTTTTATGGCTGAGGATTGTTCGATACGGCCAGAAGGAAGAGTTCGTTCCGGTGATTCAGACCCACCAGATGTAACCTATCGTAGATTGGATATTCTGATTTCTGGAGAACCTGTTTTAAGGTTTAATCCCAGCCTGCGCTTTGTTTATTCTGCTGGCCCGACTGCCCGCAATGTAAATCGACTGTTAGACCAATATCGCGGCAGGGGTTTTGTATTAGAATATATTGATCGCAGCGGCTTGAGCAATGGCGATGGCTGCCATTCTGGACACGTGGATGACTGTGTATTTATGCGTGAAGAGACGCCTATTAACGAGAGTCTTTGCGTTGAAAAATATCCTCTAGACCGATATTGAAACCATGGCTTGTGAAAATTTCTTCAAATTTAAATTCTTTTTTCACTAAAATAGTAATAAGCATATTTCTTTTAAAGCTCTAATATATACTGTAAAAAAGGTTGTTAGTTCAAAAGTCTTTGCGAATAATTTATTTTTTTCATAAAAAGAAGGATGTTTACCCTTTCTTCTCTCGATAGGCATTCGCCTGATCGCACAGTTGTGATGGGAAAAGAAACATTTTTAAACGTCGATAAGAACTTTTTTTGTAAGCGGACGTCCCCTAGCGGCTATGGGCATTGCCTGCAGTGAAGTTGCTATGCTGATGCCTGAAAAGGCAGATGATTTTTATGTGGACAGCAATTGTTCCCAGGTTCGAGTCCTGGCGTCCGCTTTCTTTTCTTAAAAGTAAAGTATAAGAAGGAGAAGGGTGAGAAAGCAGCCTAAGAAAGAAGTTTGAAGAAGAAAAAACTTTGGAGGGATAAATGGGTTTGTGGGATTGGTTGCGTTCGCTGTTTGGTGCGAAAGAGGATGTTTCAGTGATGATGGAGCGCGCGGCGGCGCCTGTGTTAAGGAAGTTCGCGGAGGAAACAGGGTGTGCGGTGAAGGTTGTCGAGGTTCATCCAACACGTGTTGTTTTTTTATTTACTGTTGCTAGAGGTCGTTTTGTGCAGGCGACGCTTATTGCCGCGGATATGAGGAAGGGCGCGTTTGTGTTGGGGATGATTCCTAGTCAAGAGGCTGCCCCTTCTGTTAAAGAGACGCAGGCTGTAAGGATGTTGTGGTTTAAAAAAGTGAGAAGCGAGCCTGAACTTGTCACTGCGATAGAGAATCAGGAGAAGAAAATAAAAGCTGCATTAATTAATGCGCAGATGAATGTGGATGCGCTTGAGGAGATGCGGGAGATGAAAGATCTGGTTAGAAGGGGAAGAAAGAACGATAAGGGCAAGAAATAGGTTTAGAATCGGTGAAGGAGTTGTTTGAAGTTAACAATTTTATTAGCTCTAACTTTAATGTTTTCTTCTGATAATTTTCTTTTCTTTATTTTAATTTTTTTAGGATCTCTTCCACAATAGCCTCCGAGTGAGCCATCGCTTTTTACGACTTTAAAGCAAGGAGTGTTTATTGGATCAGGATTGTTCCTCAGCGCGTTTCCTACTGCCCTGCAAGCTTTTGGATTTTTTAAAGCTTTAGCGATTTCAGAATAAGTGCTGATCTTTCCTTTTGGAATTTTTTTAGTAAGTTCCCACACTTTTTCGTTGAAGCTCATCGCAGGCTGTTCAAGTAGTCTTGTTTGAGTTTAAATCCTTTTTTCTTCGCGAGTTTTTCTATTGCTGTGTGGAATCCTGATCCGTATTGCATTGCTTTTTTTGGTCTGAATGCGAATTCTTTTTCTAATCCTAAGTGTACTGCGGTTTCAAGTAAAATTATTTTTTTAGTCGTCTCGTTGATTTTGAGTTCTGGTGCTATTTGCATAGCGAATTTTACAACTTCTTTGTCCAAGAAGGGGCATTGCATATTGATGTTGAAATGATTAATAACTGCAAGATCCCGTGTTAAGTCGTTGTCCCAGATTTTTTTGAGTCCATCCCAGCATTCTTCGTGGACTCTGTTGTCTTTGAATGCTTGTTTGTGTCTTCCGTATCCTGCGAAGAGTTCTTCTGGTCCGAGGCCGCCGAGCAGAACGTCTACGTTGTCTTTTTTCACCATGTCGAGAACGACGTATTCTGGGGCTGCGATGCCTGTTTTTACAACTGTTGGTTCTGGGATGATTTTTAGTGTTTTTTCAATGATATCTTCTGCTTCTTCAAGTGTGCATACTCTTTGTTTTAAGGGCCAGTTGTAAAATTGTGCTATTCTTGTTGCCCAGCAGATGTCTGGCGCTCCTGCGATGCCTGTGTTGTAGAGGGTGAATTTTTTATTAAGTTTAGTGCAGAGAAATGCGAGGAGGGTGGAATCTACTCCTCCAGAGAAGGCGATGCCGATATTTTGATGATGGGTTCTTTTGTCTACTGCGTTGAGAAGGAGTTGTGCGAGGCGTTGGATAATCTCTTGTTTGTCGTTTAAGGGGGGTTTATCTTTGAGTTCTTGTTCAAGCAAGAGGACTTCTTCTGTGATGTT
>DATDTA010000040.1:0-1230 GCA_035291085.1 Candidatus Nanoarchaeia archaeon | reverse complement strand
CACCATAACCTCAAAGTGATTGATGATCGCCAGCAAAAGTTGCGACAGTTCGCCGCCGAGTGAGGATACGGCTACTCTCGCAGAGTTGCTGAGTAAGGAGGCGGAAGGGGTTCATAAGGGGTCGCAACCCCTTATTTCATTGAAAAAAGAAATTCTAAAAACTATATGCAAAACGAATAACTTTAAATCTTCTACTGAATTACCATTAACAATGATAAAAACTTATTTGTTTGATTTAGATGATACTCTTATTGATACAAGTATTTATGCTCGATTGTATCCAAAAATAATCTCCCTGATCGAAAGGAAGAAAACATTAAAGGGTGCCGAATTAGATATGAAAGCTATCTCCTTCGGGTTAAAAAAGAACAAATTTGGAAGATGGGATACCGGGGACTTATGTGGGGGGTTAGGTCTTCTTGAAGAATATTATGCAGAATTAGAAACGGCGATTGAGATAGAATCAGTTCTTCATGACACCGTTGAAGGAATATTCGCAAAACTCAAGAAAAAAGGAATGAAAATAGGCATTGTTTCTAATTCTATGCAGAGAACCATTCAAGCATATCTAACCAAGTATAAACTGGCCAAATATGTTGATTTTATTTTTTCCTCCGAAGATGCCGGTTGCAGAAAGGATAATGATCTTTATTGGAAAAAACTGATAGAAAAACAACAATTAAAGCCACAAGAATGCCTTATGGTTGGCGATGATGAATTAGAGGATGTTCAAATACCGGCAAAATTTGGTTTTAAGACCTTTCTGATACAAAAACCGGTCGACTTAGAAAAAGTGATCTAAGAAATCTTCTTATCCATCCACACATAGCGATGTCCTTCTGCAAATCCTTGTCTTTTCATAAACTCTATGATATTGCTCTCTCCTTCAGCGTGAGCCCACCCATAAAGGTTAGTAATTCCTGTTTCTTTTAATCTTCTTTCACATTCTGTATAGAGTTGCTTAGCAATTCCTTGTTGACGAAATTCAGGAACAACTACCAGATATACTAAACAAGCATACTTATTCTCCAAGGGCCTTTCTAAAGTATCTTTGGCATTAGCATATACGAAGCCCGCTATTTTTTTAGCAGGTTTGTCATTTTCTGCAAGCAAGAATATTCCATGAGGATTTTGTATAGACCACCTGAATTCCTCGGCATCCATGAATTCTTCGCTTGCGCTAACTTTCAATTCTGGCGTATTTATTCCAATGCTATACAATTCCTCAAA
>DATDTA010000039.1:0-9308 GCA_035291085.1 Candidatus Nanoarchaeia archaeon | reverse complement strand
GAACTACTTTTTCCGGCCTTAGCATATTTTACCACTAATTTTTCTACATCTGTCCCTTTATATGGAGCCCAGCTTTGTACTTTCTTAATCGGTTTGGTACTTCCGCTCTTTCCTCGAGCTCGTGAATGCATTTTTGCCATGGTATTTTACCCTCTTAGTTTTATTATTCGGAGAATAAGCAATTATACTTCTCTCCAGTATGTACAAGCAAGAAATGTGAGGTTATTCACATTTCTGCTCAGAAATGAAATCTTTGTTTCATTTCTTGAGCCGAAACCGATACATCTCTCGAATAGGATATTAATTATAGCTTTTATTTAAAAGACTATTGCTATTTTTTGAAAAAAATAGCCCCGAGCGGAATTTCGTCCAACATCTATTCGTCGCGGTGGGTTACGAGTAACCCGCCCAACTCGCCTAGATTGCTGGCTTTTCGAACCGCTGTCAAAGCCTCCAAAGGGTTATAGCTGAGTGTAAACTTAACAGCTCAGGCTCTATCCTAGTCCGCTAGACGACGGGGCTGTAATTATGCTTAAAGCCCCTAGCTTCTTTATAAAATTTTTGACTTTTCAGCCTTATCCTAACCACAATCTATAAATACCCAGATTCATTCATAATTATAAAAGAGGTTGTCATGGAAAAGAGAAATATCTTCATGTTGGCATTGTTGCTGCTGTTTAATTCAAGTCTGGTGTGGGCAGAAACGCTTCCCGGAATCTCTGAAGAAATAAGTCTGCCAGACAACTTTTTGACTAATGCTCTGCAACCAATTCTACAAAAAGTAGGAATATTTATTGGGGGAATCTTTGGATTATATGTTATCCTTACTCTCCTCCAGTTCTACAATGAACGGAAAAAAATAAGATTGCTTAAAGATATCCGCAATGATTTAGATCTGCTCACCAAACATTTTGGAGTCAAACATTCCCATGACCGAAGAGGTATCTTTAGCAGAGTATTCGGTTTTCTCTGGTCTGATGAGGAAAGCAAGAAAGGAAAAAAATGAAGGTAACCATTAAACCAGAAGTCTTTCAAAAACTGCATCAGAAATTTAGGGTAGCAATTATTCTAGCAAAAGACCTTGACAACAAAAACAGAGTAAAGGAAACCAACCATCTTCTGAAGGAAGTAGAGAAAATGGTATTGATGACTTTCAATAAAGATACTGTTAAAACCAATCATCTAGTTGCTCCTTGGACCATTGCTCGACAGCAATTCGGAAAAAAGACCACCCATTATCACACTTCAGTTGAACAATTACTGAAAAAAGTATTGCAGCATCAAAAAATAGAGGCAAAGGATACTATTACTGCAGTAGTCCGCTATTTATCATTGAAGCATATTATTCCTGTCGGCGTAGATGATCCGGCAAAACTAAACGGCGACATCAGTTTTGAGATGAAAAATGGAGACCTATGGTATCGTGACGCGAAGAAAATGTTGGGCAAAAAACTGGACTATTGGAAAAACCCAAGGGCAGCATTAAAACAAACCTCAACATCAGCGTTGATTCATTTTGAATTCTTGCCGCCGATAAGTCCAGCAAAGCAGAAAGAGATTGTAAAAGAGGCAAAAGAAGTAGTGCAGCTGTTCTGTGGTGGAAACGTAAAAGTTCTGATTCTGGATAAGAAGAATAATTCTGGAGTAATCTAATTGTCGGGTAAAATATATAAAACCGCTTCATTTCTATTTAAAGATGAATTTTAAAGAAGAGATAATCAAGCTCCTGGCGAAAGAGACAAAGCAGACTGAGGAAGAACTAACTAATCTTATCGCCGTTCCGCCTGATCCAGGATTAGGAGATTATGCTTTTCCTTGTTTCAAATTAGGCAAGAATGCCAAGGAGGAAGCAGAAAAACTAAAAGCGAAATTAGAATTACCTGAATTTGTTTCTAAAGTTGAAGTTGCTGGGCCGTATTTGAATTTTTTTATTAAGCATAATTACTTAGCAAGAGAAACTCTGCACTCTATCTACAAACAGGCCAAGCAGTATGGAAAACCGACCCAGCAAAAAGGGAAAAGAACCGTCATCGAATATTGCGGGCCAAATACCAATAAACCCCTCCACCTAGGCCATATCCGAAACATGGCTTTAGGAAATGCTATCTGCAGGATACTTTCTTTCGTAGGCAATGAAGTGCATCCAGTTAACATCATTAACGATCGCGGAATTCACATTTGTCAATCCATGTTAGCTTATCAAAAATGGGGACATGGAAAAGAACCAGATAAAAAGGAGGATCATTTTGTAGGCGATTTTTATGTCTTATTTGCTAAGCATGCTAAGGAAAGTGAAAAGCAAGGAGAAATTCTCAAAAATGAAGCACAAGAGCTGCTGTTAAAATGGGAGCGCGATGATAAAGAAACAAAGAAACTATGGAAAAAGATGAATTCCTGGGTCTTAGCAGGGTTTGCTGAAACGTACCGGCGTTTTGGCATTTCTTTTGAGAAAGAATATGCTGAATCAGATTATTATTTACAAGGAAAAGAATTAGTTTACGAGGGATTAAAAAAAAGTATTTTTCAGAAAGATCCTAAAACTGGAGCAATTGTAGCGCCGCTGGAAAAATATAAGCTTCCAAATAAGGTATTGCTGCGAGGAGATGATACTTCTATTTACATTACCCAAGATATGTATCTGGCAACTTTACGTTATCGCGATTTTAAGTTCCAGCAAATGATGTATGTGGTTGCTTCAGAACAACGACTGCATTTTCAGCAACTGTTTAAAATTCTGGAATTGTTAGGGAAGGATTATGCTAAAGATATGCATCATATCAGTTATGGTTTAGTCAATTTGCCAACTGGAAGGATGAAGTCTAGAGAAGGAACAGTTGTTGATGCGGATGATATTATGGGCGAAGTTGCAGAAATGGCAAAGATAGAAATTAAAAAACGCCACTCCCATCTTTCTGAACGTGAAGTTGAAGAACGCGCCGATTTAATCGCTCTGGCAGCTATTAAATTTTTCATGTTAAAAACTGATGCAGACAAGGATATCGTGTATAATCCTGAAGAATCGTTGAGTTTTGAAGGAGAAACCGGACCATATTTGCAATATACCTATGTCCGTACTTGTTCATTGCTGCGCAAAGCAAAAAATGAACACCATCTCCAGCCGACATACCCGGTCAATTTTGAAGTTTTTGCTCTGGAAGAAGAGTTGAAGATTTTACGACTTATGACTGCATTTCAAGAAGCAGTGGTAAAAGCTGCCGAGATGAAGAAACCTCATTTGTTAGCTACCTATCTTATTACCTTAGCCCAGGCCTTCAATGAATTCTACCATAAATGCCCCGTATTATCGGAAGATAAAAATCAAACCAAAGCAAGATTATTATTAGTTGATGGTGTACGGCAAGTGTTAGAGAATGGATTGAACCTTTTAGGGATTAAAATGCCGCAGGAGATGTAGATGGTTTTTTCACCTTTATGTCAACTCAACGGCGGATGTATGGGCTGCTGCGGACACGATTTTGAGTCGAAAGAAAAAATTAAACAGGCGGTTTTCAAAAATAATCTTGAATTCAAGCATGCTAATCCTCAGACAGAAGAGCAATTTATACAATTTCGGGATAGAAGACCTTCACGAGATCTACGTCACGGAGTTTGCAGAAATCTAATTGAAGAGAAAGGATGTTTTCTCTGCCCCCTGCATCCAACCAGACATCAAGAGAAAGATTTACGGATAGGCCATTGCGATACCAATTATTTTTGTAATGCTGCCAAAGCTTTTGAAAAATGGGATGAAGAGAAGAAGAAAGAATTTATGCTTTTTATTGAGCAAAAGAAGTTGGATAATGTTGAATATTCTATAAAGATGGACAATAATTCTTTACTGAAAGAATTCAATAGAGAACTTTGAAAAATAGGGATTTTACTAATTTTCTCAATACTTTGCGTTAGGGAAGTCAACTGACATCCAGATTAGGAGAGAAGCGCTGAAAGCCAGCTCGAAAAGTGAAGTAGCTATCCCTAAACCAAGAAGAACTGGGCTAAGCCAAGTCGGATTTGACTCAGTTGTAGCGATGACTATCCCCATTATCACAAACAAGACATAACTAACCAAGTGATAGACCGGAAGAACGTACGCAATGCGAGTAGCATGATGGCGGCGAAGTGCTGTAAGGACATAGATGTTAAAAAAGAAAAAAAAGAAGAGTATTGCTCCAAGAACTAATTGGTAAATCTGTGAAGAGAAACCGATTATGGATAAGGCGCCATCAAGCAAGCCCAGGAAGCCGATCAGGAGCGCGATAATCAGGTATGTTTTCAGAAAGCCCATAGGAGTTTAAAGGTAATTAGCTTTATATTTCTTTCTTAACCATAATGTTTTTAAAAGAGCATAATTCTTTAGGTAGCATGGGCCTGTGGTGTAATGGATAGCACAATCGGCTTCGGACCGGTTAATTTGGGCAACATAAAGGTGTCCAAAATCGATATCGGGGTTCGAATCCCTGCAGGCTCATATTTACAAAAAAAGGTGAACGAAGGACAAGTCCTTCGAACCTTTTTTAAAATGTAAAAACGTTAAAAAAAGGTGAAATATATGACAAATAAAGAAATTCTTATTACTCAGTCAGTCGCGATTCTCTGCGATGGAAATAATATCGAAAGAAGTATTCACGAACAAAGCAAATCTACTAACACTATGGTCAATTTTGATACTCTTATCCCTAAGCTGCTCAACGGCAGAGGGTTAAATAGACTTATCTATTTCAGAGAAGGGCAGAACATCTCTTCCAAACTGGCAGAAAGGCTGCATGAGATGTACTATGGCTCGGTCGTTCCCTGCCATAAGTCTGCGGACATTCCCCTATCGATCAAAGCGACCCAGCTCTCTTCAAAAGTAGATACCATCATCATCATGTCCGGTGATTCTGATTATCTTGATTTAGTAACTCACCTGAAATCAGAGGGCGTGCGTATCGAGATCGCTGCAGTTCAGGAAACGACTGCCAAGGCCTTGATTGAAGAAGCGGATCATTTTCATCCTATAACCAAAGAAGATTGGTTCTCCTATACACCGCCAAAATCTGGACCGAGAAGAGGCAGGCATTTTGAGTGAGGTTTAGAAGAATGTAGGATTATTTTTGTTTAAATTGTTGTAACTTATTAGTTGTAAATTCAGTAAGTTTTATAAAGTATTACTCGAATATTCTCTTATGGATACAGAACATATTGAACTAGCCAGTATTGACGATTTCGTTAGTACTTATTCTACTGGGAAGGAAGATGTTGAAGCTTATAATAGAACACAAGAATTAGTTAAAAAAGGAGTTCCAATACGAAAAATAGGGGATCTTATTGGTCGATCTTACGGCACAGTTATTGCGTGGAAAAATAATAAAAAAAGACCTCGAGCTATTTCCGGACTTGAAAAATGTTTGTCATTAGATCTTTTGCCCCTAGATATTTCAAATCATAAATTCCCAGCAATTAACATTTTAGCGGCAAAGGTATTTTGGACTGGACATTTATCCTGGGCATCTAACGGTCATCAAAATATGTCTATCCACGGTAACTTGCAAAAATTGGAAGAGTTACAAAATTACCTACAAGAGAGTCTTGATCTAAAAACAAGTATAAGACCTCAGAGAAAAGGAAAGGATAGTTTCATTCTTAGCGGAGGAACAGATAGTGCATTATATGCTAGATTATTGCAAGCCATAGGCATGCCACCATCCACGGCCGATAGTAATCAAATGCCCGAATATGTGCGTAAATTAGTACATTCTCAATCAGTGGACGATTCAGTTGTTCGGAGAGCCTTACAAGACTTTGTTCATGTACTGTTTGAAGAACGATTCTATGTAGCGCATGAAAAACATACCAACAGGTTATATCTTAAATGTTTTAAAAAAGAGGAAGATGCAAGAAAGTATGGAAATGAAGTCACGGACTTAATTAGAGTCGCTTTACCAAAACTTCCGATTACAGAAGACCACGTTAAGGTTCATGCTACTGCTAGAGAATCATACTTGCCTATGATATATCTGAAAGTTGCTGACATGGCTTCATTATCAACATATTATCCCTCTTTGTTGAATGAGAGTTCACTCAGTTAAACTTTTAAACAATTAAGTATTCTAATTGATTATGTTTAAGAAAATGAAATACACCAAAGAATATCAAAAGGATTTATTTCGTGCTCCGACATTTTGGTTGGGGGTTGTCTTATTCTCTTTAGGAGTGATATTTTCCTTTTTAGAAGTTAGTTTGTGGTCATATCTTCCTTTGATGATTGTAGGGTTGTTTCTTATCTTTACAACTAAGTATAGAATTATGGGAAGACTTGACGAACGCCATAAGTAAATAATTTTGGCCAAAATAACATTCTGCATAGCGACTCAATAACATTTAAATAAAATCCCCCTTTCTAAATGATATGGTTCTGGAGAAATTAGGAGATTCCTTAAAGAACACCCTAAGCAAGATCAGCAAGTCGCTTTTTGTAGATGAAAAGCTGATCAATGAACTGGTAAAAGACATCCAGCGAGCGCTTCTCCAGTCTGATACCAACGTGCAGTTAGTGTTTGATCTAAGTAAGAAAATTAAGGAACGAGCTGCGGAAACGACTCCTGCAGGAATCACCAAAAGAGAGCATTTAATCAAAGTTGTTTATGATGAATTAACTAATTTCTTAGGCAAGGAAGCGCACGAGATCAAGATCAGCAAGAAGCCCACGCAAATTATGCTGGTCGGCCTCTTTGGCAGCGGAAAAACGACAACTGCCGGAAAGCTGGCAAAATTCTACAAGAAGCGTGGATACAAAGTAGCAGTGATGCAAACCGACACTTGGCGGCCTGCTGCCTATGAGCAGCTGGAGCAGTTAGCGAAGGATGTTGGAGTCGATTTCTTGGGGATCAAGAAGGAAAAAGATCCAGTCAATATTTATCTGGCTTTTGAAAAGAAATTGAAAGAATATGACCTAGTCATTGTCGATACGGCAGGAAGAGATGCATTGTCAGAAGAATTAATTTCCGAATTAAATCATCTCCACCAAGCCGTGCAAGCGGATGAAAAGCTGTTAGTTATTTCTGCGGATTTAGGACAAGCTGCACAGAAACAAGCGCAAGCTTTCCATGATACTTGTGGTGTCACCGGAGTGATTGTAACAAAATTGGAAGGTACGGCAAAAGGCGGAGGAGCATTATCAGCTTGCGCAGTTACTAAAGCGCCGATCGTCTTTATCGGAGTCGGAGAAAAACAAGATGATCTGGAATTGTTTCATCCCCAGCGTTTTGTCGGCAAGCTTATCGGCATGGGTGACATAGAATCACTGTTAGAAAAAGCCCGAGAAGTGATCACAGAAGAAAATGCCAAAGATATGCAAGAAAAATTTCTCAAAGGAGATTTCAATTTAGTGGACTTATATCAACAGATGAGTTCCTTGAAAAAAATGGGTTCCTTCGGAAAAATTATGGAAATGATTCCCGGGATGGGTTCATTGAAGATGCCCAAAGAGATGTTGGAAGTGCAGGAAGGAAAACTCGAGAAATGGAAATATGCTATGGGCTCCATGACCAAAGAAGAATTAGAAGATCCAGAAATTATGTCAGCTGAAAGAATTGATAGAATTGCCGCTGGTTCAGGATTAAAAGTTGGAGAAGTTCGAGAATTGTTGAAACAGTATAGGCAAAGTAAAAAATTAATGAAGATGTTCAAGGGAGAAGGAGATATCAACAAGATGATGAAAAAGATGGGTGGTAAATTACCTAAAGGTATGATGTAAATCATGGAATGTACTATTTGTGAAAAAGTAATGAAGATAGTAAAAAGAGATAAGAGCTTCGATTTCAAAAAGAAAAAAGAATATTCTAGGGCAATTTACCAGTGCAAAAAAGATGACGTTTGGATTGTGGTTGAAAAACCTAAAAAGAAATAATCCTATTCCATCGGCAATTCCTTTCTAAAGCCGCACTTCTTACAATATTGCACTTTAAACAATCCATCAGCATAACGGTGCTGGCCTTCATGTAAGGGCTTGCGACATTCCGGACAATTGCTAATCATACACAGGATAAGGCATTACTTCTTTAAATATTTTTAGTGTGGATAGAAACGGTCTACAATAGATTTGATTTCCCCTATATCATTAACTTTAAAGTTGTCATTAATGATTGTTCCTGGATCGAGTAAAAATGCATCGTAAAACCCCAGAGTGAAGCGGATGAGTTCATACAGATCAGTGGTGGGGCCTTCAAGCATCTGTAAATAATCGGGGATGCAGCCATGTAGCACTTTAAGGTGAAGTTTTTTTGCATTCCCATCATCCTCAAATCTAACTGCACTTTCGAGAGTATTATTTATAGCTGGAAAATTTTTCCTTACAAAAAATCTCTGTCTGTTTCCAAAATCACTAAATCCAACCACAAAAGAACCATTTGAGCCCATCCTTCCAGATGCATAGGATGCAAGATAAATTCCTCATTCTTGGGCAAAACGATAAGCTAATGTTTTATGATTCATCTCTACAGTTCAATAATTCTTCCAGTCTTTCCAACATTAACAACCCTAGTTGAACCTATCATTTCTTCAATACCGTGGGTTTCATGAATATGACCGCAGATGTGCACATCCGGTTTCAATTCCTCGATAGCTTTTCTCACGCCTTCACTACCGGGGAAAATGCCTAAACCGATAATACTATCGCTGGGCTGGACATGAGTTACCATGAGTTTCTTTTTTACGTCTTTCAATGAATCATGCGCTTTCTTGAGCGTTTCAAAGAATTGCTTCTCAGACAGTTGGTGGATCCCTATATCAGCATACCCGCAACCGAAAATACCTACATCTCCTACCTTGATAACATAGCCGTGCAGATTTTTAATTCCATATTTCTCGCTGAGAAAATTTACTTCTGCTAATCCTTCATGATTTCCAGGAATAATAGCGACTTCCAGACCTTTTTCTTTGAACGGGCCAATTAAACCATCAACATTTCCATCATCGTCTACTAAGTCTCCTGCTAAGAGCACTAAATCTACTTTTTCTTCAGCGCCTTTTTCGGCCATTTCCCGGATGAAGATTCTATCACCATGGATATCACTTAATGCAAGGATTTTCATAGTATTCATATGGAGGGGCACTTTATAAAATTTCTTGTTAATTATTTCATAGGGGTAACAAACTTATTTATAGTGGCAACCATTCATAAATCCCCTGTGTGGATAATTCGGTTGTCCTGGAAAGGATGCAACCATAGCAGCCTCTACTCAGTACTCAACAACTACCTCGGCGTCTGGACTATAACTCGCCACGGGCAGCCTGTGCTGAATAACGCTTGTGTATGGGGCGAAGAAGAT
>DATDTA010000038.1:0-10071 GCA_035291085.1 Candidatus Nanoarchaeia archaeon | reverse complement strand
GATTGCCAGCGCCCAATAATTCTTGGAACCCCCGACTTGACTCCTTTTGCCCAGGCGCTAAATGTACACCCATTAATACACAGCGAACCTTTGAAATAATTCGCATTGCTCACGTTAATGTAATCATCAATTCCATCAAACTGATACGCGCCTTTTCCATCATATCCGCCAGTTGCATTCCAGAATACTCCATTTGTTTCACTGCCATTATTCCCTAATCCAGAATAATCCCAAGCGTTGTTGCTGGTAGTAGAATTAATCCCTTCGAATGGCATATTCAATACCGCAATAGGCTTACTGTCGACCAGCCAGTTGTAGATATTCTTCACTGCATCATTATCAGTATCTGCGGTGGAAAGATTGATCGCAGTTAAATTTACAAAAGTATTGTTAGAACTGACATTAGTTGTATTAAGCAATGGTGTTGTATGCGTTGGTTTGGTATTCAAAATAGTTACATTATTTGAAATCAAGGCCTGCCCATCATCAAAGCCGTCATTCGGAGTAACTTCGACACTCCAGATATCTCCGACTGCAGTTTCTTGCGCAACGATAGTATCTGTTTCATTTCTGTAGATTGCTTGGATCTGTTCGACTGATAGCGATCTATTGAAGACCATCACTTCATCTATGGTACCGTTGAAAGTCTGCGTATGTGTGGGAAAGAAATTTCCTATCTCAAATCGCCCCGTGTCTTTAATATTCCCATATCCTGGTGAAACATTTGAGGTATTCATTACACCATCAATATATAGACTGAGATTACTATTATCTATATCATAAACAACTGCAATATGCTGCCAGGAATTATTCAAAAGACGGTTTGTAGAAGTAACTGAAAGATCATTAGTGGAAGCGTTTCTGAACAGAGCAATCAACTCCCCGGTAGTAAGTATACGAAGGATATAATCGGCTGATCCTGATCCATGCCACAGTATTGTCCGAAACGCGCTAGGGCTCGGTATTGATTTTGTCCACGCTGCGAGAGTTAGGCTTCCATTGACGTCCAAAGAAGCGTTGTTTAGAAAGCCGATATGAACACCGTTGCTTCCATTAAATTGGTACGCGCCTTTTCCATCATAGCCCCCGGTAGCATTCCAAGTAGCATTGTCTATGATGCCGTTATTTCCATATCCCGAATAATCCCAAGTATTATTGTAAGAAGTGCTGTTAACTCCTTCGAATGGCATATTCAATACGGCAATGGATATCCCATTCAACAGCCAGTTGTAAATATTTTTAACAGCGTCGTTATCAATATCCGCAGTCGATAAATTGATCCCAGTCAAATTAACATTAGTATTATTTGAACTGACATTGGTAGTATTAAGTAATGGTGTCGCCTGTGTCGGCTTAGCATTCAGTATAGTAACATTATTTGATCTTACTACGGTTCCATTGAAAGTCCCGTTCATCGGCGTGGCAAAGACGGTCCAGTTCTCTCCTCGGACTGTTTCCTGCGCGACAATAATGTTGGTTTGATTCAGCCAGAGGGCTCTGATCTGCGCTTCGGTAAGAGAGCGGTTGAAAACCATGAGTTCGTCGATAGTTCCGTTGAAATTGTTGGAAGTGCTCCCAGCGTTATCCCTTGCTCCAATCAGCACTCTAGAATTATTCTGCCAGATGGTTGCATTGAGACCATAAATAGGACAAGGCTCAAGTATATTTTGTGTTCCGTTAATATAAATCGCGATGTGGCTGAGGTTATACACTCCGACGATATGATTCCAGGAAACGCCTTTATTATACACTAATCCCCCCGTGGTGCTGACATCGCATCTTGGTGAAGGATTACCAGATATCGATCCATTGAAATTAACTCCAAGACTAGCGCCTTGACCGGCCGTACGTCCGGTAGAAAATTCAAAAAAAGTACTCTGGGTATTTCCTCTTGATAAAATTAATTCTGGTCCAACCCCTCTTTCTCCTACGGTAACCCAAACGCTAAACGTGCATCCACTGATACAGAGATTTTTCCAATATCCATTTTCACTGAGCGTAATAAAATTATTATTGTTTAATCCATTAAAACTATACGCGCCTTTTCCATCATAACCAGCAGTCGCGCTCCAATTTGCGCCGCTGCCACCAGTCTCATTCCCATTATTCCCCAACCCAGAATAATCCCATGAATTATTGAATCCAGTGAAATTAACCTGCTCAAAGGGCATATTCAAAATAGCGATCGGTGAGTTATTGACCAACCAGTTGTAGGTCACTTTCACCTCATCGTTATCAGAATCAGCAGTCACTACATAAGCAGTAATGTTAACATCGCTGCTATTGGTAGAAGTGTTGGTGCTATTTAATACCAAAGAGTGGATCACTGGCTGGTAGATGTAATAATGATCCATTTTAGGAGCTCCATCTATGCTTCCATCGTTTGGCGTCGCTTCGACTGTCCACTTTTCTCCTTTGAAAACTTCTCGATCGATGATAGTATTACTTTGATTGCTCCATAAGGCAAAGACCTGATCGGCATTAATGACCCGATCAAATATCAACAACTCATCAACCGTTCCAATCAATGCTTGTCCAGCCTGATATTGTCCGCAGTAATCATCATTATCCTGTCCAATAGTCAAACACCCTCTCCTGGTGTTATTAAGCGCGGCAGTTGAACCAGTAGTTTGCGAATAATTAAGTTGTCCATCCTTGTACACTTCTATCCGTCCAGTCGAACTTCTCCAGGTCACAACCACGTGGTGCCATCTTCCATCGCTGAGACCAGTTACACCTGTAGTGACCGCGCCGTTATTTGTATATACCGCGAGATTGGTCTGCTCAAAGAGCAAAAATTCATTATTCTCTGGATCTGATGGAGCGTAGGAAATAATTCCATCACCGGATCCGTTTGTGAGCAGCCAGAAGGCTACTGACAGCGCAGTAGTGGGGAAGGACATATTATAGATGCTTAGATTCTGTGCTGCGGTTCCCTTAAGTGTGTATGCTCCTTTTCCGTCATAACCGCCAGTTGCGTTCCAAGTAACTCCCCCTAGTGGGTTCATATTGTATTTGTTTCCGGAATAATCTCTGCTATTATTGGTGGTGGTGGAATTAATCTTTTCGAAAGGCACGTTGAGCTTAGTGATAGAGGTTCCGTTTCTAAACCAGTTGTAGGTTATTTTAGATAAACCTTCAGTGGTATTGACATGGGCGGTAAGATTCGCCGCTACTCCTGAAGTAACAAAAGTTGTATTTAGCCGCGTATATATTATGCTTAAAGCAAGAGGATCTAGCTCTGGTGTTAGCGCCGCTTTGATCGATTGTATCATTGAAGCAAAGAAAGATTTTTCTTCAGGTTCAACAACCTCTGGCGGAACTTCTTCTTCATCTTCAATCGGTTCTTCAACTATTTCTGCCGGCATTTCCGGTTCATCTTCTGCTTGTTCTGGTGGAATTGTTTCAATAGGCTGTGTTTCTGGTTCGCTTATGTCAGGAATTTCTTCAACAGGTTCTTCTATTATCGGCTGTACATCTAATTCTGAAGATTCTTCTTCAATAGGCTGTACTTCTAATTCTCCAGCTGATCCTTCAACAGGTACTTCCAATTCAGGCTCCTCCAATTCAGGAATAGTTATCGCTCCGCCAGTTACATCATCCTGCGGAATTTCTTCTTCGATCGGTTGAATATCTAATTCTTCTGAAATATCTTCCGCTGCTTCTTCTATTGGCTGTATCTCTACTGTAGGAGATTCCTCGACAATCTCCGCTGCTACTCCACTTTCAACAGGCTCATCACATACAGTTTCTGTACTGCACTGTTCAACTATTTCAGAACTGCATTTCTCTTCCATTACCTCGCTGCAACCACCACAATTCTGCACCGTTTCTGTGGAGCATACCGTTGAACAAGACGTAGTGCAGACTTCCCGTTCTTTGCCATTAATCTCTTCAATAACACAGTTGGGCAAACATTGTTCTGAACAACTTTCAATAGTTTCGTTCACGCAAGCTGCATCGCATTTCTGCACGGTTTCATTTACACAATGAGTAGTGGTTTGATTTACACAAGTGATTTCCTCATGGCAATTTCCAACGGGAATTCCGATTACCGCCCCGGTAAGAGAATTATCGCTGCGGTAGTGGCCTAATTTTTCCAGGAAGGCCAGGAATCTATCGGTGATGGAAAAATTTGGAGCATTGGAAGTATCTGCTGTTTCAACAATAAATTCTGGTGCTACACCAGCATCATAGTAGTGTAGCCCATATTGCACTAGCAATCCAGCAAATGCCAGAGAGAAGATCAGCAATACTGCTATTCCCTTCATCCTGGTCTTTGCCTGTTTTTGCTTTTCCTGTTCCAGCAAAATCATCTTCACTGCAATCTCCCGCAGCTCTGCCTTCGCTCGGTCTAATTCTCTGGTTTCATATTCCAGCAAGACCCGCAGCTGCTTGATGGCGGCAGATTTTCGTTTCTCTTTTTCGATATTATACAAGTAACGAGTTTTTTCCAGTTTCAGCGTTACCACTTTCGCAGCTCTCTCTACTGCTCTCTTCCTCAAGTTCAATGCTTCTAAATTATAATCTGGCTTCATGTTTATCCCTAGCTCGTTTCAGTAACACCGCAATCGTGTTCGGAGTTTTGCGCAGCAGCTTGGCAATTTCTTTATTGGAAAGATGGTAGGCTGAATTCAGATAGAAGATGATGCTCTCCAAAAAACTGTAGGAACGGTTATTGAAAACCGAAAGCGGCAGAAGATATTTTTCTTCTTTCACAGGAAATTTTTGTTTTCTTCTTTCCTGCGCTCTCTGATATGTCGCCCAAATGCTTTTCCGATCTCTTTTCATCGTTTGCGCTATTCTTTGAAAAGAGAACCCTTCATTCTCTTTGAGGAATTTGTAGAGCGCCTCTGCCGGCTCTAGCGAATGAGAAAAAATCGACAAGGGCAGCAGCGCTTCCTGCTTTGCTTCTTGAAACGTTTTAATCAACTCTGGAAGCTGCAAATTATGTTCCTGCTGAAGTTTTTGCAATACTGCTTTCAACAATTGCTGAGAACTTAACGTAGTTAGGATAGTATCAAACAGTACCCCATCTTTTCCCTCTTTTTTCAAATGAGCAGGTAGGGCTAAAATTGTTTATAAATCTTTCTTTAAAAATTAATATTTATTAATAAAAAGAGATTTATAATCTTAAAATGTTTATTTAAATCTTTATTTATTTAGATTTAGTCTATTTTTGTTAATTTTAATCTGGTTATATTAATGGGATTCAAACTGGTCTACCCTGCAGAGATTAATGGCAAAGATGCGAAAGAAATGAGGTTAGTTCATTTTCTGAATATCTCCCCCATAATACCCTACAATAAAACCACCAAAAGATTTATATATCTACGGTATTATTTATCATACGTATGTATAACAAACTTAGAATAACCGAGAACAGCTTACAAGTCTTATCCCTATTTACCAATGATTTTAGGAGAGAGTACTACATTAGGGAAGTTGAGAGATTGTTAAAAATAAGCCCCAGAACCGCACAGCTTATTCTTGAAGATTTAGAAGATAAAGGGATTATAGAATCAAAAACTAAAGGAAAAATCAAGACTTATAAAATAAATCCCAGTGAGTTTACTAAGAGGTATCTTGTTTTGGTAGAACAATACAAGGTAATCGCCTTTTTAGAAAAAAGACTTTTGATTAAGGAGATCATAGAGAAAATAACCACCCATATCAAAGGAATTGCCATTATCTTTGGAAGTTATGTTAAAGGATTAGAAAAAGAAGGTTCTGATTTGGATATTTTTGTCGCTGGTAATTATAACCAAGATGAGATAACAAAAGTTTCAAAAAATTTAGGCATAGAAATAAGTGTAAAGTGCTATCCCCTAAAAACTTTTGAGAAAAATTTGACCAAAGACATTCTTCTGAAAGAAGTTTTAAAAAACCACGTGGTTTTTGTTAATGTAGAGCAATTTATACGGGTGGTTTTCAAGGATGGATAAGATAAAATGGTGCGCAGGGAAGAAAGAAGGATTAAGTTTAATTGAGCCGAATTCAGATCTTGCCAATGCCTACATTAAGAAAGCTGAAGAAGCTCTTGAGTCAATGCGAGTGAACATTATTAAAGATTGGAAGATTTCAACCGCATATTACACCATCTACTTTTCGCTTTATGCTATTTTGATGAAGATCGGCATAAAATGTGAAATTCATTCTTGTACTATTGAATTCGCAAAAAGATTTCTTAAGGACTATTTTCAAGAACTAGAAATAGATTTTATGGAAAAATCTTTGAAAGCAAGGGTTGATTCCCAGTATTACATTGATAGGACTGTTCCAGACGAACAATACCATAAGATGATTCAGAAAACTCCAGAATTTCTAGTTAAGTGTAAGTCAATTATTATCAAATTAAACGAGAAGAGAATTAATGAGATAAGAGATACATTCCAGAAGTGGTTATGAGATTGACAATAATAATCCTCATTTTTTGGATATCTTCTTCCAATCCTCCTTATAATATTTAACAAAGGTGATCACTGCAGCGCTCCTTCATTGTATCCCTCCAAGCGCTGACCTACTTTTTCTACAGATCCAATTTTTCCAAAATCTTTATAAATAAGCTCAGTCCCCAACACTCAAACCAATAATACCACTGGCTCGGTCCAAAGTAAAAGGCGCCGAATTCTGCTTAGTGGGAGGTTGTTATGAACAAAGAACAAATCCAAAAAGCACTAGAAGAATTACAGAAACAGCCTAAACGCAAGTTTGTCCAATCCTATGATTTAGTTATCAACCTTAAAGATCATGATGTCAAACAACATCCAGTTGATTTATTTGTCACTCTTCATTATCCTCGAGGAAAAAAGATCAAGACTGCTGCTTTTGTAGATCAGCAATTAGTTGAGCAAGCCAGCAAATTCTGCGATCTCGCTATCCGTGAAACTGATTTTGAAAAATATAAAGACAAAAAGGAAGTCAAAAGCCTAGCCCAGAATTATGATTATTTTATTGCTCAAGCTACTCTTATGCCAAAACTAGCTGCTATTTTCGGTAAAGCTCTCGGTGCGCGAGGGAAAATGCCTAACCCTAAGTTAGGATGTGTTATTCCTCCCAACGCTAACCTTGAACCATTGGTAAAAAAACTTGCTACCACTGTACGTCTTAGCGCGAAGAAAGGAACCAATGTACAATGCCATGTTGGAAAAGAAGACCAGCCAGAAGATCAAATCATCGATAATATTTTGACTGTTTACCAAGCTACTATCAAACAGTTGCCTAATGAAGCGCAGAATATTAAGAACGTCATGTTAAAGCTGAGTATGGGAAAACCAGTAAAGGTATAGGATAAGAAATAGAGAATAAACTAAAAAATATAAACAATGGTCAGCCAACAAAAAAAACAGCTTGTACAACAGTTGATTAAAGACATTGACCAATATCCTATTGTCGGGGTACTTAATTTACAGAATTTACCTGCTCAGCAGTTACAAGCCATGCGCGCTATGCTTAAACAAAAAGGCGTTAAGCTAAGCATGACCAAGAAGAAATTATTGGAACTTGCTCTTGACCAATCAAAAAAAGAAAATCTGCAGCAATTAAAACAAAAAATCAAGGGAATGCCCGCTTTACTCTTTACCAAGGACAATCCTTTTGCTCTTAATGTGCTTATCGAGAGAAACAAATCTGAAGCTCCGGCAAAAGCAGGCCAGACTGCGCCTCGAGACATAGTTGTAAAAGCAGGACCTACTAGTTTTGCTCCAGGACCGATAATTTCAGAATTAGCTGCAGTAGGAATTAAAACCAAAGTAAATGCGGGAAAACTGGAAGTGATCCAGGACACCACTGTCGCTAAAGAAGGAGATATTATTTCTCCAAAAGTTGCAGAAACCTTAAAGCGTCTTGATATCAAACCCATGGAAGTTGGTTTGAATTTAGTTGCAGTTTGGGAGGAAGGATTAGTATTTGATGCTAAACAACTACATATTGATGAAAAAGAATTTGTTCAAAATGTCACTCAAGCTGCCAGTTGGGCTATGAATTTAGCGGTAGAAGCAGCCTATCTAACTACAGAAACGACAGAAATATTATTACAGAAAGCCTTCCGCGAAGCGAAAGTCGTGGGAGTCGAGTATGCGATAATGAATAAAGAAACCAGCGATGAAATACTTGCACGTTCAGAAAGGCAAGCTCTCTCCTTAAAGAGGGAAGCCAATCTATAGCATTAAAAAATTTAAACATTAAATTAAACTATTGGAGGAACTGAGAAATCAAAGATTTCTGGTTCCATCCAAAAAATATTTGGAGGAAACAAAAAATGGAATACATTTACGCCGCAATGTTGCTACACAAAGCAGGTAAGCAAATTACCACTGATGCTGTTAAGGCAGTCTTAAGCGCAGCCGGAGTTCATGTTGACGAAGCGAGAGTAAAAGCTCTAGTAGCTGCTCTTGAAGGTGTCAATATCGAAGAAGCAGTCCAGAAAGCCGCTACTGTTACCGCAGTTGCCGCTGCACCAGCTGCTGCTAGTGCTGCTCCTGCTAGTGAAGGCAAGAAAGAAGAAAAGAAGAAAGATGATAAGAAAGCTGAAGAATCTGCAGCAGCAGGTTTAGGCGCACTCTTCGGTTAAGACTTATTCTTTCTTTTTCTTTTATTTTTTATTATTGTTTTATCTCTATAGGATATGGAAACCAACCCCCACCACGTATCTGAACTGCGGACCGAATTTCGGGAGAAGAAAAAAGAATTTTCTATGCTGCGTTCGCAACTTGCTTCTATACACGCTGAGAAAGAAGAATATTTTCGCCAGCTTCGTTCTGTGAAAGAATCAATCAAATCTGCTTTAGCTGAAATTAACTCAATTAAGCAGGAACGAGATAATTTAACTAAAAAAGTGCAGGAATTAAAACAGGAAAGGAATAAATTGAATGTCACCGTACAAGAGAAATTTACTCATAAAAAAGAAGTTGGCCAAAAGAAAAAAGAATTGACAGAAAAAGCAGAACTTAAAGGAAATCCCTCTAGAATCAAGGCGATCATCGTGCAATTAGAACAGCGGCTGGAAACGGAAGTCATGCCTTTTCCTGAAGAAGAGAAAATCAGGAAAAAAATAAAATTGCTCCAGGTAGATTATAAGAGATTAACACAGCTGGGAGAAATTTCCAAAGACATTCACAACGCGGCTGTCGAGGCAGCAGAACAGCGCCGCAAAGCGCAACAATCCCATCAAGAAGTGCAGGATACCGCAATTCTGTCGCAAAACAAGCATGAACAACTTACTGCCCTCTATCAAGAACTAAAACAATTGCGGGAAAAAGAAAAATCTCTAGCTCAAAAGTATTTTGAACTGAAAAATCAACATGAACAGATAAAAAAGCCCTTGGAGGAAGCTTTTTCCAGAGTTAGAGAACTTGGCAAGATCTTTAACGATGAAGAAAAGAAATCCTTCAGCCAGCAGATTAAAGAAAAAACTGCTGAAATTCAGGAAAAGATAAAGAAAAGGCAGAAACTGAAAACAGAAGATATTCTCGCTTTTCAGGCTTTGGATGAGAACTGATTCACAGATATACCCATTTATTTAAGCTATTATAGGAAATAACTTTAATTTTCGTAGTTTTACGAAAAGCTTTACTACAGTTATTTCCTAATAAGAAAATCACTTTAGCTTAGATAATCTTACGATTATTAAAGTGATTTTCTATAAATAAACGCTTTCCGTAGTAAATCCGCCTTGGTGATAATCTCTACTAGGGTGCCTTTCTCTTTTACTAAGACCAGAGAGTAATGTTTTAATAAATTTGAAACCACTGAAATGCTGGTGGTCAGGGGAACAATTGGCGGAGCTTCATCCATTATTTCTACCGCCGTACAATTCTTTAGAAAATTTTGAAAAACTATTCAAAATTATCTTAGAGACTTTGAAATGGTCGAGATTTTGCCCATGAACGAGTAACAAAATTGGCAAAATCCCTATTTTTCAAAGTTCTCTATAGATGAAAAAACCAAAAGAGCATTCTTTCACTAACTTTATTAATTCCAAATTTAAATAAACCATGAGGTGGATTTTATGAATAATACTAATTATTTTTTTACATCTGAAAGTGTTACCGAAGGCCATCCAGATAAAAT
>DATDTA010000037.1:0-8688 GCA_035291085.1 Candidatus Nanoarchaeia archaeon | reverse complement strand
AAGAAAATCGCTGAGAAAAACAAACAGGCGATAGAAAAGAAATTAGGACACAAAGTAGCTACAGAAATTCTAAAGGCTGGAACTTTTTACCCCGCCGAAGAATATCATCAGAAGTATCTGCAGAAAGGCAAAGGCAGGGTTTGTTATTAGATTATTATCTCGGTAAATGCGAAAGAATTTTTCTAACTGATTCTTCTAATGGTTTAGTCACATCAATAATTTCGCCGTAATCAAACTCTGTTGCTTTTGCATAAACCACTCGTGCAGCATCCTTTCCATGCGTTTTCTTCCTTTTACTATCTCTCTCAATACAAACTTCTAAAGGAGCTTTTAGGGTAAATACATAGTGAGGAAAATTTAATCGTTTAATTAAATCATCAACCTGTGATTTCCAATAAAAATTACCATCAAAGATAATAGGAGTACCTTTTACTAAAAGTTTTTTTGCTTTCAGAGCAACAATCTCGTTAGCTTTTTTGAAACTCTTCTGTGAGATATATCCTGCTTCTTTATCTTTTGTGAGATCATGCTCATCTAAAACTCTATCAATAGCAATATATTCTGCCTTGAGCATCTTTGCAACTCTTTCAGCAAGAGTAGACTTTCCACAACCTAGCGGTCCACGAATAATGATATAGTAACTCATTCTGAGGCCCCTTTATACAAATATTTCATAAAATTCTGCTGAAATACAGCAAACCTTTCTATGCCTTGAAGGATCTGCTTTTTCACATTACTCCCTTTCTGAGATCCACTATAATATTGAAGTGCCACATTTGCAGCACGAACAGCATGTACAAAATGATCTATCTCTACAGTGGTATGTATTTCTATCCATCTATATGCCGGAACTCTTTCTCCAGACACATTTACCGTTGCATCCTTTAGTTTATTTACCAGTCTTGGATACCTCTGACGAAGAGTCCGATCTAAAATTCTAAATTCCTGATCTGCCAACAGTTCCGAACCCATATGGAATCCAATTGATCTAAAGAGTTGCCTCTCATCCGTTCTAGCTAACACACCATAGCCATCACCTACTCCTGGGTTTATCTTTGCATCAATATAGCTTAAATCCAGATTAGCCAGATCATAACCCGTAGATATAACAAGACCTTTAATTACTGCTTGTGACAGTTTTCTATGGGTTGGATTTGAGGACACTCCTCGATCTCCAAACTCATCAATTGCTGCGGCAAAAACACACGATCCCACTTCCATACTTCGATCATTCCATAAATCATTTTCACTGGAATCTTTAAATAGTGAGGTCTGAAAAGCTAGCTGAGAAGCCAAATGAGCTACTCCTGCCCCAAACAGGCGATTAAAATAAACATATTTGATAACTGTTTCAGCAACGCCTTGTGATGAAGTACTTTCCTCAAGTGCTCTTTTGAAGTACACATTACCTTGATAACGGTCAAGTATCTCTTCCACATTTTGTTTTTTTATTGGCCTAGTATTTCTTCTCATTTTTATTTCCCTTCATTGACGAAAGTGAGAGCTTTAGATTTGCATCATAACTTTGACCTAAATCTTTATAAACTATTTCCAACAAATTCACTTCGTGCCATCGTCGCATAACCCGGTATTGCGCAAGTCTTGAAGCAGCTTCGTAAAGCTGCACCAAACGGCGGGCATAAAGCTCACCTAAAGAGAACTTGTCCCTCTGGGATTCCCGGTTCGAATTGCCTGCTACACTAGGCGAACGTACTCAAGTGAGGCATTCACTGCGTGAAGCCTCACGACATAGCTCAATAGTGTCGCGGCGTGGAAGTCCGGGCGATGGCGCTTTTATTTCTAGTAAGATTTTAATATCCGGATCAGAAAGATATTACCATGCCAGTGTCGCATAACCCGGTATTGCGTCGGTCTCGAAGCACCTTTAGTAAAGGTGCATCAAAACGGCGGGCATAAAGCCCACCTAGAGCAAACCGATTCCGTCAGGAATTCCCGGTTCAAATATTGGCGCCCGGAGCGACAATGCTTCGAACGCCAGTGAGAATGTCCGGGCACTGGCGTTTTTATTTCTAATTATAAAGATCCTAGAAATGTTAATATACTTGAAATCTTTATTAAAAATCAAAAAATGAGGTTGATGGGATATCTTGCATTACTTATTGCTCTAGATTTGGCAGTCATCTCCTGCGCTCCAGAAGAATCGGAATTAGTAGTTAATCAAAATCAAGATGGAGAATCTCCGGATTTAGAACATAAAATCAGAGGCGCTCTTGCTGGAAAGGCAGTAGAACAGCCACAGGAGAGTAACAGAGCTTGGATAGAATTAGGAACATCACCAACACCTGAACCAAGCATCCCTGAAGAAGATATCTGGAAAAATTTTCCCATTATGATGACAAATCTACATCCCTCAGATTTTCCGGCAGTAAAAGATTTCATTGACGTTGGAATGTATTACACCGCTTTTGCGCCATTTGAAAATCCAACTGATCCTCTACGACTAAAAAGAGCTGTTGACATGATTGACGCTGCGAAAACTAACGGAATAAAAGTTATAGTTCATTTCGGAGAAATCGCGCATCCGTATGCAACTGATCCAACTCTAACCGATCAACAATTAAAAGCTTCCTACCCGGATGTAATTGGTGAAGGGGTGAGAAAGCCGATATACGATACCACGGGACAATTAGTTAAATATGATTTTTACGATCCATCAGAAACCATCAAACTTCCTACCGAGATAAATGAAATTTCTTCGGAATATATCAACTATCGAGCTGCTCAAGATGAACAATTCCTTCAATATCTTATTGATTATGATTCTTCAGACACCATTGCTGCTTGGTATGGAGCAGAAGAAATACGATACTATTATACTCTGTCGCACCGGCCACTCTTAGGAGAATATGGCCTTCAAGTTGGTTTCAAGAAAACAATTGATAAGATTGATTCAAAAAAGCGCCCTTTGATGGGATCACTTCAACATAACTGGGAACCAGAGATAACTATACCTTACACCTTATTAGAATTAGGAGATGATGCTACTTTCTCTACAACTCCAACTACCGAAGTGACTCTAGCTCTAGACGAACAAAGTAAACTGAAGGAACTTCAGCAGCATGTTGTCCATAGTAACTATATCGGGCTTGTTCTGGAAAATTATGGAGCTACTAATAGGATTGAAAGTTATCATACTATTCAGAAAGGCTTGAAAGCAATTGAATACCTCAACAAAATATATCAAGAGAATAATGCCCTAACCGGAAACACCCAGCAACCTCTTGAACATAAAGTTTTCCATGCGCCAGATCTTAGCCAGGGCGGACCTGCTTTTATGACCGCTGAACATGCAAGACATGATTTCTGGTCTGGTGCATTAGACGGAGATGGAATTCTGATTTACAACTACGCCTTTGCAGATGAATACCCCGAGATATGGAATGAATACAAAGATGGATTAACACTCATTAAGCAAGGAGGTTTACGTGAATATTTAGTAAGTGGTGCAAAGTCTACTCCAGCAGTTATGGTTTCTGAAGGAATAAGCATTATCCCAGGAAATGATTACATTGTTAATGGAGGATGGAACCCAGAAGACTACCCGCACTTGGTCCTTCCCGACTACAATGCAATTAATGCCAGGTTATTTAAAATTGGGGATACAGGTTATCTCATAACTTCACATTCATACAACCAAGATACCGATTATACCATCGAGCTTCAAGAACAAGTCTCATCAGTGCAAGTAGTGATTGGAAGCAGTTCTAAGGTACTAAAAACAGGAACAACCATCACTGATTCATTCTCAGGCATTGATGCGCGGGTGTACAAAATTACTTTCAATTAGAACTAGAATTAATTATGTCCATAAATAGACCACAATTCTTTGGCCTCTTCATCTATGTTCTTATCGCTACCCATGCAAGCACCTTCTTGCTGAACTGTGAACGGCACTAACTCCGCTTGATGATACATAATACTTCCAGGATTATTGCTATGACCCAATCCAAAAGTATGTAATATCTCATGAACTTCTACTGACGGATGCCCACAACTGCCCACATAAAAACCAGATGCGCCTGTTCCTGTTGTTTCTGAAAAACCAGCTAAACCTATCAAATCTATGGTCGCCTTTTTGATAACAAAACCCTCCATTTTCGTTATTTTGGCAAAACCAGCAGCATGAGCACAGATGGATTCATATTCATAAATTACTTTTTCTTCCTTATTAATATCAATCTTTTTATGATAACAATTTTTGATATATTTGCAGGTAATTTCAATATTCGCATCAGCATCGGCAACTTTCTGAAAAGTAATTACTCCTTCAGTAGCAGTAGTAATTTTCTGAAAAGCCCTTTCTATTTTTTTTGTTTCGTACTCTCCACAATCATCCTCATTCATAACCTGATAAGTTATGGGCGTATCCGCCCACCATATTTTTCTTTGGCTGTATAACTGAAGATCGCGAGGAGTTATTTCTGATTTCACCGCCAGTTCATGAGCATAATCAGAACAGGAACACATGAATAACGTGCTGCTCTGATTATATTCAATTTTATCATTCTCCCCACCCTGAACAAAAGAACAAAAATCATGGCAATAATTAACGGTATTGTTATCCGGTAGGGGAACATTAAGGGTATCGTTCATTTCTGCTACACTTAAGTTATTTAACACCGTATTATTTTTTCCAAGAGGATCAGCTCCCGGCGTACACCCAGACAATAGAATGATAAGAGAACAGAAAAGAAATATCTTATACAGAGAAAAACTATTCATCATAACTAAGAACAAGAATAAAAGAATATAAATCTTTAGATAAGGGATGCTAGCTTAGAATATGTAGCCATATTATCCAGTAAAGCTACATTTATATATACTCATAAATAATCTTCACCCCATGGT
Organism: Candidatus Nanoarchaeia archaeon; assembly: GCA_035291085.1. GTDB lineage: Archaea > Nanobdellota > Nanobdellia > Woesearchaeales > GW2011-AR9 > JACPIL01. The sequence continues at coordinate 3,819 of DATDTA010000037.1, read as the reverse complement.
CTCTTTTACCTATGTGGATACCAAAGAAGGATTGTTGGAGGCAGCTGCCGAATGGCGCAACTCAGAGGAATTAGCTATAGATTTAGAATGTGAAAATAACCTCCATCATTATGGTTCTTATATTACACTAATTCAAATTTCTGATCTCCATAAAAACTGGATTGTTGATGTTCTCAAATTAAAAGAAATTGCTCCCCTGATTGATACTCTTGAGAATAGCTCAATCCAAAAGATCTTTCATGATGTCAGCTTTGATTTCCGTATCCTTCATGAACAGTTTGCCTCTCGTCCACGAAACATTTTTGACACACAAATTGCTGCCTTGTTGTTAGGAAAAGAACATCTTGGTTTAGGAGATCTGCTCAAAGAATATTTAGGCATCGAAAAAGAGCGGAAATATCAAATGGCCGATTGGACCAAAAGACCGTTGGACACCCAGATGCTTTCCTATGCTGTAAATGATACGCTTTACCTTATCCAGCTGCGCGATCTGCTCAAAAAAGAGCTGCAAGAAAAGAAACGATTATTGTGGGCAGAGGAAGAGTTTACTGCCGTGGAAAATGCCGGTTTAACCTACAAAGAACAAACTTTTTTAGATGTACGCGGATCGCGTGAATTAACTCCGGAACAATTGGGCTCCCTCAAGAGATTATTTCTGCTGCGCCAGCAAATGGCCAAGAAAGTCAATCGGCCAGTTCATTTTATTCTCAACAATAACCGCTTGAAAGAATATGCTCTCCATCCGCCGCACTGGGAAAAGGTACGCGGAGTGCATCCAATTGTCCGTCAGGAACATCAGCTTTTCAGCAAAGCTGTCGAGGAAGGAAAAGAAGAGATAGTAAATATTCCAATTAAAGAAAAAAAACGCTCTACAACAGAACAAAAAGCATTATTTGAAAAATTAAATGAAACCCAGCAGAAAATCGCTCAGAAGGCAGGCATAAAAGGACACCTTATTATCAACAAAGAGCAGATGGCCGAGGTTATTTTTGCTGGGAATAAAAATTGTCTGCGGAAGTGGCAGCAGAAGTTGTTAGAAGAAGAAGGATTTAAATTGTAAGTTAAATAAAAAAGAAACTAAAATAAAAAATAAATTACATCAAACTAAACGGCCAAGGAGTTGCTATCGCTAACCACATCAAGGCCGATCCCAGCAAAGCAATGTTCTTCATGAAGTTAATCTTTTCAGACATCTGCTGTTCTTTCGGTGCATTCCAGAAATCATGCATCTTGAAAGTTACTCCTAAAAAGAATGCCGCAATACAAAGCACACCTATTTGTGGGTATACTCCGGTTAAGATGCTTACTCCGCCCAGCAGCAATAGCAATCCCGAGAATAAGACTGCCCATTTTGCCAATGGAACATTTTTTGACTTAGCATATCCAGTCAGCATCTCTAATTTTAAAAAATGATTGGCACCACTCATGACGTAATAGCCTCCCACTAATACCCTTCCCACCAGAAACAATTGTTCGTACATAATATCACCTCGTTAAATAGGAAAGAAGAAACACTTATTTAAATATTATTGGTTGTGAAAGAGAACCAGTATCATTAAACGCAACGAAATAAGAAGTGCCCTGGCCGGACAAGAACCTTGTAATCACTGTTCCCACGATGCAGGAACGGGGAATAGAAAGTAAGCGCCCCGGCCGGGATTCGAACCCGGGTCACCGCCTCTCTCCTGCAGGGAGAACTCGGAAGCTCTCTGCTTCCCGCCTCGAAAGGGCAGTATGATAGTCCGGATTATGCAGACTAAAACTCGAAGTTTTAAGTCTCTACACCACCGGGGCTTGGTCCTATAAACTTAAGATATCTTTTATAAATTTTTGGGTTGTTTGTGCCAATTTCCTCAAACCACGTCTTAATATCGTTTTTCCTCCAAATTCTGATTCTATGCCTGATTAATTCTTTTTTTGCGCTAGAGTTGTAGTATTTATTATCTAAAGTAATTTTGGGGTTTAGTCCTAAAATAGAGAGGCAGTAATATAGGTCTATAACAAGATTTTTACTCGCGAACCAAGCACCCAATTCAGGCGTCTTTTTGTTTAGAACAAAGTAAAAATCATTATCAATAATTCCTCTTATACAAGCTTTCATCTCTTTAGATATTTGATCCTTCGATGGCACAATCCGTTTTGTGAGTGATAAATATATTCTTCTCGAACAAATTTTGACAAAAATAGCAAAATCACTCACTTTTCGAACTGTGCCGATGAAAGCAAACACAAATCTTTTAAAAAACGTTCAAATACTACTCTTATGGATAAAGTCATTTTAGGATTGACAGAATATGTTACTGTCCATGGAAGCAAGGAAAAAGAATCAAAAGTAATAGCTCGTATAGATACAGGAGCCACTTCCTCTTCTATTGATTACGTTCTTGCCGGGGAATTACAGCTAGGTCCAGTGGTTAGTTCAAAAGTAGTTAAGTCTGCTTCAGGAATAAAAAAGAGGCCAACTATCAAAGTAAAAGTTACCCTAAAAGGCATTGACATCGAAGAAGAATTCACCTTAGCCGATAGAAGTCATATGACCTATAGAATGCTGCTAGGACAAAACGTGCTCAAAAGAGGCAATTTCCTCATCGATCCTTCGAAGAAGGCAGAAACAAGATGAAAGCAGCTCTTATTTCTTTAGGAAGTAAAAGTTCAGAGATGACCACTGAAGCAATGAAGAAATACTTTGAACAAGTTGATATGCTCGACCTCAAAAAGATCGAGGTGCGTTTAGGAAAAGAAAGCGGAATATTCTACGAAGGAAAACCTTTAGAAAATTATGACTGCGTGTATGTGAAAGGATCATTTCGTTATGCAAACTTATTGTGCTCTATTGCGTCCATGTTGGAAGGAAAAGTAGCATATATGCCGCTGCCTGCAAAAACATTTACGACCGTACATAATAAACTCTTAACCCATCTCGCCCTTCAACAGTACGCCTTGCCTATGCCGAGAACGTATATCACTTCAACAGTCGAAGCCGGAAAAGAACTGCTCAAAAAAGTAAACTATCCTATCGTCATGAAGTTCCCAGAAGGTACTCAGGGGAAGGGAGTGATGTTTGCTGATTCTATTAGTTCTGCTTCTTCATTACTCGACGCTTTAGGAGCGTTGAATCAGCCCTTTATTATTCAAGAATATATTGATACTAACGGAACAGATATTCGCGCTTTAGTAGTGGGAGAAAAAGTTATTGCCGCCATGCGAAGAAAAGCACAGACTGAAGAGAAAAGAGCTAATATCCATGCTGGCGGTAAAGGCGAACCAGTCCAACTTAATCGGGAAACTATCAACCTTGCGCTTGCTACCGCCAAAGCACTTAAGGCAGACATTTGCGGCGTAGACATCTTAGAAGGTCCAACCGGACCATTAGTAATTGAAGCCAATATCTCTCCCGGATTACAGGGATTAGGAGAAGTAACTGGCATCAACCTTCCCGATCAAATCGCCAGCTTTCTTCATCGTAAAACAGAAGAAAATATCAACACCGGAAAAAAGAATGCTACCGACAAAGTCATGAAAGAATTACAATTAGATGGAAACACTGAAACTCCCCAGGAGATAATTACTCATTTACTTTTTCGTGGAGAAAGAATTTTACTGCCCGAATGGGTTACTCGCATGTGCCGTTTTACCGAACAGAGGGAATATGCTGTTCGTTCTAAGAACGGAAAAGTAGAGATCGAAGAGATGAAATAATTTTACTGATATTTAGCTAGTGGCTTAAACAGTTCCTCAATTCTTTCTTTGTTATTCATCTCAAAGAAAGGACTTACATAACCTCCCCAGTAACATGAAATTTGACTTCTAAAAAAATTA
>DATDTA010000036.1:0-5569 GCA_035291085.1 Candidatus Nanoarchaeia archaeon | reverse complement strand
GCGTAGGAAAGCATATCGCAGAAAAGATCGCTGAAATAATCGAGACCGGAAAGCTGAAGTATTATGAACAGCTGAAGAAGGAAGTTAAGATTGATGTAGAAGGCTTGAATGAGATCCCTAATCTGGGACCGAAGAAGATTAGGATTCTCTATAAGAAATTAGGGGTTAAGGATATATCTGGTCTGGAAAAAGCATTGAAGCAGCATAAAGTTCGAGAGTTAGAGGGATTTGGCGAAAAGACAGAAGAAACACTTCTACATGGTATTGAATTGCTGAAGAAGAGGCCGTCCAGATTTCTATATATCCATGCTATTCCAATCGTAGAAATGGTGACAAAAGAGTTAGCAAAACAAGATTTTGTCAAGAAGGTAGAAGTCGCTGGATCATTTAGGCGGGGAAAAGAGACGGTTGGTGATTTAGATATTTTGGCAGTTTCATCACAGCCTGAGAAAGTAATGAATGTCTTTACTAAAATGAAAGATGTAACAGAAGTATTGGCGAAAGGCGGAACCAAGAGTTCAGTGCGGCTGAGTAATGGGATGCAAGTCGATCTGCGAGTAGTGAATGAAAAGCAGTATGGAGCAGCTTTGTTGTATTTTATCGGCAATAAGGATCATAACGTGGAGTTGCGAAAATTAGCCTTAAAAAAAGGGTGGACTTTGAATGAGTACGGTCTTACTGCTCTTAAGAACAAGAGATGGATTGCTGGTAGAACTCAAGAAGAGATTTATCAAAAGTTAGGGTTGCGTTTTATTGAACCGGAGTTGCGAAAGAATAGGGGTGAGATTGAAGCAGCACGATTGGGAAAATTACCTGTGTTGGTTACCACAAAAGACATCAAAGGGGTGTTTCATAACCATACTACTTGGAGTGACGGTCATAATTCGCATCTAGAAATGGCGCAAAAAGCAGAAGCGTTAGGATTTAAATTTATTTCATTTAATGATCATTTTGGGCATGTAGGCATAACTAACCCACTAACTGAGAAAAGGCTAGGAAAATATCTGCAGGAGATTGAAAAAGTACAGAAGAAAGTGGGAATTAAAGTGTTTAATGGTGTAGAAATAGATATCCTAAAAGATGGTTCATTACCGTTATCTGCTTCGAAGTTACGAAAATTAGATGTGGTAATTGCTTCAGTACATGTCGCACTTAACCTGAAAGAAAAAGAGATGACCAAACGGGTCTGCAATGCACTCAGTGATTATCCGGTAAATATTCTTGGGCATCCTTTTGATAGATTACTGCAGGAACGTGAACCGATTGCTTTGAATTTAGATAAGGTATTTGAAAGCGCCAAAAAGCATGGTGTCTTCTTGGAAGCTAATAGTTCCCCAAAAAGGATGGATCTTCCAGGGGAAAGCATTAAAGCAGGTGTAGGGGCGGGCTGTAGATTTGCCTTAAGTACTGATGCTCATGATGTTTCCCACTTACCTTATTATTTCCTCGGCGTAAATATGGCTAGGCGAGGATGGTTAGAACAGAAGCATCTACTTAACTGCTGGCCTTTAGGAAAAATTGAAAAAGCTCTGCAAAAATAGCTTTACGAATTTTCCTCAAACTCATCTGCACATGATACTGAGCAGAAGGTTAGTTTTTCACCATCAACCTCTTTTTCTATCTTCTTTTCTTCACTTACGGCGGAGCCACATTCAGCACATTCATCAGCCTCTTCTTCGTCTGAATAACCACGCATGAAACCTTCTTCAGAAGATTCCAAGCTGTCTTCGAGGACTTTTTCCGTGCTATCTGTGTCTTCGTCAAACACATAGTTGTCCATGCAAAAAGACTTTTTACTTTATCTTTTTAAACATTTTGCTGATGGGCTATATAAGTATATGTTTTGATTACTGAAGAAATATTTTTAAACAGCGCTTTAAGGGAATAGATATGGGCGGGGACAGTATAGAGGATTATAGAAGAGTACGCAAACAAGAATATTACTCGGCAGCTGTATTTACAGTAGCAATGCTAGTTTGTGGGGGCATGGTCTACAAGAGGATGCAAGAGAACGAGACCATTGCTAGCTTAATTTATTGTTTTTTGGTGATAAGTTCTGGCTCGTTAGCCCGCAGTTCTTTCGAACAAGGAAAAGTCATGTCCAGAAAAGTAAATGAATTGGAACAAAAGTTAAATCAGTTATAATATTCCTTCAACAAGATTCTCTTAATTCTGTTAATTGATCGTTCCCAGGAAAAGCCATAGGCGACAGTCTTGCGGGCATTCTGGCCAAGCTGTTCGCGTAATTCGCGATCTTTCAATAATTTACCTATTTTAACGGAAAGCATGGTAGAACTATTTCTGGGAAAAAATAGGCCGTTGTGGTTTTTAAGAAGATAACTTTTAATGAAGCCTACTCGAGTAGCTATGACGGGAATTCCCGTAGACATGGCTTCCAAGGTTGCTAGGGAAGTAGTTTCGGTCAGGCTGGGCATGACAAAGATGTCCATGGCTTTCAAATAATCCTGGACGTTATTCACGAAACCAGTAACCTTGCAATTTTTAATTTGTCGGAATTCTTCCGTTTGTTTTTTTGGTCCATCGCCGACCAATAACAAGAAAATATTTTCTTGATCTTCTAGTTTCTTGAACGCTTCTAATAGCAGGTGAGTATTTTTCTCTTTGGAGATTCTCCCCACATAGCCGATTACTTTTTTGTCTGCATCGATATGTAGTTTGCTTTTGCTTAAGCGGCGGTCAGCAGCCGGACTAAAAACATCGATATCAACTCCCAAGCGAGCGACAGCAATATCAGTTTCCACGCCTTCCGCTTTGAGATGTTCTTTTAATTCATGATACGGGACCAGAAGATGATCGCAGCGGTTGTACAAGGCGATGGATATTTTTTTGATGAGACTATAAAATAGCTTTTTGAATATTTTTGGAAAAAATTTTTCAAATAATTCCCAGGAGATGGTGTGGGTGTAGAAAAAAGTCTTTTTTCCATAATGGCGGGCATAGTAGAGGCTGAGATAGCTGATCATGGCCGGACCCTGGATAAAAACCAGCTCAGCTTCTTTAATGGCTTTTTTTATCTTGTGCAGGTTTGCAGGAGAGAATTTAAGGTTAGCATACCCGGAAACTTTCCAGATTTTAGAGACAGTGATATACGTTACGTTCTTTCCTTTATGTAGGCCATAATCTGGAACCAGGAGGGAGATCTCAAAACTGCCAGCTGCTTTTTTTAAGAATTCTTCAATGAACTTTAGAGTTCCGTCTACTTTAGGATAATAGGTGTCCGCAACAATGAGTAGTTTTGGTTTTTGGTTCATTTTATCCTGAAGAAATGCTCCCCAAAAGTGGTGCGCATCTTAAAGCCGTCTTTAATTGATTTGTACATGAGCAGGATGAAAGGATATAACACATGCACTTTCTGACTTTTGAATTTCCACAGCGCTTTCAGTTTCAGGGAGAAGGTTTCACGAATGTTGACGTACAAAGAAGGATAATGGGTCTTGAAGGAAACCGGATTCCAGATGGAATACATGTATACTTCTGGTTTTGATTGCAGTTCGTTATAGAGGTCAAGGGTAATCTCATGTACCGCTCGATGATCGGGATGAGGATCTTCATGGCTGTGAGTGAATATCTTGGTCGGTTTTTGTTTTTCGATGATTTTTAGCAGGGCTGCTTTGAGATCTTTTTCTTTATAATCTTCAGCAAATTTTCCTTCCCGCAGATCATAAAAGATAGATTTGCACTTTAGTACTTTAGATGCTTCTTGGGTTTCCTTGGAACGCATCTTCTGTACAACTCTTTGTTTCAGCCAGGGATGGGATAATTCTCCGTAAGAAAAGACTATGGCCAGGACTTTATTGTTTTTGTGGGTATAGTTAGCAATTGTTCCGCCTGCTCCAATCACAAAATCATCAGAATGAGCGCTGAAAACAATGATTTTTTCTTTCCTGGACATTAAAAATCTCCTTTGGTGATTTTTGAGCCTTCCAAAAAATGCAATGCGTTTTTGGAAGACATATCTATTAGAGAAGAAGTATGAGTTTAAGAAGTTTTTGGGGAGTTATGTAAGAAAAAGAAAAAAGAAAAAGAGTCAAAACAATTCTTTTCCAAATACTTTATGTTCTAAGCTTGCTTTTCCTGCGCCGTAGGCGAAGGTTACCAGGAAGGCTAGCAAAAACAACAAGGCTGGTGCTCCCATGTTAACCATAGGGTTCCATCCTCCAACTAAGGCATGTCCCATGACATAGGCAACGGCCATCTCAATTATACCAAATAGCGATGCAAGCCGGGTAAGGGCGCCTAAGACTAAGGCTGCGCCGATTAATAATTCACCTGCTCCAGCAACCCAGACTAAGGTTCCAAAAGCAGCTGCTCCGCCGGGCATTCCCCATAAGCCAGATAATTTCTGCACTCCAAACAACAGAAATAATGCTCCAATACCTATTCGAAAGACCACGTATAGGTGTGCTCTATATTTTGTGTCAAGATAACTCATATATTTCGACCTCCAACAATTTTTATCTTCAGAATTATCTATCTGCTTATAAAGTTTGGGAGCACTTTCCTCCAAAATCTTCGGAAACTCTTAAAAATAAAATTATCATCTTCCTTACATGGTTACTAAAAAAGCATTATCAAAGCATTCCAAAGCAAAAAAATTACATTATCGCGATGAGGATATCCGCTGGGCAACTTCAGAAGTAGTGGCAGCATATAGGGCGCAGCGGCTGAAGTGTAAAACTATTGTTGATATCGGCTGTGGGATCGGTTTTCAGGCTTTTGCCTTTGCCAAGACCTGTAAGAAAGTGTATGCGATAGAGATTGATGAAGAAAAGATTGAATTGGCAAAGAAGAATGCTGTGGTTTTAGGATGGAAGAATATTGAATTCATCCATGGTGATGCGCTGTCAGAGAAAGTTTTGAAACAATTGAAGGACGTTGATATCGTATTTTGTGATCCGGAACGATCGCCGGAAGAACAAAAACGAGAAGTTGCTACTATAAAACCAAGTATTTCAGAGTTGTTGAAAAAATACGGTGCTCTTACCGAGAATATTGCTATTGAATTTCCGCCACAGATGACTGACATCCCTTTTGACTGTGAAAAAGAGTATGTCTCGGTTGAGGGAGCTTTGAATCGGCTGACCTTGTATTTTGGCACATTGCAGAAGTGTAAGCGCAGCACCGTGATATTGCCGGGAAAGGAAAAATTATGTTCTGCTGAAGAAGCGACGTTGAAGGAAACAGAGATAGCCGGGGCGTATCTATACGAAGCTGATCCGGCAGTGGTAAAAGCTGATCTGTTGGCAGAATTGTCTGAGAAAACCGGAACTGAATTGTATTCTTCCGGGAAGAATGTTTTTTTTACCAGCGATAAGAAAATAAAGAATAATTTTTTTAAGAATTCATTTACGGTAGTGGAGATGTGCAAGCAGGATGAGCATGAGATTATTGCAGCTCTGCAAAAGCATGGTGCAAGAAAAGTGATATTACGGGTTTCGGTTGATCCGGCTGAGTATTGGAAGGTTCGCAAGAAGATAGAAGCTAAATTGACCGGGAATAAGACCTATGCGTTGATCTATGTTGGAGATGCAGCGGTTATTGTGGAGAA
>DATDTA010000035.1:0-2135 GCA_035291085.1 Candidatus Nanoarchaeia archaeon | reverse complement strand
CAGTATTAGAAGAAAAGATTTTGTAAATTCAACTATCCACAGTGCAGGGTGCTAACATATTTGATATAATTACTGAATGGGGATAATTGGATGTGACTATTGCGGGAAGGAATTTTATAGAAAGCCCTCACATATCCTTAGTGCAGAAAAACATTATTGCTCATCCATTTGTCAGCATGCAGGTAGAAAGAAGGGGCAAATTATTAAATGTGAATATTGCGGGAATAAAGCTTACAAGTCTCTAAAAGACCTCAATCGTTCAAAGTATAATAAATTTTTCTGCACAATCGTTTGTCGCAATAAATGGTATGGCAAGGAATCCCGCCGCGAGAAACACCCAAATTGGAAAGGCGGTAAGTTTTCCTACAAGGAAGCCCTGCGTAGGTCCGATATGGAACAGAAGTGTTTCCTATGTAGAAATGCAGATCCAAGAATACTTGCGGTACATCATATTGATCAAAATAGGAAGAATAATGATATTACAAACCTTATGTGGCTCTGCCATAACTGTCACTTTCTAGTTCATCACTATTCTAGAGAAAGCAATAAGATAAGTAAAAAATAATGCCGATTGTTTTATGTAAAATTTGTGGCAAAAAATTCTACGTACGGAAATCGCATTTATTGATGGGTTGGGGTAAGTACTGTTCCCGAAGCTGTCATCATAAAGGAATGCAATCTAGACAAAAGGTCAATTGTTTCATTTGCAATGGGGAAGTTTATAAAACTCCCACTGGGCTCAAACGTTCCAAAAGCCAAAAATTCTTTTGCAGTAAGTCTTGTCAGACAAAATGGAGGAATACTCAATATGTTGGTCCGAAACATCTGAATTGGAAAGATGGGAGAAGTGCTTATAGGAGTGTAATGACTCGCAATGATATTGTACAAGTGTGTTTTCGATGCCGCACTAAAGATAAGAGAATTCTTGCGGTACATCATATTGATGAGACTCATTTAAACAACGATATCAAAAACTTGGCATGGTTATGTCACAATTGTCATTATCTAGTACATAATGATAAGGTGGAGAAGCAAAAGTTCTTGGTTAATATATCCAAGAAATAATGGTGCTCGTAGTTTAGTGGTAAAACTCTGGTTTGTGGAACCAGAATCGAGAGTCCGATTCTCTCCGAGCACCCAAAAATATGAAAAAAATAATTGTCTATGTGCCTCTAGGCCAAAGATGAAATCAATTCTCATACTAAATCCAGACAATGTCACTAAAGAGGTAGCAGCAACTTTTAAAACTAGATCGGCGGCTAGAGGTGTAGTTTTTGATGGAAACAAGAATGTGGCACTTCTACCGGTGGCAGCTCATAACTACTTCAAACTTCCTGGTGGAGGTATTGAAGAAGGGGAAGATAAAACAGAAGCATTTCGTAGAGAGTGTTTAGAAGAAATTGGTTCTAGTGTAGAAGTAATACGAAAACTTGGTTCAGTGGTTGAGTATAGGACAGAGTCTGGTCTTGTTCAGACTTCCTACTGTTTTGTTGGGAAGACAATAGGAAAGAGGAAAGAAGTTGCTTTTACTAAACATGAAATAGTAGAAGGATTTAAGGAGCCTCTATGGCTTTCACTTGATAAAGCAATTGAATTAATGGCTAACCAAGCAGATAACTATGAGGGAAAGTTTATAGTGGAAAGAGATACATTTCTTCTAAAAAAGGTTAAACAGCTTGGAATTGAGTAATGAAATCCAGCCTCTCTTTTACCCCTTCTAGGTATATTCTGTCTGAGAAGACATCCAGAATAATTTTCCTAACTCGCCCAAACTCCCATTGTTTAGTATATTATTAAAGTATGACTAGAATAGCACGTTTTTTTGATAGGCTTGAGAATCGCATCCGCGGTTTCTTGAGCCGTTATCCTATTGTCTACGGATTCGTCGCTGGGGTAGGGATCGTATCATTCTGGCGCGGCGTTTGGGAGACGTCAGATCTCCTGAACATACCGGCACTAGCGTCTCTTGTATTTGGTTTTCTTTTATTGCTTGCTATCGGTGTATTGGTGACAGAATTTCTGGGTAATCGCATCATCATCTCCGGGTTGCGTGGGGAAAAGAAAATTGAAGAGAAAACTCTTCAGGAAATAGAGGACGAGGAAATGTTTCTCTCTAGTCTCAAAAACAAGATAGA
>DATDTA010000034.1:0-1281 GCA_035291085.1 Candidatus Nanoarchaeia archaeon | reverse complement strand
GTTTTTGCCTCAATTATGATACTTGTTTTCTTTATTTCTGACGTTTTTATCTTTGGTCTTTAGGGGGTGTCTCTTTTTTTCTTTCGTTCCTTCTTTTTGATTTGACTTTCCTGTTTCCGGGTGCAAGAATACTGGCAATGTCGCGTTACGATCTTAGTCTTTCCATTTTTCAAGCCGTCAAAACTTTTACGAGACCACGACTTAAGGTTGAACTGGAAAATCTTGCTATTGACCTTGTTGTAAGGTCTGGTTCTGTGGTTACAGAACAACTTGGGGCTCTTATTAAAATTGCTCAGATTGCTGACGAGCTTAGTCAATCCGATGCTGATATTTTTTATCAGAGGATTGATACTTTTAGACGCGAATTTAGCACTTCCGAATCCGAAAAACAGAATTTTCCTATTTCTGGAACTGGTTTAAGATTGGTTGCTTCCGGAAATTCTGATGTTTCTGGCGGAAAGAGTATTTTACCCGTTATTACTCTTGGAGTTGCTCGTGACGGAATTGTTAAGAAGAAAGATCCTGAACTTCTTTCTTCTAAAGAAGCTTCTCATACGAAAGACCAATCTGGTATTGAAACCAACGTTACTGAACGTATGAACGCTATTGTTAAAACAATCCGGAAATTTGATCCGATTCTCGGCGGTTGCCGGATTCGTGATCTTATGACTGCATTTCCGGATGTAAGCGATAGAACGCTCCGATACGATCTTCAACGTTTAGCAGAGCAGGGTATTGTGGAAAAAGTTGGCGGTGGTCCCTCGAGTTATTATCGACTTAAAAAGGAAGGTGGTTCTGTTCAGGAAAATAACAGTATTTCTTCTCAACCAGTAGTGCAGAAACAGGAGATTGGTGTTACAAAGCGTAACCAAGAAGGAGTTTTTACGTTGTAGAATTCAACGTGCCGCAGGAGCGTAAGACTTGAAGAATTGAGGACGGTACGTTATACTCGGTAGTACAAGAATATAGATAGTAGATTTTCGCAGTATGTAGTGTTTTTGACTTAGAGTGAGGCTAAGTCAGCAAATACTTGTTTTTCGCGTATTTTGCTGTTTTAGTCTCGCTTTAAGCGAGATTTTTTGTTTATAGTGGTTGTTCCTCAGTTTGGAATAACCTGTCTAAGGAGGAGAGAACTTTTAGATTGCTATTAGGATTACATCTCTTTTTCAAGCCGGTTTCTACCTACCTCACGAGTAGATGGGCTGGTCGATTGATCCAGGGGGTAATCTTCCAGAAAGAAGATTCAATTATAAATTTATCGAATAAAATTCGAAAACTAGA
>DATDTA010000033.1:0-1271 GCA_035291085.1 Candidatus Nanoarchaeia archaeon | reverse complement strand
GTTTTTGCCTCAATTATGATACTTGTTTTCTTTATTTCTGACGTTTTTATCTTTGGTCTTTAGGGGGTGTCTCTTTTTTTCTTTCGTTCCTTCTTTTTGATTTGACTTTCCTGTTTCCGGGTGCAAGAATACTGGCAATGTTACGTTACGATCTTAGTCTTTCCATTTTTCAAGCCGTCAAAACTTTTACGAGACCACGACTTAAGGTTGAACTGGAAAATCTTGCTATTGACCTTGTTGTAAGGCCTGGTTCTGTGGTTACAGAACAACTTGAGATTCTTATTAAGATTGCCCAGATTTCTGACGAGCTTAGTCAATCTGATGCTGATAGTTTTTATCAGAAGATTGATACTTTTAGACGTGAACTTAGCACTTCTGAATCCGGAAAACAGAATTCTCCTATTTCTAGGACTAGCTTAAAACTAGTTACCTCCGGAAATTCTGATATCCCTGGCTCAAAGAGTGCTTTGCCTATTATTGCCCTTGGAGCTGTCCGTGACGAAGTTGTTAAGAAAAGAGATCTCGAGTCTCTCTCTTCTGAAGAAGCTTCTCACACGAGAAGCCAATCTGGTATTGAAACTAATGTTACTGAACGTATGGACGCTATTGTTAAAACAATCCGGAAGTTCGACCCGATTCTTGGTGGTTGCCGGATTCGTGATCTTATGACTGCATTTCCGGATGTAAGCGATAGAACGCTTCGATATGATCTTCAGCATTTAGCGGAGCAGGGTATTGTGGAGAAAGTTGGTGGCGGCCCTTCAAGTTATTATCGACTTAAAAAGGACCATACTTCGATTCAGGAAAATAGTGATATTTCTCAGCCAGCGGTACAAAAACAGGAAATAGGTGTTACGAAGCGTAACCAAGAGGGAGTTTTTACGTTGTAGAATTCAACGCGCCGCAGAAGCATAAGACTTGAAAGATTGAGAACGGTGCGTTATACTCGGTAGTACAAAATATAGTAGATTTTTTTCGTGGTACGTAGTGTTTTTGACTTAGAGTGAGGCTAAGTCAGCAAATACTTGTTTTTCGCGTATTTTGCTGTTTTAGTCTCGCTTTAAGCGAGATTTTTCGTTTATGGTTGCCCCTTAATGAAGCCTTGGGCGATCGTTCAGAGGGAACCTTTAATTGCTATTAGGATTACATCTCTTTTTCAAGCCGGTTTCTACCTACCTCACGAGTAGATGGGCTGGTCGATTGATCCAGGGGGTAATCTTCCAGAAAGAAGATTCAATTATAAATTTATCGAATAAAATTCGAAAACTAGA
>DATDTA010000032.1:0-1216 GCA_035291085.1 Candidatus Nanoarchaeia archaeon | reverse complement strand
TGATGCCTTATTGCATGCGTTACATGAAGCAGGAAATAATTCTGGCGATCGGGTTTGGCAGCTGCCATTCTTTGAAGAGTATCAAGATTGGATGGATGGCTCGATTTCTGATCTGAATAACATTTCCCAAAAAGGAAAAGGATACGAAGCAGGTTCAATCACTGCGGGCGTGTTTTTGTCTAAGTTCGTGGAGAAAGCCAAATGGGCACACGTAGACATTGCTGGTTCAGCCTATTGGGCAGTGGATGGGCCTTATTTGTCTAAAGGAGCAACTGGTTCAGGAGTGCGATTACTTTCGTACTACTTGTTAGAGAATCAGGAGAAGGAATAGGATTTTTTATTTTTTAGCCTTCCTTAGAATTAAGATACACAAGATTTTTATTACTACCAAGGCTTTAGATTCTCGTGCAAGTTACAAGAACTCAAGAGGAAAAGGACGATGGTGACTATTTCTTAGAGCAGATTGTATCACAGTGTGAGGGAGTTGTTAAAGAGATTGAAGAAGGATGTTACGATTATAAAAGTAAATTTGGAGAAAGAAAAGTACCTTGTTATTTTTTAACTCTTGATAATACAAGAATTGGGCAAGAGAAAGTTGAATTTCCCTGTGCATTAAATATTATCGAAAGAGATGCTTTAGTTGGAAAAAAAGTAAAGTATAAGTTAGTTCATACTTTGTTTTATGAACTCAGACGTGCAGAAGAATCTTGGGTATATAAATTAGAAATTGCTAAAGGAAAATATAAGGGCTTTTATTTTACAGGGAATGTAGGTTTTTCGCCCCCTCTTCAAGGGGGACCATAGTTTTCTCTATTCATTTCCTATTTCACAAACCTTTAAATATTACTCATTTTCTGATTCTCATATGGAAAAAGTAGTCATCTTAGGAACAGGAATTGCCGGCTGTACCGCAGCCATTTATGCAGCGCGGGCTAATCTGCATCCGCTGATGATTTCTGGTCCAGAGGATGGCGGGCAACTGACTTTAACTACTGATGTGGAGAATTTTCCGGGATTTCCTGATGGAGTACAAGGTCCGGCTTTAGTAGAGATGTGCAGAAAACAAGCTGAACGATTTGGCACTAGATTCAAAGTCGATATCGCTTCTGAATTCAAGAAAATAAAAGGCGGTTTTGAATTATCTTTGTTAGGCGGAGAAAAAATACAAACTAAAACTCTTATTGTAGCCACTGGTGCTAGTGCACGATGGTTAGGA
>DATDTA010000031.1:0-19189 GCA_035291085.1 Candidatus Nanoarchaeia archaeon | reverse complement strand
ATTCCTTTCACTGGTCCTTGAACTTCGAGAGTTCCGTCGGGGTGAAAATTAAATTTAGTGGGTTCTTTTCCCTTAATAGAGAATTTTTGTTCCACCCCATTGGCGTCTGTAAAAATAAGATTCCTTTCCTGATATGAAAATGTTCCTTCCTTCCCGCCAGTAGTGCTGATTTCTCCAACTCCTTCTGTTTCAGCGGGTATAAGAATAACATCTGTTGCAGTAACTCTGACCCCCGCGATATTAGGAAGACTTCCGATAGGATATTTTGCTTCACCTAGAATTAAACTATTTTTTTTCGCATCAAAGAAAAATCCAGCAGGAACTTTTTCAATTTTTACTTCCTTGCCAAATTTCTGCGTGAAATATGTGGCAGCAACACCTAAATTATGTTCTATATTCTGCGTGCTAATTCCTGGGTCTCCATCACCAGAAATATATTTATCATCAAGCTCTGGATTTATTCCCAAGCGTTTCGAATCTTCGTAAAACTGCTGAGCAAATTCGTTGTTGTAATTTTGTGCTAAGTAATCAGCTGCTTTCAGAGGATTTTCCTTCATGAAGGCTTGAAAACTATCAGCAGTTGGATTCTTGAGGAACTGCTCCTCCAAACTAAGTTGATTCACATTTTCTGGCTCTTGCGCTGCTGAAAGAGAGCTGGTGATCAGTAGAAAGATGAAACAAAGTTCTGCAATCAGATGATTTTTTCTTTTCATTCTCTCGCTTCTAGCACGGTAACCCGGAATTCTTGCTGATCTTTTTCTCCTCGTTGATCTTTCACGGTAATGGTAATTGTGAACTCACCTTGTTGATTAACAAGTACATCGATTGTTCCATCTTCATTAACCGAAAAGATATCAGAATCTGATGAAAAGGTAAGAGGATTATGGTTAGGATCTTCGGCGCTAAAGGTTTCCTGCCATTGGTCGCCCACGCGAAAGGTTTTGTCAGCAATAAAATGTAATAATGGGGGTTCATTATCAGGAAAATCATTACGCACTGCAAACATGAAAGTGAGGGGCGCTTCTCCACTTTTTTCAGTAATAGAATAGATAAAAACTGATTCATCATAAGGGAAAATCATGGGCTGATACGGAAGATCCAATAACTGAGAAGGATTGAGATCTGGAAATTTCAAGTCTTCTATGGCCTGAAGTGTCTTTCCAAGACTGCTTTGAACTTCGGCAGTAAAAGTTTCTACTTCCAGCGTATCATTATTTGGCAAGATAATTTTTGTCGGCAATTGCACCTCAGCCTGTACAGAAGCATCTTTGATAGTTACCTCGCTAGTAATGAGCTCATAATCTGTTTTTACCAGAATATTTTGCTTAGTAAAAGTTTCAAAATCTAAACAGAAATCAAGATACTGCTCCACATAAGCAGCAAGGTCTGTTTCCATCTTCTCTCTGGACAGCCCATTTACTCCATTCAACCAAGCATAATTTACGATGCCATAATCTGTTAACAGAATCTTGCCATCGTCTTCTGGATAAATCACGCCGCCTTGTATTGCCAGCAAATAAATTGCTGGATCAAGAGTTTCTTGGATGCAGTTTTCGACATAAGATTGTAATGTGCCTCGTACTCCAGGAATTTTTTGCGCCTCCTTTGCTTCCACTTCCAAAGGCGCTTCTTTGATTTGGCCGAAAATGTAAAAGAACAACGCTGCCAATAGCAAAATGACTATTCCTATCACTAGAAAAATAGTAATTTGTCCTCTTTTTAACATCAGCCGGAATGAAGGAATTATCCTATATAAAGATTTACTAATTTGAGCTTAAAATGAAGAGATTTAATTGAACTTAGTTTTCGCTGTACAATCCCCATCGGACATCTTCTTTGATGGCAATGCTTTTGGGTTTATGTAATTTGGACTTACCTATTTTCATTTTAAGTCCATAAAATGAAGCAAAGATTTATATATTTTATGTATATTTCAGGTATAGGTGAAATATATGGTACAAGCGATGATACAAATCTCTGATGAAGCGAATCAAATATTAAATATTGTCAAAGCTAGATATGGCCTTAAAGATAAATCAGACGCTATTGAAAAAGTAGTTTTAGAATTTGGCGAAGATCTTCTTGAACCGCAATTACGGCCCGAGTTCATCCAAAAGATTAAGGAAAGACAAAAAGAAAAAACTATAAAAGTAACCGATTTCAAGAAGCATTTTGGTTTAAGATAAATTATTTTTTGGAGCATTCTAAATATGTACCAATACGAATTCAGGGAACATGAAAACTGACAACGATCAGTTTTCAGTTCAGAAATATGGTAGTTTCCATATTTCTTGAAAGTGTAGAGAAAATATTGAAAAAGTTAGCAAAGAAAAATCCTAAACAATTGACTATAATAGAAAAGAAAATAGAAGAGATTCTTGAAAATCCACACCATTTTAAGAATTTACGATCGCCACTTCAACATTTGAAACGTGTGCATATCGATCGAAGTTTCGTATTGGTTTTTTCTGTCGATGAAACGACAAAGACTATCGTCTTTGAAGATTACGACCATCACGACTATGTTTATTCTAAATGACTTTTAAATTATCGAAGATTAAAAATTAGAAAAAAATAAAGAAAAAACTTACTGCAATCTCAAGTGTGCTCTTCTACTTGGCCGGGCTTTTTCATAGCCTTTGCCCTTGCCAGTCATGCCACGAGTTCTTTTCCCAGCAGAGGTTACTCCATGGAAGACTCTACTGCGGTTCTTCTGAGCACAGATCCAATTAATTTTTGGATCAGCCTTGATTACCGGATGATCTGGATCGACCAGAATTATTTCATACCAGGCGTATTTTCCATCCTGAGCAACCCAGTAGGAATTAAGAACAACCAGATTTTCATATTTCTTCTGTGCTCGTTCCTCGGCAATAAGCTGGTAATTCTTCCTGAGGGAAAGTCTGATTCCAAACTTTTTAGGTCTTCGGCCACCTTTTATTTGCGGACGAGTGTGACCTCCTCGAGAAACTCGCTGACGGACAACAATATAGCCTTGCTTTGCTTTATAGCCTAAAGAACGCGCTCGATCAATCCGAGTTGGATATTCAACTTTTACTGTAACTGTTTCTTTTTTCCAGCTTAGAAGTCTTTCTCTCCATAATTCTGCATTTTGCCGTGGCTTTCGCCACGCTTCACGTACATGCTTGTATAATGACATTTTTACTTAGCCTCCATTTCAAAATTTGTTATTTTTTTACTACTTCACGCATCTTCAGGTAAGCTACTACCCACATCGATGGTTTTATTACTATTTGAGGGACGCTTTAAAAAGATTGCGGAGAAAAATGAAAATAGGTATTATTGCTAGTTTTGAGATAACAGAAATACGTGTTTTTTCAAAAACATTTATATGTTGTTAATCTTTCTCAAAAAGGATATAAAAATGCTTAAAGAAATTGCGATAATATTGTTGACCGTGCTTTTAGCAGGTTCAGTAGGCATAAATATTTACGTTTTAACACATATAGATCAATTTGGCCTTGAGAGAGTTTACGATTTTAATAGCAACAACATTCCTGATGAAATAGAAGAGGAAATTGTTAATGAAATTAGCCTAGGGAAGTTAACTCTTGACCAAGATGAATTGAATAGCTTAAAAGAGAAATACCGTAATAAAAATATTAAATTATTTGAAGATTGCGGCGGCAAGGATAGCCCTAATGTGATTAGGTGTATGGTTTTTGAACTTTCTGAACTAAAGAAGAAATGATTTTTTAACTCCTTCCTCCAGACTTAAAATAAAGAACAAGTTTCATGATGCCCCATAATTTTCTTATTATTCAAGAATATCTCAAACAACTGTTCTTATCAACAGATATCATTCTCTAAACATGCTGAACCAATATTTAAGTTACCAGTCATCTTATAAATATCCCAGCACAAGTGACATTCATTCACATATTCAAAATCTGCATCAGGAAATTGATATTTCATGATTGAAGTTTCTGTTGGCCGTATGTTCTCCTGCACATATGCACAGCCCGGATAACTAGCTGGTCCCCAGCCAAAAGAAGCCGCTTCTGCAGCACTCGACGCACAGTTTGGGAAACCATGCGCATCGCCCAGTTCTTCCTCAACGTACTCATCTCTTAAGGAACCGATGCTATGGCCAAGTTCGTGTATAACTGTCCTGATGCTCCGTGCTTTTGCCTCTTTAGAAAGTGGATAATAATTTCCTTGTTTGTTTTTGAGAATAAAAGAAACAAACGAATCGCCTCCGAAAAAAGCGACACCTCTGCAATATTCATTAATAAGATTGACTACAAACATATTAGGAAGTTTGCATTGGCCTGTAAATTGATAACTTTCAGCAAATTCTTTGCAGTACGTCTGAAAGTAATCCCCTTCATCGATGCCTGCTGGTGCAATGAGCGAGAGATCCTCATCTAAATACCAAACGTTAATAAACTGCTTGTTTGATTTAAATGGCTCTTCCCAAAATATTCCCGGGATTAATTCTGGAGTAATTATTTCTGTTTTAACTCCGTCGATTTCTATCGTTTCAGTTATGTCTGCTAAATAACCTCCCCCCGAATAATCAATAAATTCAGGCAGGTGGGGTACAAAAGCTAGACTCTGGCCGTATCCATGGCCTGAAAAGATAAGGTTAATTCTGTCTTCTCCGGCCCTATTGTGCCCAGGAATAACTTCAATTAAGTCATTACACGCTTCTCTCTCTTTAAAAAATTCATATACTAAGCCTGATTCATAAATAAACTTGTTACTTCTGGCAGTATAGGTTCGTTTTATTTCTTCTTCCCCTTTATTGTTGAAAATTGAAAAGGTAACTGCGCCTTCAAGAATTGCATCTGTAGGGACCTGAACAGTAATTTCTTCTTTAACCTCTCTGCCAAATTTGAGGGCATGATTTTCTTTTTCACCAAAATCTTCAACAATAAATTCCTGATAGGTACTAAATGGTACTGAGTATTCTTTCTCTGCCGTCCTCAGTATCAGCCGATATAATGTCAAATCTTTTTCTTGTATCTGCTGTAAGGCAGAAGGATAATATTCAAATTTTCTTTCAACATTAAGGTTTCGATGATATAAACGTATTTGGCGAATATTCCAATTTTTAGTGTCGAGTATGAATTCGTATACCGGAGCTTGGGCAGATTGAACTCTTGTTGTTTTTACTTGAGCTGCAATTCTTGCAACTTTTCCCGTTTCCACTTGCTGAAATTTTTGAGGCAACTTCTGGTAACCGCCGCTTATTTTCGCATATGCGATGGGTTTGCCGGCCAACGCCTTTGCTTCCTCGCTTTCTCCTTCTTTTAAAATAGCATCTAGGTCTTCATCAGATAATTTTTCTAATTCTGCTTCTAATTCCTCATCAGTAGTCTGCGGAGCGCAAGAAACAATAAGTATCAAAGAGAATAATGAGATTAATAATACGCTAAAAAAAGATTTTTTGGAAAGATGTTTGTCAAAGCAACATAAGTCATTTTTTGGCATTATCAAAGACAAGGTAAAGTTGTTATTAAATATTTTGTTTTTCGTAAGTAGATGGACTACAAAGAATTTACCGTTTACAGGTTAACGTATAAATCACGCAAGGCTGACACTCTTTTCCCACAATGCTTTGGCATCTTTTTGCTGCTTGGTCATACAGCCATTGTGGCGGAGGAGAAATGCTTGCTGCTCGATCAAATTCAAGCTGTGCCAGGCCTGGTTGTTTCCTCGCTCTTTGAGCCCGAGACGGAAGTTCGCTGTAGGTTGAAGAAAGTTCTCTTTCGTCAAAGGAATAAGGATAAAGCCCTGTTTTATCTGCTATTGCCAGATTCCATTTTTTCCACAATTCTTGAGCTTCTGGACTTGAATCTGCACGAAGCAATACCTCAATATCACTTATTCCCTGCGGGGTTTTTTCTCTCTCTAATGCTGAAGCTAGGTTCTCTCCGCCACCCCAATAATCACTCATCTCTTTAAGTGTACTTTTTACCTGCTCATCGCGCAGAAGAGGATGTATGATTTGATTTTGTCTCGATTCGTACTCAGATTCGAATGTACCAAGAGATATTCTAGCGCTTTCAAAGGAACTTTTAAATTTTTGGTCCAATACGCCAGAATCAAAAAGATTATATCTTTCGCTTTCTACAGCATTTTTAGCCGAGGAAACTAAAACAGGCGTTTCTTTATATTGCACATTTGCATCAAGCAAGTGAACAAACTCGTGATCAAATATATTTAGCACCGACTCCAATTCCCTAAACGGACGTGCAAGCTGCGTAGCTGGATCTATCGCTCGTTCGCCAAAACCCATTGTAACCTCTTTTTCATCCACAATATTTGTTTCAACCGTTACGTCGCCCACCAGTCCAACTGTATAAGCACGAGATACTCTCTGAGCTTTGGATTTTGCTAATGCATTCTCACGTAAATCAAAATCGACATTATCAACAAATTTCTCGATCCCAGGCTTATCGCGCAGCCACTGATTAGTTGCCTGTGCCATGTTTGCCGTGATTTCAGTATATCCTTCCACTTTAATTACACCATCGTTCTCATCCTCAAGGGAAGGATTTAGCTTAAAGTCAATCTCGGGATACTTTACTCTTAAGTCATCAGTGGTCTTTACCATATTTGGTTCTATTTCATCAGAAACTTCTAGGCCCATATTGTTGCCCATCACTTCCTTGCCGTCTTGAGAAAGAATAAATCTATTTGAAGAACTGGTTTTAAGCTCGTAATTTTCACCAAAAGATACTGGATCTGGTACAAGCACAAAGGCAACACTATTACGCGTGTCGATTGGTTCTCTCTCATCCTCAGGAAATGGCTGCGGTGGAATTACTTGAAGATTTCCGCTTTCTATTTCTAAGCCCATTCGTCCGGTCTCAATAGAAGTCCTGCCACCGCCGTCTTTATGCACCATCAAAGGAACCAATCCAGAATCCTTCCTCGACCTGACATTTAATCCGTCGCCTCCAGAAACGGTAATCTCCGTATCTTCACGATCATCAGGAACTAACCGGAACTTGCTCAGTATGGGCTTGCCTTGAGCATCTTTTTCATATTCTCTTTTAACCATGTTAAACAAGCCATTCCCTGGCTGAGGAATAACGTTAAGCGCACCTTCATTCGTTGTTCCTATATCTAATCCATCTTCGTACATGGCAACATAATTACTTTCACGAGCTCCCGTGCGAGAGAAGTAAACATTAATGTCATTATGTACTGCTGAAATTTTATAGAATACGTTGGAAGGTATTTCTGTACTTTGAACTGTAATTGTTTCTCCTTTTTTTATATGTGCTTGTCCTTTCCTAAAGCTCATCCCGTTTTCTAAAAAGAATCTTTCCCCATCCTTGTTGGTGAATTGAAAAAACTCTGGACCAATACCAGTTTGCTCAAAAGTCAAAAATTCTTCCGTGCTATACGTTAACGTAAAATCATCCTGCTGTGAGATAGTATTTTCATCGACAGCACGAGGTTTCAAAACATTAACTTCCCCATAAACATTTACTTCTATCTCCCACTGCTCGGTTTTCCCAGAAAAATCGAATAGGCCTTTATCAGATTTGAGGATATTATTTTCAATTTTAGCTTGACTGTCCAAACCAGCTACAGAAACCCCATAGGTTTTCTTGATAGCTTCCCGCGCCTTTTCTTCGTCAACATCTATAGCTAGATTTTCAATAACCTCTAAATTATGCGCAATCTGATCAACAGTCATCTGCAATCTTTGTTCTGTATTTACTTTTGCATAATCTAGATTTTCAACCGGGACTTCTGGAATTCTATGAGGCGGTATTTTATTCCAATCAACTATGCTCCAATCGGCGATAGTAGAATAATCTCCATTGCTATAATCAAAAGAACTAGGATCATTTGGATCAAAAGTATAAGGATCAGTTTGTTCCTCTTGGGCTACCGAGAAATTGGCTAAGAAAAGTACAAAAGCGAATATTATTATTATATTAACTCTCATATTGTATCGCAAACCTCAGATGATACTGTTCATTATTGATTATGTAATTACTATCTTTAATGTCATAAATGTAAGTATTGTTGAATGAAGGTAAAATATTGACAAACAGATCATTCTCTTTAGCTAAGTCAGAAAAACAGGTCAGGCAGATTTCTTTTTTTGAAGTTTCAACGATCTTACGCGCCGTAATGATGTTTTGATACAGTTGGTCTGCAGGCACTTCAACTTGAAAAGATGAAATATCTTTTCTTAATACGCCTAATTCAATTGCAACCGGCAGATCGGTAGTGACAATAATTTTTGTAGTAGAAAATCTTACCGCTGTGGTTGGATTTCCTTTGGTGATGGTATGTCCCTCAAAAGGTTGAAAATTATCCAGACATAAATCAAGAAATACATCGATGTATCTTTCCATCTCCTCTTCTATTTTTTCATCGGTGGGAGAAAAATCTTGTTCAAACACGTAATAATAAGGAACATTATAGTAAAGGTCAGCGGTGGATAAGTCTGGAAGAATAAAATATCCTCCTGAACGACCATTCTCAAGAATAGCTTCTTTGGCTGTCTTTTCCAAGCAGGAGTTTACATAATTCTTAATATTTTCGCCGGTTAAAATTATTTCCTGCGGCAGTTCTTCTGTTATTATTTGTGATCTCAAAAGAAATAAAGAGATTACACTTAAAAAAATAACAATGCCCACAACAATAAAAACAGTAACTTGTCCCCTTTTTACCATAACTATTTACAGTTAGTTATAATATTTAAAGTTATTCTCTACTTATATTTTACCCAAAATTAATAGTGCCATTTGCAATAAGCATCAACAGCCAGCCTAACCAGATCAGCAACAATCCCATCAGCAATCTCATATATGGTTTGTTTTTATGTTTCCAGGCGTTTATTTTCTGTAATTTCATGCCTCCAGCAACTAAAAGAAGTATTATAATCAACGGCAATACAAAAATAATATTATACAAAATCAGCAGCAAAAAAGCGGTGAAGTCGAAGTATTGAGAAAGCATAGTGATGATTGCCAAATATGGCGCGCCAGTGCAGGGAAGCTCGACTGCTGATACAAACGCGCCGAGAAGAATCACTCCGGGAACGGTAGTGCGGTTGGAGAGCAGATGAATTTTCTCTACAAACCTTCCAGGAATGGTGAGAGAAAACCATTTTCCATACCAAAAGAAATCTTTAATTTCTAAAATTCCTGCAGAGATGATTAAAATGCCTACGGAGATGGAAAGGTATTCGGTAATCCATAAAGGAATAGTGGAAAGGAAATAAAGAAGTCCCAATCCAGCTAAGAAGTAAACTACCAGTACGGAAAAAACATATAATCCTCCCAGAAGAAGCATCCTGCTGGTGGACTGCTTAGCTCCCAACATGACCGAGATCATCAAAATCAGCACTCCGATAGCACAAGGATTGATGGAATCGATCGCCGCAGTAGTGATGACAGTAATCAAGGTCGGCAAGGTTGCTTCAACGGCCATGCAGTTCACCTTTTTTTATGGCTGCTTCATAGGTAGTGCAAATCTTATCGGTAGTTTCTTTTTCTTGATCAAATTCCACAACTATACAGTCGCCAGGAGGTACGTGCGAATAAGGGGATAAAACATAACTGGTATAATCCTCAACTTTTTCTTGCGTATAAATCCATCTGCCTTGTTCTTTCGGATTTATTACTTTATACACGAAGACTTGCACTTTGCCTGGCTTTCCATTGCAGAGATCACCGTTGTGCAAAAGAGTTATTTCATCATTGGCGGACACACCCAAAGATTCTTCCGTCAATACTCCACCAATCACATTAAAGAAGTTATCCAGAGCTACATCTTCTTCCTTTACTACCACGCCTTCTACATGGATGCGGAAATCATTGTGTTCATGAAAGACGGGAGTTCCAATACGGTTAGACAGTCCGCGCGGATCAAGGAAGTCAATTTTCTCTCCGCAATTCCAAATTTCAAAGTCAGCATGCCAATGTACTGGACCTTTAGTGATAGATATTTGGTTCAAATAAATCGTAGTGCCGGCAGTATACAAGGTTGCGGCTACAATGGGAATGATCATGAACAAAAAGAGCATCAGCTTGTGATTGTGGAGTTTTCGTTTGGAAATAATTGCTAATATTACTAGCGCAGTAACCAGAATGCTGGCCACCATAATTACGGACATGGCTTGGTTCTTAAGTTTTACTCCGTCATCCAGTCGAGAAATCTCGTCGTAAGCCATAGTCTGGGGAAGTAACAGTAATAAAATAGCCACTACGAGAATTTTTTTCTCTATCACCTTACGAAGAAGGAAACTATTATGATATATAATACTTGCGAACTAAATTAGTAATGGAAAATTGTTATTTTACAAATTCAACATTTTCTAATCCTTGGAATTGCTTATCTCCAGTAAGAAATTTAACTCCACGTGAAAGAGCGGCAATGTATCCAATACAGTCTACATAGGAAAGTTTCTTCTTCTTTAGCACAGCTTTCAAGGCACTTGCTTTTTTAAAGATATCATCATCTATTTCAATTGCAAAAAGAACATACTGGTCATAATATTTATCAGCAATTTCCTTCCCGTATATTTTAAACAGCCCGTGATGTAATTCAAGTAAGTTAAGCTTTGTAGTAATAATGCCAACGTTTTTTGAAAAAGGGAGATAGTTTTTGTTACCTCCAATGATTTCAAAAAAAGCGTAGCTGTCAAAGAAATACGCTGCTATTTCTCCCATCCTTTCCTCACCATATCCTTAAATTTTTGTCCCGATACAGTGCGATGAAGGCTCCCGTAAGTTTTGGAAAGATCAGCTTCTTTTACTACAAAAACTAATACTTTATCATTTTCCTTTAAATGTTCTTTTTCAACCAATTCTTTTGGGAGAATAACTCCTACCGAATTTCCCCATTTTCTAACTATTGTTTCGGCGGCCATAGTTATACAAAAGTATAATCACTATAAAAATGTTTGGTCTAAAGGCCTAAATCCATTTTCTTTTGCGGAAATAGTATAACATAAATCCGGCAACCACGGCCATGAAACCTAGCACGATAAAGTACCCATATTTCCATCGTAGTTCAGGCATAACATCAAAGTTCATTCCATAAATTCCAGTAACCAAAGTTAACGGGAAGAAAATAGTGCCGATGATAGTAAGCACTTTCATGATCTCGTTCATCTTGTTGCTGATGTTTGACAGATAGACATCCATCATCCCGGAAAGGATATCCCTAAAGGTTTCGATAGAATCCATGACCTGTACAGTATGATCATAGACGTCACGTAAGTAAATTAAAGTGGTTTTCTTGATCAGTTTGGAGCCGGAACGTAAAATTCCACTGATAACATCCCGCAGAGGCCAGATGTATCGGCGCAAGGAAATCATTTCCCTCTTTAATTGGTGCAGAGCGCGTATCGTTTCAGGATGAGGATTAGTGATAGATTCTTCTTCAAGATCTTCAATTTTTTCTCCTAGCCTTTCCAGAACCACAAAATAATGATCCACGACCGCATCAAGAAGCGAATAGGCCAAATAGTCTGGCCCCATCTTTCTGGTCTTTCCTCTGTTTTCACGGATCCGCTTTATGATGGGATCAAAAATATCGCCTTCATGCTCCTGGAAGGAGATCACAAAATTGGTTCCGATGATAATACTTATCTGTTCGGTATTAATATGGCTGTTATTATACATGAGCAATTTTAAAGTGATGAAAATATGATCTTCAAAGTCGTCCATCTTTGGACGCTGCTCAGTATTCATGATATCTTCCAGAAGCAAGGGGTGAAATCCAAACTCCTTTCCGAGATCTCCAATTATCTTGGGATTATGAATACCATCAATGTTAATCCAGGTTACAGTAGAAGTCTTCCTAAACGGGAAACATTCCTCAACATTTTTGACGATCTTTTCTTCAATTTTGTCTTTATTGTAATCAAGAAGGTAAATTTTAGGTATGTGTTTTTTGAGTTTACCGATGTGTACGAGTGAACCGGGAGGAAGTCCCGCTTTCTCTGCTCGGGTAGAATTGGCCATTTAACATAGAGAGTTTTTATGTTATTTAATAGTTTCTATTTGTTGTTTACCATAGTTTTTCCGTATGTATTAAGTTAGCCTTAAAATTGTGAATTTTATCTCATTTTGGACAAATAAAATGTCAGATAATAAGCTCACTTTTCTGCAAGTCCTTCTGCCAAACCGGCTTTTATTAAGCTCAGATAGAGCTAACTTAATACATACGTTTTTCCGATACGTTAAAAAAGACTAAAACAATACTACTCTCAAAAAGATGGTCTCTCCATTTATTATGATTTTAGTTGCGCTGCTGCTTGCTTTTGCTATTTCTGAAGCCTTGAAGAGAATTTTGGGAATTCCCAGAGTAGTCGGCCAGGTAGGAGCAGGCTTAATTTTAGGTTTAACTGGATTCCATTTTTTATTTAGCCAAGAAAACCTTGACGTTCTTTCCTTTCTGGCAAATTTAGGAATAATTCTGCTCTTCTATTATGTGGGCTTAGAAACAAACTTCTCTATTTTTAAAAAAAATATAGCCCAATCCTTGTCTATCTCCTTAGTTAACACCACTCTTCCTTTTGTTTTAGGATTCCTGGTCATGAAATATGTTTTTGAGTTTAATACTATCATCAGTCTGATTATCGGAGTTGCTCTTTCCGTGAGTGCTCAATCTATTTCCATAGGGATGCTGGAAGAATTAAAATTAGTAAAATCAAAAATAGGCAGCATTATCATCAGTGCAGGAGCAGTGGATGATCTTATCGAGTTAATCTTGGTCAGTATCCTACTTTCATTTTTTCAATTGGCAGTTACAGACTTGCCGCATATGAATTTAATACTGGGCTTATTCTTTTTTGTTGTTCTAGTGATAGTAGCGAGGTTATGGTTTATACCCTATACCCTGAAATTTTTTGACCGGGAAAAGTCGAGCACCGCACGCTTTACGGGAGCATTGTTGATCGTCTTACTTATCGCTTCACTATCAGAGCTATTAGGGATGGGTTTTATTATTGGGGCGATGATTGCGGGGATGGTAGTACGGCAAACTATTTTCAAAGATGTGCACATTCCTGACTGGGAGGAACACGATATAGCCAGATCTATTCACATTATCGCTTTTGGGTTTTTAATACCTTTATTTTTTGTCTGGGTGGGATTGAATATCGATGTTAGCACTATCGGTGAAAATGTGTTCTTTGTTATAATCCTTATTCTCATCGCTTTAGTGGGCACAGTGGGTGGAACCGCGGTTGCGGTAATGCTTAATGGAAAAACGTTTCGTGAAGGGTTGATTATCGGCTGGGGATTGACTCCGAAGGGAGACGTAGAATTAGGAATTGCAACTATAGCCCTAAAGGCAGGGATAATTACTCCGGCTATCTTTACTTCTTTAGTCATCATGGCTCTGTTTACTACCTTCATTGCGCCATTGGTGTTCAAATATTTAGTGACTTCTTCAAAACAAAAATTAGCTTAGCAAAGTTAAACCGCAAAACAGAAGACTTTAAATATTATAAAGTTCTTGTTCTTCGATGAGGTGGTTGGCATGGAAATTACACCAGCAATAAGATCTGAATTTCTTTCTTTTGATGCGGAGCAGACCGTTTCCGAAATGATCGGGCAATTACGCAAGTATGAAGAGCGACATGGCTTAGTGTTTAAGAAAGACAAATTTCTCGGCACCATTGAAAAAAAAAGATTATTACGTTCTCGATTTGATACTTCAAAAGCAAAAGTTGGAAATTACATCCATCGTGTGCCATTAGTTAATGAACATGCTGATGTTATTGAGACTGCATATACTTTATTCCAAGCCGATAGTGATTTTGTCCCAGTTGAAAGCAATAAGAAAATTATTGGGGTGCTTTCCGCTTTTGATGTGGTTAAATTAGCGGCAGAACTTCCAGAAACAAAAGCATTTACGGTTGCTGATGTGAAGTTAGTAAAAGGAGAAAAACTAGACAAAGAAGATCCGATCAGCAAAGCAGCAGAATTAATGTACAAGGCTCGAGTTGATCAGGTTCCTGTTTTTGAAGGAAAGAATCTCTATGGAATTGTCAGTTTCCGCGACCTTTTGCAAAAGTATCTGAATTGGTCCCCAAACAAAGAGTTTTCCATGAAATTTCAGAAAGAAAGCGGCGGTTCAAAAGGATCAGAAGCAAATAAGCCGAATCTAGCTTTACTACCAGTTAAATCATTTAGCACTAATCAAAACATAGTTACGTGCAGCAGAAGGGCAATGCTTTCTGAAGCAGTCAACGCGATGGTTAAGAATAATGTGTCAAGTGTTCTGATTATGGATGGAACTAAGTTTGAAGGATTGCTGACTTTAAAGAATATCCTCCGTTTTGTAGGAAGTATGAAAATTCCAGAAAATTTCAACATCCGTTTTATCGGTTTGAATGATGTGGGTTTATTGGCGCATCAGAAAGAAGCGGTGCAAAAAATTGCCTCCAATGAAGCGTTTAAGTTGCAGCGGGCAATCCAAGATGAATTTTCTATGGTGGTGCATATTAAGGATCACACTAAAAGCGGAAGGGAGCGCAAGTATTCCATTTCCTTACATGTGGATGCTCCCGGACAGACTTTCACGGTTAACGAATTCGATTGGCGCATCGAAGATGCACTGCATAAAACCTTTGAGAATGCCAAGAATGTCTTGAAACGGAAGTTGAAAGGCGAGAAGAGCAGAAGAAGAGTGTTTTAAGAGATTTTTATTTTATCCTACACTTCTTACTTAATGTTGTTGTTTTTCTTTATCCATCTCGGCTTGTATCTGCATTAATCGATAAAGTCCTGATGCCGTATCATAAATGAATATCTTCTCACCACCAGTAAAAATGCTAGCAGTAATGTTCATATGACTTGAAACGCCTTTATTGGTTCTGTCAATTTCTCTAATTCTCTTTAACAATGAACTTTCCGGATCACTGCTTAGAATCTCTCGGTCAAAATCATCCATCGCTTCTGTAGTCACAAAAGGCAAGTTTGCTTCTCTCCCGTTAATTTCTTCTTGTATCTGCATTAATCGATAAAGTCCTGACATTCCAGTATAAACAAACAGCCAAAAATGATTGTTGTCGATATTATCAAGACATCTCTCCATATAAAAAGAGACGTAAGGATTTGTTGTAACAATTTGCTCAGAAAACAACCTATTTCTTTCATTAAGTGAACCAATTGAATCACAAAAACTTTCTCTACCATACTGATTAATGGCTTCCAAAGTTATAATAGGCAATCCTTCTTCCGTATATTTATTAGTCATTTTAATCCCCTAAAACATCTAGAACACCTTAAGGCTTTAAAATCAACATTTCTTTATAAAATTAATCCTAAATTTGATAATCAAAAGAAAAGTCTCTACAGAACTCTCTAATCTCTACTTTTTCCCTTAACTTTCTTCTTGGTCATCTTGTTACGGAATTTCTCAGCATTCTTTTCAGAAACAAAACGATACATTTTGCCATCAAGTTCCATTTCAATGACTTCATCAGCGCCCATTAATGGGGCACCGGTAAGGGCATCTTTGCCTAACTGGCCTAGCTCAGAAGCGCCTTCCATTAAACCTTCTTCCCAAGGTTCAATTTCATCATTTTCTTCTAATTTCTTGCGGCCTTCTTCAGTGTAAATGTCCTCATCTTCGTCACCGAGATCTATGGCTAATTCATGCTCTTCAGAAGTCTCTTCAGGTAGAATGCCTTGCTCTTCAGCGGGATGTAATTCTAACTCTTCATCATCGTCGTCATCTGGTTCAGGAAGCTTTTTACTTGCTACCTTCGATTTTTTTGCTGCTTTCTTAGCCATAGGGTAGAGTAGTACAAATTAATTTAAAAGGATTGTGGTACTAATATCGGTAACGAATATGTTTCTTTTATTTTTCTGCATAAACACACCACCTTGTTGGCGGCAGACGGTCAAAACATGGATGTTTTGCCCTATGCGACAGCCCGGAGGGCGCGCCCCCGTCGCATCTGCGCCATAGTGGTGTGCGGCGAGGCAGGGGTTGCTCCCTGCGGGATGCCGAGTAGGTTGCATAGCAACCGTCGCACCGCCACCAATGGCGCAAAAAAAATTTAATTTTGGATTTGTCTACATCTGAGCTTCATCATAGCGCCTCTGGACTACTTCCCAGTCAACAGCTTCAATAAAGGCTTTGATATAATCTGCCCGATTTAAGCCATAGTCAAGCATGAAAGCATGTTCAAAGACATCCATGATCAGCAAGGGAACTGTCCCTGCAAGATGGCCGACATCATGTTCGTTGATCCAGAGATGGAATAGTTTCTTTCCCGCCGGATCATAGGCCATTACTACCCAGCCAATGCCTCGCATCTTTCCGGTTTCAACAAAGACACTATGGCATTTCTCGCCAGAGCCAAAGGTTTCTACCATCTTTTTGTAAAGAGGTGAATTTTGGCTTAGGTCGGTTTTCTTTTTAGTCATATTGCCAAAGTATAATTCATGCAATCTCATGCCGTTAAATTCCCAGCCAAAACGGCGTTTTAATTCTGCATACTCAGGAGTAGCAGTCTTGCCGTCCTTCTCCATCGTGGCCAGTGCTTCAAGAATTTTGTTGGTATTGATAACATACCCTTGGTACAACTTAAAATGATTCTGTAAGAGTTGCTCGCTGAATCCTTTCAATCCAAGTAAATGATCAAAGTTTTGTGGGGTATACATTTTTCGTCCTCCTATATTTTTCCTACTAAATCCAACCCTGGTTTCAAAGTTGGTTTTCCCGGCTCCCAACTGGCCGGGCAGACTTCTCCGCCATGTTCTCGGACGAATTGTGCGGCTTTAACTTTCCGTAACAATTCTTTTGCACTCCGGCCAATGCTGTTGTCATGCAGTTCGAATGCTTTCAATACTCCGTCGGGATCAATGATAAATGTTCCCCGTAGACTTAATCCTTCTTCCGTAATATACGTCCCATAACTGCGGCAGATCTGGGCATTAGGATCGGCTACCATGGAGAATTTTATTTTTTTAATAGTGTCAGAATTATCCCACCAAGCCTTATGAGTGAAAACAGTATCGGTGCTGATACTCAAAACTTCCACACCTAGTTCTTTAAATTCTTCATAGTAGTCAGCTAATTCTCCTAATTCTGTTGGACAGATAAAGGTGAAATCTGCAGGATAAAAAACTAATACCACCCATTTGCCTTGATAATTGTCAAGCTTGATGGTTTTAATCTCATCATTCTGAAATGCTTTTGCTTCGAAAGCAGGTGCTTTACTGTTAATTTCTAATTTATTTTCTTCCATGTTGTTGCCTCCTCGATCAAAATTTAATCGTAACTTCTCCTTTATTTATTTTCGCCTGGCAAGCCAAACGATGTTCTCTATCCCGATCCATGGCTACTTCTTCTTCGGTCAATTCAGAGAGGTTCTCTTCACCTTCAACGATATTGATCATACAAGTTCCACATAATCCTTCACGGCAACCGAACAAAACTCCTAGCTCTTCACAAGCATCTCTAATTGGATGCCCATCAACCACTTCAATATTAGTATCGTTTGTTTTTACTAGCGCCATAAGAAAAAATCTTGTCCTTTACAATTTTCCTAAAAAGAATCTATATAAAGCTTTTGGTGATAAAATCCCGATCAACTATCTTTTATTTTGGTCATAACTTTATCAGTAAATTCCAGCGGAAATTCTTGTCGATATCTCTTTCCATATTTCAAGGCCAGTTCTGCTTTATACAATTCCTTTCCCAGATAGCCGGCGTGTTCCAGTTTAGTGATTAATTTGCGCCGGATGATGGTGTTGTAAATATCAATAGCATTATTGCCATAGACCATTTTAGTTATAATATGCTTATAGGTGCAAAAGCCCGCTTCAATTCTTTTTTTCTTCTCATTCACCCGGATGAGGAAATATCCTTTCGGATCAGCACGCCATTCTTTGATCGGATCGTGACTAGCTTTAATGACTTGGCTGATTTTTTCAGTTTGCTTGAAAAACTTGTATCTCGTTTTACCCATGACCGGAGAATTAGATTTATGGTTTATAATAGTTATGTTTTAGAGAAAATAGGAAATAAAGAAGTTAATTCTTATTTTCACCATAATCCAGTTGATAAATACTTTTATAAATAGTTGATTCTTTAATTCCCGAAGAGGTGATGTTTTTGTCTGAAATTCGCTACATCTGTAGTGGGAGTTGCGGGGCCAAGGTAACCGTAGAGAATTATAAGCAAGGCTGCAAGAAATGCAGCGATGATGAATGCGATAATTTTGGCAAACGCTTAGAGCGCGGAGAGTATTGCCCTAACTGCAATACTTGTTTTGAAGAAGGAGACGATCACATCTGCTTATGAAGTACCAACTTTCTTCCTGGGACCTTTCTGAAATTAAACCAGTAAATTTGGAATTTACCTTTCAGGAAATTGAAAAGAAGACTGCTGCCATTGAAAAGCAACGCTCATCATTAACAGAAAAAATTTCTGTTGCACAATTTCTCAATCTGCTGAGGCAATTAGAAGAGTTACACCTTACTACTAGCAGACTAGGCATTTATGCCCAGCTCCAGGTTACCGAAAATTCTGCAAATCAGGAAGCTACGGCATTATCGTCGCGGGTGGACACTTTTCTAGCTAAGATCGGCAATCGTACCTTGTTCTTTACGCTTTGGTTTAAATCACTCTCAGAAACCAAAGCTGCAGAATTAATCCGTGCAAGTAGAAAATACCATTATTTCTTTGAAAGGATACGAAAAAATAAACCGTACACTTTACAAGAGAATGAAGAAAAAATTATCAGCATTAAAGACACCACCGGTGTTTCTGCTTTAAACAGCATCTATAATATTTTATGTTCTCAGCTTGAATTTCAATTCCAAGGGAAAAAATTACGCCAGGAGGAATTATTAGTTTTCGTCCGTGATCCTTCCGCTAAAAAAAGAGAAGCAGCATATCGAACTTTGCTGGCCAAATACCAAGCACATAAGGACGTGATCGGAGAAATCTACAAAAATATTGTCAATGACTGGCGTGAGGAAAATGTTCATTTGCGCAGTTATAAAAATCCAATTCATGTCCGCAATGTGGCTAACGATCTTCCCGATCAGGCGGTGGAAGCATTACTGAAAGTCTGTGAACAAAATCAGTCTGTGTTTCATCGTTTCTTCGAGCTAAAGCGAAAAAAGCTCGGCCTGAAAAAGATACGAAGATTTGACTTATATGCTCCGCTACAGAAAAAGAAAGAATCGAAAATTCAATATCAAGAAGCAGTAAC
>DATDTA010000030.1:0-9861 GCA_035291085.1 Candidatus Nanoarchaeia archaeon | reverse complement strand
ATATGGCGACTAAAACAATCTCTATAATGGATGATGTCTATGGGACCTTGAAGGCGCTGAAAGCTCCAGGGGAAAGTTTCTCTGACGAAATTAGAAGATTGACTCTAACAAAAGGCAGCATTATGGAATTTGCCGGTGTTTGGAACGATCTATCCGAGAAAGATGCCAAAAAAATTGAAGAAAGAATAAGAGAACGACGAAAGGACAGACACAGACTTGATGAGCTACCTATCAGGTGAAAGCATGTTTGCGGACACCACTCTTTTAATAGACTTTTTGCGAGGGGATCAAAAGGCTATAAACATTATCCACAAGGCGGTTTCTGCGCCATTATTTACTTCAGAAATCAACGTATTTGAATTGATAGATGGAGTATATGCTGCAAGCTGGGAAATTCAACCTCATTTAGAGAAGGTACTTGCCATGTTGACTAAAATGACGGTCCTTCCATTTGACCGCAAAGCGGCGCTGAAAGCAGGCATGATCTCGGGAATGCTTACAAAAGAAGGAAAAAAAATTGGAGAGGCTGATTGTTTAATTGCCGGCGTTGCCTTGGCAAATGGAATAAACAAAATCGCCACTAAGAACAAGAACCATTTTACGAAAATTGATGGGTTAGAAGTAATTTCTTATTAAGTCATGAAAGTGCGGAGCTATCGCCCCTTTAATGTATTGAAATTCTTAACCAAAATCATAAAAAGTTTATTAAATCAATACTTAAATTACGTTCTTTACGGACCCGTAGCCTAACCTGGATAGGGCGACAGGACTATGGTCTCGCCAAAGCCTCCTAAGCTGTAGGTTGTGAGTTCAAATCTCATCGGGTCCGCTTCATAATCCAGCCTCAAGATCTTATGATGAGCTCCTGAGTAATCCTTCTATAGGATGAAGAGAGTTAACTGAAGATGAGTAAGCTGTAATTGAGCGACATTCAGTATCCCGCAGGCGGTTATTCTCCTCCCGGGTCTGCTTTTTTAAGAAAGTTTTTTAAAAGATAAATCTCTCAACATAAAAATGACTTACAACAAATCTGAATTGGAAGAATTTTCTAAAAAATATTTCGGACCAGACCATGAAAGATTATCGCCGCAGGAAAAGCTCATTAAAATTATTGAGTCCAGGTCTTGGGATCCTATTGAGTACGAAGTAGCTGTGGAAAGTGCACGAAAAATGGATTCTAATCAAGCTAATTCAGTTTTATATCATTTTTTGGTTGCAGATGAGATGTTACCTGAAGCCATGAAAGCTATAGACGAAGTCGAAAAGGAATGGAGACTAGAAGATAAGATCCGTCGTTCTTAATAAATCACCATTCCTCCCCAACAACATTTTTAAACTCATTCTGCTCCTAATAAAAATATGGCCTCCATACTTGATTATTTCACGCAGGGATCAAGAATATTTGCAACCAGTTGGAAAAGCCGTATTTTACCAAAAAAATATGACGGCGATGCAGAGGAAATCTGCGAGCAGATCATCAAAGACTGCTGGAACGGCCGTTATCTCAGAACTTCAACCGAAAATTTTGCCCAGTTCTGGACTCGAGACTTTGGTCTCTGCACTAAATCTCTTTTGGATCTTCATCATCAAAAAGAAGTTCATCACACTTTACGTTATGCTTTAAATCATTTTAAAGAGCACCATAAAATAACCACCGCCCTTACTCCTCGCGGAAAACCATTTGATTTTCATACCTATGCCGTTGACTCCTTGCCTTGGCTTATCCATAGTATCAAAGTCTCGAAATTCCCTTACTACTCCTTCAAAGATTTCCTTAACAAAGAGATTCAAAAATTCTACGACAAAGTCATCAACCCGCACACCGGATTGGTCAAGCCGGAAGTCCATTTTTCTTCCATCAAGGATTTTGCAGTGCGTAAAAGTTCCTGCTACGACAATTGTATGGTCGCGCTCCTGGCAAAGGATCTCAAAGACCTAAAACTGGATAATCCTTTTGCAAAATTTTCCTATCCGGAATTAATCAAACGGCATTTTTGGAACGGCGATTATTTCTATGACGACCTTAGTCATCAAAAATATGTTGCCGCTGATGCTAACCTTTTCCCTTTTGCCGTAGGAATCATTACTGATAAAGAGATGTTGCAGTCCGCCTTGCGAAAAATACATCAAGTTAATTTAGATGAACCGTTTCCATTAAAATATACTTCAGGCAGAAAAGAAGCTAACTTCATCTGGCAGGAAATATTTTTACGCAATTATGAAAGTAACGCCATCTGGATGCACATGGGTCCATTGTATGTTAAAACACTTCAACAAGTAGATAAAGAGCGTGCTAAGCAGTACAAAGAAAAATATAAACGGTTGATTGAACAGCATAAAAATTTTCTAGAAGTATTTGACCAAAAAGGAAAACCATTTAGTACACCGTTTTATTATTGCGATTCGGGCATGCTCTGGGCTGCTAATTATTTGACTTTGTAAAGTTTTCGCCACCAAAAAGTAGTAAGGTTTATAAAAGGATCCAAAAGTATCATTTCTATGACTATTCCAATGCTACCAGATTGCTATTTCCCAACGGGAAAAGAACCAAGCTCAATCACCAGACAAATACCAGAACTAATTCTTGGGGGATATATTCCACTTTCTGCAGCTGATTGTATGGAATTATATTTCCCAGAGCCTAAGCCAGACCAATGCGCCATCTATACTCATACCGGTGATGCTCTTGCTCACAATGGCAGAGATGAAGGCCAAAGAACGATCAAAGTAATCTTAGACTCTGAAGCTCTTCGGCAACTCAAAACTGAAGTACTAAGCAAAGAAGTATTTGAACGAAGAAAAAGATCTATTCTTAGATGGGGAGACGGCTTGATCATCACAGATCGCACTATGGTGAGTTTAGAAAAAGAAGTTTCTAAAGGCGGACTAAAACTTTCTTATGAAGAATGGGAAGAGCTACGCGGCCCAAAAGTAAAAGAATTCTCTCCCCGAGAAGTAGCAAGATTGCATGGAAAGGGATATGTTTATGACGAGAGTTCAAACCGCTACCTTCCGGAAAATAGTGCGGTAGAAGAATTCTGGAATTTTGTAGGACGCGGACACATTAATGTTGAACAGTATGTTGCGATGGTCGGAGAGTTAGCTCGAATCTATGCCGACCTTGAGAACACGGAATTCCCGCAACAAATAATGAGCGTTAATCTTGACATTATTGGTAAATACGAAAACCCAATATTGAGACATCTCGCTCTTGGCAGGATTAAAGATGGTTCCGCTGCAATTGGGCATGGATCTGTAACCATACAAAATGGGTATCTCATTGGAAGACCAGCAGTAAAAGCAAGAGCAATTGAATTAGCTAGAAACGAACGGCACAGATTAGAATTAGCAAGAACAGCATTAAGCGAACCAAGAAACCCATCAACAAAAGCACCAACCAGAAAAGATTGGCTAAAGACACCTGAATAGGAAGCTTAATAGAATTAACAAAATAAGTTTCATTCTCTTTCATCATATATTTCCCAGCCCAACAATTCTTTAAAATACGTATTCTCGGGAATCTATAATGGTTCCATATTTTTCCATTATCATTCCTGCTCATAACGAAGAAAAATATCTGCAAAAAACCATTGACAGCATCAAAGCACAGAGCTTGCAAGACTACGAGACTATCATCGTTACCAATGGGTGCACAGATAAGACTGAAGAGATAGCAAAGAAAAATAGTAGCAGCAAAATTCGCCTTCTTTCTTTACCGAAACCAAATGTTTCAGTCGCCAGGAATGCCGGCGCACTCAATGCTCAAGGAGATATCCTTGTTTTCTTAGATGCTGATACGCAGCTTTCTTCTACTAGTTTAGAAAAGATCAAAGAGAAATTCACTGGACAGTATGCCGTAGCTACCACCAAAGCAAAACCAGATCTGCCTCTGCTTTCGTACCGCCTTGCTTTAGGATTTAAGAATTTATACAATTCGCTGAAAATTTACCAAGGTTGCAGTGGAGCACTCATTTGCAGAAAAAAAGAATTTCATCAAGTTAAAGGATATAATCCGGAAATAACTCTCCGAGAACATAGAAAATTAACTCTACAATTACGCCAACTGGGAGAATATACATACATAAATACCGCAGTAATCACTTCAATGCGCCGCTATCAAGAATGGGGTTTACTTAAAGCATTAACCTTCTGGACCAGGCAGTGGATTAAAGACAAAAAAGGAACCTTAAAAGAAAGCAGTTATGAAACTATCCGCTAAGGAAATGGTCAAGTTTGCTAAATAAAACAAAATTCTTATAAAGAAATCATCTATTTTCTGACCATATGAGCGAACAACTACAAGGCAGAATCATCCACGTTGGTGATGATCAGATTACCATTTACGCTATGAATCATCCGACCAGTTTGTATACGGCTGCCTATCAGAATAGGGACACAAAAGCTCTGGACACCATGTTCGGATTGACCGGCGAGCCAGTTCCAAGAGAGAGCGAAATTGCTCGGGATTTAGTAAGAGCAACTGGCAGTTGTTCCCTCGGAAAAACTGAAGTGGAAGAAGTTCTACGATATTTTGCTGGAGTTGCAAGACGGGCAGGTAATTTTGTAGGACTTCTTGAGGATGAGCTACGAAAGCATAGTAGAGAAGGAAGATTATCCCATATCAGTGAAGGATGGGTCGATATTACTTTAGAGTACAATGATGGTATGAATGATGGAGCAACCTACTTTAAAAGGATAACTGTTGAAGAAAGAAACGTC
The DNA here is from genome assembly GCA_035291085.1 of Candidatus Nanoarchaeia archaeon. Lineage (GTDB taxonomy): Archaea > Nanobdellota > Nanobdellia > Woesearchaeales > GW2011-AR9 > JACPIL01. Next base: position 5,142 of record DATDTA010000030.1, on the reverse strand, counting down.
TTGTTTCCAGCAAATTTACAAAAAATGTTTTTCTAAAAGTATCAGAAGTTAATTCTTAACTAAAATAATTAATCTAACAAGTTAACTCATTCTTTCCTTCGGTTAAGCAGATTATCTTGTTATCCGCTATATCATAGAAGTTAATTTGCGGATTGTCGACTTTTGCTTTACAGCAGACGCTTTTGGCAGTATTCTTGACTAACAAGTCATATTTTCCCTGTACATTGGTTACTTCCGTTTCTTTCGCCTCTAAAGCATTTTGACAAACACTTTTGTCGTCTTCCAAAACAGCAGTTTTTTGGGCAACCTGTTCTGTTATCTTATTATCCATATCGCTTTTGAGAGTAGAGATTTCTGTTTCCTTCTCAGTTATAGTTTCCTGAGCGTCTTCTAAATCAGACTTACCCCGCTCTAATTCTACTTTACATTCAGTCAATTGATCAGTAGTGTCTCCAACTTCAGCTATCAATGCTCCAGTAAAAGCACTATAAGATGAAAGATTAGTTTTGGTAACTTCTAGATCGCGTGCTAATTGTTGAACATTTTGAGCATACTCTTCGACAGTTAGATTAGAACCTTCTACTTGTTGATAAACCCCATAGCCGACTACACCTGGCCGGATAACAAAAACAGCTAAGAAAATTCCAAACACCAGAAGCACTAGCATCAACCACATATTACTCTTTTGCGCAGGCTTATGTTCCTCTTTTTTTTCAAACATCAAAGGCTAGAATAATTAATCCCTATTTAAAGTTTACGATTTACTAAAAGAATAGTTTATTAATTTGAATCAATTTTTAAAAAAAATATGATTATTACTATTTCTGGGACTCCCGGTAGCGGTAAAAGCACCGTTGCCCAGATTTTAGTTAAAAAGCTAGGATTAGAAAGAATTTACATCGGCGGCATCTTACGTACTCTGGCCAAACAGAAAGGAATGACTATCGAACAACTTACTGAATACGCTCAAAGTCATCCCGAAATTGATCAGGAAGTTGATGAAAATACCCGCGATGAAGCACGAAAATTAGCGCAACAAAGCCAGGATGTTTTGGTTGAAGGAAGAGTTCAATTTTTTTTTCTCCCTGAATCAGTAAAGATCTTCATGAAAGTTAACCCTGAAGCAGCTGCCAAGAGAATTTGGAAAGATTTACAAGATAGAGAAAAAAGCGGGGCTCGCAATGAAAAAGTAGTTAATTCTATTAAGAGAGTACAACAAAAAATTGTCAAGAGAGAAACAGAAGATGCCAAACGATACAAAAAACTATACGGCATCGATCATCGTGATGAATCACAATACGATTTGGTTATAGATACTACAGCTATAACTGCTTCAGAAGCAGCAGAGAGAATTATGAAATTTCTAAAACAGAGGAAGAAATGAAACAATCCGTGTTAGCATTTATCGGAACGGTAACCCTTGAATCATTGTTGGGCTGTGGATATACCGAATTTCCTCAATATTCTGGCAGCTATGAATTACTAAAGATCTCGTATACCGATCCCTCCTTTATGGGAGAAAAACAAATGCCCTCGTCCTTGAATGTAGTTGATCGGATGGAGTACATAGGACTTAATTGGAATCATCTCTTACAACTAGAGTTTATCCCTGCTTCAGAAGAGCAGGCTGCTGGAATATTTACTCAGGATTTGAATAGCCTAACCAGGATTGATGATGGTGCCTGGCCTAACAATTGGTATGACGGTTCACAAATACATGAAGAGCCAAAAGTGTATGGGCCTGGAACTTGGTGTAATCGTAAATATCTATACTTCTTACAATTAGAATCAGTTCCTCCCTTAGAAGTGTTAAAAAATACTTACCCTGGATATACCACGCACATGGACTTAAAATTATCTCTACAATTTCCAGAGGAAGTCGACTTTGATGACACCGAATGGTATGATGCGGTGGAAGAGAATGAGGGTATCACCTTACATCTCACTTTTACTCGTTACCGAAAAGAACAACGGCCAGGAGGAGAAGGATATCAAGATTGTATATTGCCGCTTGATTCCAGAGGCAAAGAATCCTTAACCTTTACCTATCATGCTTCAGAAGAGAACCTTAATGACCGGACCGATATACGGAAAGAAAGAATAGATAGCGGGATGAAAGAAAGTCCGCCGCCAGTGATATTTTTTAGGCAGGTAGTGCCGGATATCAAATAAAATACTTTCTACAAAATTTAAGTGGGGATTATATGCAGGGCTATTGTCCTCAACTAAAAATCAAAAAAACTTATAAATAACCCTTCAAACCAGCATCACTATGAGTGAAAAAATCCAGCCTCACGACTTTGTAGAAATCGATTATACCGGAAAACTGGTTGATGGCACTGTTTTTGATACTACCAGTGAAAAAGTAGCTAAAGAAAATAAGCTGCATACTCAAGACAGAAAATATAAATCTGCTGTTGTCTGCGTGGGCGAACGGCAGCTTCTTCCCGGCTTGGATGCACAACTTCCTGACAAAGAGTTGGGAAAAGAGTATACCATTTCTTTAGCGCCGGAAAAAGCATTTGGAAAAAGAGACGTGAAAAAAGTCAAGATCATTCCTATGAATACCTTTCAACAACATAATGTTCAGCCGCATCCTGGCCTTCAAGTAGACATTGATGGCGAAATGGGCCTGGTTACCAGCGTTTCCGGTGGCCGAGTTATTGTAAATTTCAATCACCCATTAGCGGGAAAAGAAGTTACCTATACTTTTGTTGTACGCAGAAAAGTTACTGACCAAACCGAAAAAGTGAGCGCCTTTCTCTCAGCCTTATTGCGTTTGCCTTCCGAAGCAATGAAAATAGAAGTAAAAGAAAATGCAGCAACTGTAACTCTTCCCGGCGAATTGCCAGCACAGATAAGCACCATTCTTGCCCAAAAGTTAGTGCAGTTGACCGGATTGAAGGATATTCTCTTTAAGAAAGAAACCGAAAAAGGATCACAGAACCCATAAATATGTTTTCAGTGCAATAATCTTTATAAATTCCAACTATTGGAAATAATTATAGAGAAGTTTGCATAATTCATCTTTTTTGGCAAACTTATCTAAGAGACTTTGCAATAGCCGTGATTTTGGCATTTTTGGATAATTAATTTGTCAAAATCACTATTTTGCAAAGTTCTCTATAAAAAGGGTGGAACTATGGGACATTATCAAGAAGATTTTCATGCTGAACAGATTTCTCATAAAAAAGCAAATGCTGAAGTAGATGAAGAATTGCAACGCCTGATTGCTGGCCATAAAACCAGGATCAAAGTTATCGGCTGCGGCGGAGCAGGGAATAATACCATCAATCGTATTTCTGAAACCGGTATAAAAGGAGTAGAAACTATTGCCTTTAATACTGATGCTCAAGATTTACTCTACACCAGCTCAGACAAAAAATTACTGATCGGAAAAGAATTAACGCAAGGATTAGGCGCTGGTTCCAATCCTAAGATAGGAGAAGAAGCAGCCAAAGAAAGTGAACACGATATTAAGAAGCTCATTGAAGGTTCAGACATGGTTTTCATTACCTGCGGCTTAGGTGGAGGAACTGGTACTGGGAGTGCTCCATTTGTTGCTCAGGTAGCTAAAAAAATGGGAATAATGAGTGTAGGCATTGTAACTATCCCTTTCTCCATGGAAGGATCGCATCGTTTTGAGAATGCCATGATCGGATTAGAAAAAATGGAACAAAGCGTGAACACACTCATAGTTATTCCTAACGAAAAATTATTGGAAATTGCTCCCCACTTGCCATTACAAACCGCATTTAAGGTAGCCGATGAAATTCTCACCAATGCCGTAAAGGGTATTGCAGAACTCGTTACCAGAACTGGTTTAGTCAATTTAGATTTTGCAGATGTCAAAACCATCATGAGCCAAGGAGGGGTAGCTCTTATCGGAGTAGGCGAATCTGATGCGGAAAATAGAGCTGATGAATCTGTCCAGAAAGCCTTAGACAACCCTTTAATCGAAGTTGATATTTCTAATGCTACTGGAGCGTTGATCAATATTTCTGGAGGCGAGAATTTAACTCTGGACGAAGCCAGACGTATTGTGGAAACTGTTTCCCGCAGTCTTGACCCCAAAGCAAAAATCATCTGGGGAGCGCAGATCTACAAAGATTTAGACAGGACTGTCCGCACCATGGTCATCATTACTGGAGTCAGTTCCGAACAGATCTTCGGCGAAGAAAACACCTATTTCGGGAAGAAGAAAGAAGAAATGAAGTCAGAATTAGGGATAGATTTCATGGGATAAAACTTGTTGTCATTTTCCAGAGGCAAATTTTATAAATCAGCTTCTTTCCCACCTCTTATGAAACAAAATAAATTACTCTTAAAGCTAATACCTCCTCTACTGTTAGGTGTAACAGCTTGCACTAAATCGGAAGAAAAAAAAGAATTATTACCTAAACAGGAAATTGTCTCGGAAATAAAAACAATAAATGGACAAGAATACCGATTCGAAGGAAATAAAGTTACCCAGGTAAGTTCCGATCCAGATAACCGGGCCCTTTACGGTGTGATCTCTGATGCTCATGGAGAAGTTGAAAGAGCCACACTATTTGCAGAGTACTTTAAAGAGCTAGGAGTTGAAGGTATTATTTCTTTAGGAGACATGGCCAGTAACGAACCTCTACGTTATGGTCGTAAGGACACAAAAGACGACAAAGCTGAAATAAAAGCAGTATTAGAAGTACTTGCACAGACCAACTTACCGATATTCGTTATTCCAGGCAATCATGAACGAAAGCCAGACTACGAAGCAGTTTTATCAGAAATGACAGCTAAATATTCCAACCTTATCGATATGACTGTGTTCAGAATTTTCGACGGTGATGATGCTGATTTTGTAAGTTTACCAGGGTATCAAACTTTTAAGATTCCAGGAAGACAATTCATCCCTGATGATGGTTATTGGGCAAAACCAGATTTCATCAGAGCAACAGGAAAACTGCGTGAAGGCCTAGATGATGCAGTGGTGTTAATTGCCCATGGAGCGGGGAAAACGAATACTGACGGAAAAAATGGTCCCGCCACCATTTACTCCGGAAAAGATGTCGGAGATACAACAACCACAGAAATGATGAAACAGAATAATATCCCTTTTGCTGTGGTCGGGCATATCCATGAAGCTGGCGGACTAGCCGCAAC
>DATDTA010000029.1:0-17510 GCA_035291085.1 Candidatus Nanoarchaeia archaeon | reverse complement strand
ATATACTGTTTTGGGTCACTAGAATCAGTAAGCGCATATATTATATCTTCTACCACAAACCACCATTCATTGTTATTCCAGGTTCTACGTATTTCCTTTCCTTCAAATACAGATAGTTTATTCATAGTTGACCACCCCATGTTTAGGAGAGAAGGAGGTTTATATACCTTAGCCGAACTTGTCCAGTGCGGGAAAATAAAGGTTATTAACGCCTAAAATTGAGAAATTTGTAAGAATTGGGCGATTTGAGGTTTGTCCAGTGGGTTGGGGAGTGGTATTAATACAGTTTTTGACCAAAAGCTAAATCCACCAAGCGTCCTTTGTGAACATCAATCGGACCTCTTTCTACAAAATATTCTTCCCCGCCACAATCCATCCTATAAGTAAGATGCCCTAAATCGTGCGCATTAAACTGTAAGATGACTGGCTCACATAATTCTCCTATAGCGCCATCTATACTCTCGCCAAAAAAATCTCGTAATCGTTGCAATCCTCTGGATTCCTTCCAACTTTCTGCAAAAATTCTTGAGTAATCCAAAGCTGGCGTAAAGCTTATGCTGCTTTCTGGACCAAACATTCCTCCCCGTTGCAAAGCATACACTATAAATGCCTTGCAAGTACCATGATACAATTGGTGGGGAACTTCAGTAATTCTTTTAATTCCATATTCTATTTTTTCCATAGATATCTCCTCCCTGAGACCGATGTTATCTCTGAGAAGGGGACGACTATTATGATAAAATAAACTATCTAATTTTAGGACTTTCAGCAATATTTAAATATTAAAAGTTACTTTTGTCCTAAATATGGCTGAATTGCAAGAACAAATAGACATTTATGACCGGAAAATCTTGTTTGAGTTAGACAAAAATGCGCGTCTATCGGCGACAGCCATAGGTAAGAAGATCAGAAAATCAAAACAGTTTGTTGATTACAGAATTAAAAAATTAGAAAAACAGAAGATTCTATCGAATTATGTAACGGTTATTGATTATTCAAAATTAGGCTATCAAAGTATCAGAATTTATTTCAAGCTTCACAATATAACTACTGAACAGCAAGAAGAGTTAGAAAATGATCTCATTAAAGATAAAGAAGTATGGTGGTTTGTAAGTATCCAAGGGTCTTGGGATGTTGCCTATGCCATGGCAGTTAAAGATATTCTAGAGTTTTACAGTTATTGGGATAAAATCATGGGCAAATACAAAAAATACATCAAAGACCATCTGGTAGTTGTTTACACCCACATCGCTCAATATCCTAAAGCTTTTCTGCTTGGCAAAAAAAATACTGAGCCGGGAACCCTAGTAGGGGCTTCAAAAGAAATAGAGCTTCATCCCTTCGACTTAAAATTGTTAAAAATATTGTCTGATCATGCACGGATGTCTCTGCTCGAACTGGCACAAAAATTAGATACCAGTCCGCAGGTAGTAAGGAACCATATTAAAAATCTGGAGAAAAATAAAGTTATTCAGGGATATCGCGCATCGATTGATGTTTCTTCTTTAGGATACAGATATTATAAGTCTTACCTCAATCTCCTCAATACAGGTCGCCTGGAAGAATTACAACAATTTTGTTTAGAACATCCAAACATTCTGACCATTAACAGAACAATTGGATTTAGAGATTTCGAAATAGAACTCCAAGCTAGAAATTTTCAAGAATTTGATGCCATCATGGGAGAAATACGCGATACTTTTAAGGGAATGATTGATGATTTTATTTTCATTATTGTTCGAAAAGAAAAGAAGATGGTTTATTTTCCTTTCGAGTAATTTAATCCTCTATCGGCTTATTCAAGAATTTCTTTTGGCATTGATCACAATAAGTCGATCTCGTTTTCTTACGATCTACTAGAAATCTTTTTTTACAAAAAGGACAATATTTAACAAGTTGATATTCCATTTAATTTCTCCATATTTTTGCTGATTAAATCGTCGAAGAAAATTCGTTGCTCCAAATAATCTACGTAGTAACGTAAAAGGGGTTTTTCTTTATAAACTACACTACTAGAATAGTTATTTTGGAGAAAATATCCACTTATTTTACTTTTTCCTTTACCTCCAACCCATAATTATACTCAATGTTCCTAAAGCGATCTTCGTCTTCAGGGCAGATCAAGGTCAAGCAATAGCCGTTTTTATCGCGCCTGCCGGTACGACCAATCCGGTGGATATAAAATTCTGGTTTGGTGGGGACATCGTAATTTATTACCGCATCAACTTTTTCGATATGGATCCCTCGTGCAGCGACATCACTGGTCACTAAGATATGGATTTTTCCGTCTTTGAAGAGATTTAAGGCGTTAAAACGCTCATCCTGGGTAAGATTACTGTTCAATTCCCGGGCGCGGTAATGATGCTCTGATAAAAATCTGGTGATCTCAGCGGTTTTATCTTTTCTATTGCAAAAGATCATGATGCGTTTGAAGTTATGCTCTTGCAGAAAACGGAGCAAGATTTCTTTCTTTTCGGGAATAGTGCAAAAAATCTTTTCCTGAACGATATTTTTTGGTATCAATTCACCTATTTTTAATAGTTCATATTCAGGCAATTCACTCTCAATAAACTCCTTAACTTTTTCATTGATGGTAGCGGAAGAAAAGATGATTTGAGCATCGCTGCTGACTCGAGTTTTTACATACACGCATTCATCAAAAAAGCCGTGGTCAAACATCTGGTCGCTTTCATCAAATACCAGGTATTTGACGTCTCCGACCTTGATTCTTTTGGCATTGATATGTTGTATCAGTCTTCCCGGAGTTCCTACCATGATATGATTCTTTTTGTTGATGGTGATAGAATCTCCGGCTATTTCACGACCTCCATACAACATTCCCACTTTAATTCCTAAAGGCTGGCAGACTCTGGTCATCTCTTTTCCGACCTGGATACATAATTCACGGGTGGGAACTAAAACAACCATCTGGATGCCTAATTTTTTATTGATCTTACCGATAAACCCGAGAAGATAGGCCAGAGTCTTTCCGCTGCCGGTCCTGGAGGTGAAGACAATATTTTTACCCCTGATAGCCAAAGGGATTATTTTCTCCTGAACTTCTAATGCTTCTGTAAAATTCAATGTAGACAGAACTTCTACTATTTCCTTTTTCAAGCCTAGGTCCGAGAATTTTCCCATACAAGGTAAAAAGAAGAGATTAATTATAAATCTGGTTGTGTTTTATTGATAAGCTATCTAGCAACCCCGATCTCTTAGTTGATCTACTCTGTTTCCACTTCTTTCAACAATCCTGACTCGCCGCAGAAGAAAAACATATTCTCAACATTCGGCATCAACCGCTTAATCTTCCGCAACTGCTTCCTGGCTTTGGTTATCCTATAACTGCACTTGACTTCATAGACATCGCAGGACTTGTCGCGGATCGCCAGCAGATCTATCTCAGCGATGACGCGGCCGCGTTTAGAGAATAAGCGCACATTTTTAGAGACAGAATCGTAATCCGACTTGATTCTTTGGTGGAGATCCTCAAGATAGATATCGTGCTTGATCCTTTTGACCACCTCTACTAAAAGTGAAGACTTCTGAGTATATATGCTTTAGTCTGATAATGAATATACCTGATTAAAGAATTTAGGAGAAGATAAAGAAAAATGATTATTTCACTAAATTCTGCTTCCCAGTCAAGGTAACGACACCATCTTCTTGTTGAATGGTCAACTCTTCCAGATTGTTGATAACAATATCGTTACCCATTAAATAGTAAGAAATATTTTTGAGTTCGTTGATCCTCACCTTTGCTACATTTTGGATTTCTACCACTTCAAAAGGAACTTTACCTTTCAAGTGAGGATTATTCTCGTCAAAAAAACCGATAAAAGCATGCCAGACTTCCTCATCTTTATGCGAGGGCTTTCTGCTGACCACGACGCTTTTTACCTTGTACTTCTGAATTTTGGCCTTCATGGACTATTTGATGAAGTCCGTACTTTTAAATATTGCGACAATTCCTTTCAAATGCAGGTAATACGACAATAGAAAGCCTATCGCAAAGAAAATGAAAGTCCAGAAACGGCTTACCCAGAAGCTACCGACTACATAGCCCACTAAAAAACCTAAGATGATGAGAACAAAAGGCAGAATCGGCTGTTTATAACGTTGGATGTAATATAATCTGGCTGCCAAAAAGGCGCTACAAAAAATAGAGAGATAGCTGAGTCCAGGAGTGCGCAACAGCACTGAGATAAAGAACCCGATCACCACAAAGAGAAGGCCCATTAGTTCCGGCCATTGATCGACTAATCTGACTTTTACCATTTTAAGGGTTAGCGAGGAGGAGGACTACAGCAGAAATTGCGGCAATAAGGACCGCTAAAATTAATCCTAACTGAGTTTGCGTCAATAAAAGTATTCCCGCGATAGCTACGATGACGATAGCCAAATAATATAAACCTCGCGATCCGAAATAGATATTTAGCCCGTCAAGCTGGGGCAGAGGTAATATTGCACAAAGAGCCATGATCCAATTGAAAAACAATGCTTCCCGAAAGAAAGTATTTTCTGGGAAGAAGTATAAAGCTATAGCAAAAATCAGGGATAATATAAGGTTTGCAATAACTCCCCAAAAAGAAATCAACGCATTTTCAAAATAGGAAAAACCGTATCGAAATGATCCTAAACGATGCCTTACCATAAAAGAAGCAACTACGGAACCCATTAATACCGGCGTGATTTTCCCTTTGCTTAGGAAGGTGATGATCAGTCCGATAATCAAGCCGACCCACCACCCCTTAAATTCTGCTTTGTATCCTTTTCCCAGAGCATTTATCTTTTGCCAGGACAACCTAACTAAAACAGAAAAAGCAACAATAACGGAGGCTAGGAAAAAGTTTTTCATTCCTAAGGCGACATCTAATTCCGTTTCGCCCCAATTGTCAAAAGAAAACATAAAAGCAGTTAGCAGGATGGCCGGGACTAAAAACGATATTTCTTGTTTTTCAAAACGAAAATAATCTCTAATCAGCGTTCTTAGATCTTCACCCTTAGCCATAATCCTATTTAAATAACAAGAATATATAAAAATATCTACTTTTTCCTAAATAACCAAAGCTTATAGATATTTCCGCCACGTTCTACCTTTTCTTCAGAAATAAGCGTACAGAAGCTAGGAGTAGATACTTCCCAACTTTCTCTACCTATTAACAGTAAGGTTCCTTTCGGTTTAAGTAAATATTTAACCTGATGATACATTTCGTTAAGCTTATCCTCGTCTTTGGTAGTGACTTGAAATAAGATCTGATCAAATTCGTGTTCATGGAAAGCTCCGCTTAATTCATCGAGCAAGATCTTCTGGAGATTGATGAATTTACGAATTCCTGCGATTTGAGCATTCTTGCGCGCGGCAGTAATATTCTGTGTATTATCATCAACAGCAGCAATGGAAATGGAAGTATTCATAGAAAACGGCTTATATTCCGTGCCTTGAAATAAAGGCATCTTTGTATACGAAAAATGATTCTTTGTTGAGTGTACGGGCGCTCTACTCGCGTACAATGCTGCTTCGATAGCAATGACCCCATCTTTGACAAACCCTATCAATAAATTATTTCCTGGTTTGTAACCAGTATGGCGGGCAAAATAATATCCTAGATCTCCTTTACAGGAAGCGGAATGAGTAAAAACGCGATAAGCCCTGGAATGTAATTCTTCTCCAGCTAGATCAAGGCCAAGAAAATATTCCTTACCGTTGAAATACGCCATAAGCAGAAACTGCGGTTTCTTTAAGTCTATAGTTAAAGAGAGTTTTTGTTTCTCTACCGCAGCAAAAACCTTACCAGCAATCTTCTTAGAAATTGATAACCTATTATCGATGCCTTTGACATTTTCTACTTCTACCTTAAAGGAGGAGTTGGAGATAAAATCTTTCCAGGCGATCGACGTGAAATCAACTTGTTCGAGGTCTTTGTATTTTCCCAAAGAAATGATGATTCTACGCAGAGACTGCCCATTATACAAAAAAGTTAGAGCTTGTTCAGAAGAAGCATCAAATTCAATTACTTGCGGATTTTTTTTTCCAGAAACAGTAATTAGCTCCCGTAATTCCTGCTGGCAAAGATCTTCCATTCCTGAATTTACTAGAACGCAAAATTTCATGGTTGTACTTCTGGAGATCCTGTCTGAACCGCCTCATCGTTATCCTCAACCACGATCTGAGCAGCGGCGGCGAGTGAATCTCCTTCTTCAAGACGCATCACTCGTACTCCTTGAGTTGCCCTTCCAATGATAGAGATATCTGAACATTTAATTCGTATACCAATGCCTTGCCTTGAGACGAGCATAATTTCTTCTTTACCATTGACCAGCATCACTACTTTTACTAGACCATTTTTATCAGTGATTTTAATGTTGGTGACCCCTTTCCCGCCACGGTTGCATAACCGATATTCTGAAACGGGAGTGCGTTTCCCATATCCTTTTTCGGTCAACGTCAAAATGTTCATTCCTTCTTCTGCAGCAAGCATACCGATTACTTCGTCATTCTCTTCTAATCGAATGCCTCGCACTCCGCCGGCAGCCCTACCCATGGAACGGACATCTTGTTCATTAAAGCGGTTAGCAGAACCTTCTTTAGTAGCTAAAATTATTTCTTGATTGCCATCGGTATATTTTACCCCCACTAACATATCGCCTTCATCGATGCCGATAGCGCGGATTCCTCCTTTGCGTGGTCGGGAAAATTCCTGCAGTTCGGTTTTCTTTACTGTTCCATCTTTGGTAGCCATGAATAAATATCCTTCCTTAAAGTTACGAACAGGAATGATAGCCGTCACTTTCTCATCATTGGCTTTTTCAATCAGGTTAGCTATATGCTGCCCTTTGGCTTGCCGGCTGGCTTCCGGAACATGGTATACTTTCAGCCAATATACCTGGCCTTTGTCGGTAAAGAACAACAAGTAAGCATGGGTAGAGGTTATGTATAATCTCTCTACAAAATCTTCTTCTTTCATACCGGCAGCTTTCACGCCCTTGCCGCCGCGCTTTTGGGTTTTGTAGGTATCAAGAGGAAGGCGCTTGACGTAACCAGAATTAGTCATAGTTACGACTACATTTTCTTCCTTGATCAATTCTTCCATATCCACATCAGCGTACTCGCCCTGCATGACAGTAGAGCGGCGCTCATCACCATACGTGGTCTTGATCTCTTCTAATTCTTCCCTGATCAGGCTAAACACTTTTTGTTCAGAGCCAAGAACTTCCTGGTAGAAAGCTATCTTCTGCAGCAGGCCAGTATGTTCGCTGCGGATCTTTTCTTGTTCTAAAGAAGCTAATTTCTGCAAACGCAAATCTAAGATAGCATTAGCTTGTTCTACTGTTAAAGAATATGTGGCCGTTAAAAAGTTACGAGCATCTTCTACGGTACGACTCTTCTTGATGCCAGCAACTACTTCGTCAACATTATTGAGAGCAACCAGCAATCCTTCAAGGATATGCACACGCTGTTGCGCTTGCTCGAGATCGTATTGAGTCCTGCGAGTGATTATCTCCTTACGATGCTTGATGTGATGTTCCAGAAATTCTTTCAAGCTCAAGGTCCGAGGCTGTCCGCCTACTAAAGCCAGAAGGTTAATGCCAAAGGAAGTACTCAGGCGGCTGTACTGATAGAGCTGGTTTAAGATGACATTGGCATCACCATCTTTCTTTAAGTCTATAACAATCCTGATACCATCCCGGTCTGATTCATCGTTGATGTTTCTTATTCCGGCGATTTTCTTATCCTTGACCAGGTCGGCGATCTGCTCGATAAGCTCAGACTTGTTTACTTGATAAGGAATCTCTTTGACGATAATCTTATCTTCTTCTATCTCAGCGACACCCTTGATAGTAACTTTTCCCCGGCCTTTTTCGTAAGCATGGAGAAGCTCGCTGCCGCAGAGAAGCTCTCCTCCGGTCGGGAAGTCAGGAGCCGGAATTATTTCCATGAGCTGCTGGGTGTTGATGGCAGGATTGTCAATGGTTGAGATCAGTGCAGTGCATACTTCTTTAAGATTATGGGGCGGAATATTAGTAGCCATGCCGACGGCAATGCCAGAAGAGCCGTTTACCAGAAGATTAGGGATGCGGCTCGGGAGCACCATTGGTTCTTGCAGTGAGCCATCGAAATTGTCTTTGAATTCGACAGTATTTTTCTCGATGTCTTTGAGCATCTCCTCAGCTAATTTGTTTAGTTTTGCCTCAGTGTACCTATACGCTGCTGCGTTATCTCCGTCTATCGAACCAAAATTGCCCTGTCCTTTGATTAAGGGATATCTAAGAGAGAAATCTTGAGTCATACGAACTAACGCATCGTACACTGACAAATCACCATGCGGATGAAAATGACCTAAACAGAATCCTACTATATTTGCGCATTTTTTGAAAGGTTTATTGGAAAATAATCCTATTTTGTACATTGAATAAAGAATCCTACGATGTACTGGCTTTAGCCCATCACGAACATCAGGTAAGGCCCTGCCGGCTATAACAGACATAGCATAATTTAGGTATGCCTCTTTCATCTCCTCTTCGATAACACGAGGAACGATTCTGGAGCTATTTTCAGCTGGATTTTGGGCTTCGGAAGGAGTCATTTTTTGGTTTATTTTTGAGCCTTTTTTAAGGAAAGGTAAAATATTGATTTATCGTCGATAAATTCATAAAAATTTGAGGGTTGGGCGGTTTATAAATATTGTGGTGAAAAAGTGCTTAAATGACGAGAGTATTTAGAGCTACAGATTAGTAAACAAGTTTTATAAATAAAGGCGTTTAAAATTAACTCATGGATCCCTCTTTTACTGAGATTATGCATGCTGCCGGTATTGCCGGTTTTGACAAACTTACTTCCGAAGATATTGAGCAGTTAATACAGGAAGGAAATATACAATCTGCGTATTCTCATGTGAGAGATTTAGATGAATTTTATGGATTTAGAAATTGGGCCTTTTGCGACATGGAAAATTGGGAAGAGTTCAAAAATCTTCTTTCTGCGATTTTTTCGCTGAAATATGATAGTTTAGGAGAATTATTGCAGACCGCTAATTTCTTTGGCGAAAAAAATAATGTTGAAGAAGAGTGGAGAGTAGGAGAAACCTTCATTGATAAAGATGAAGAACATGGATTTAGAAGATTGAGAGAAGGAAAGTTAACTGATGATGAAAAATATTTTAAGGCTTTAGAAGCAGTTCAAAACCTTGGTATAAATCCAAGAACACAACAACCTTTCTTAGTGCAGGGAATAGAGGTTCCTGATTTTCTGGGTTTTGTGGAACAATGGTATAATCAGCAAGACAGAAAAAGAAGATGGAATCCAACTTACGCAAAACCGTTACAAGAAGTAAAACTATATGATTTTATTGGGACAAGGAAGCCGGAAACTTGGATAAAAGATTTGGGTGAAAGATTATTTGGAACTGTTCTTGATAAAAGATGCATTTATCTTCCCTTCGATGGCTGGACTTTAGCAGAATGTTTCAAAAGACATTATGAACTAAAATAAATTACTTTTTCAGGTCAGTCATCGCTTTACTTATCTCATCCTTCCCTTCTGCTTCTTTCTTATTAAGTTCAGTTAAGCGTTCTACTTCATCGGCTTCCTTATCGACTTCTTCCGCTTCTTTCAAGACTTCAGAAGGTACTTTTTGAAGGAAAGCCTGTTTAGCTTCTTCGCTCGGTAAATCAAAGTATTCAAAGAATTTCTTGGTTAATTTGACTTTAAAGGTTCGCCCATGTTTCTCTTTAGCCACAAAGCCCAGCTCTTCCAATTGCTTCATGTGGTCATAGGCCTTAGCATTGCGTAGTTTTACTACTTCTGATTGGACAATCGGATAACGCCAAGCGATTACAGCTAGAGTTTCCATCAGGGGGCGTTCCAGTTCCGTATTGGATACCAGGCTGCTTACTAATGGAACATAATGGTCGTGAACGGTCAATTTCCACCCATTTTCCTTTTTGACAATTTTCAAAGCATTACTCATTTGTTGATAACGCTGGCTGAGGCTTTCGATGATAGGCTCTATCTGTTTTATTTCCAAAGAACATAAACTAGCAATACGTTCGGAAGTTATTTCTTTTCCCACTGCAAAAAGCACTGCTTCAACCTTTTTTTCGTTCTCGTCCATGTTTGGCCTCGACTGGTTTCTCTTCTTTTAAAAAGTAAATCCCTTCTTTCATATCAATTTTTCCTTGATCAATTAACCGGTCTAAGAAGTCTTCAAGAATATCTTGACTTACTCCGGTCAGCTTGGTAAGCTGTTCTGCATTGAGATTGGACTTTTGTAACAGTAAAGTAATATAGTTGCTTAAAAGTGCGCTGAGGCTGCGATTTAAAAGTTGGTTTTCCATCTTCATTTGCTTGGCCAACATATCTACACTATGTAATTTGGCCTGCAAATCGTTAAGGAAAGAAGAGACGTCTAACCCGGATAATTTTAATTCTTCTGGTTCTATGATCTCGATTAAAGAAGGCATGTGATCAAAGCAGAAATCGATAATGTTGGCAACCTGGTTAGCCCTAACTTCTAATTCGACAAAGGCCATCCATAGATCGCTGTCTTCATGCTTTTTAAGGTCAGCATAATCTTCTTTAACTATTTGATATTGTTTCTTCTCCTTTAAGTTTTGCATGTATCCTTTCAGAGAAGCATCGACATGCTCTTTAGGCTTTCCGAGGACTTCAATTACTGCTCTAAAAAGAATCTTTTTTTCCATGAATGGATATAATTTAGGAGGGTTTTTAAGTGTTTCTGAACACTTTAGGAACGTTTTTAATATACTTTAATCTGGCTATAATTCATGTACAATAGGATCTTAATAGTGGGGAGCACTGCGAGCGGAAAAACTGGCCTTGCCAAAATGCTTTCGAATATTTTTAATTTATCACTCTATTCTACAGACGATTTTGTTTACAAAGAAAAACATAATATAAAATACTCCGAAGAAGAACGAAACGAGAGATTAAGATTAGTCTTAAACCAAAGAAAATGGATTATTGAGGGAGTTCATAGCAGCCCTTGGTTTGTTCAGGCTTTTCAAAAAGCTGATTTGGTGATTATTTTATGCCTCTCGCGTAGGGTTTTATTTAAAAGAGTAATAGTAAGGAATTTCCAAAGAGAGAAAAAATTTGAAGGACTTTTCTTTTTATTGAGAAATGCTTACGTCTACAGAAATGACCGTTTCATCAAACATAAAGAACTAGCAAGAAAATTTGAAAAGAAAGTTATTATTTTACATTCGACAAGAGAAATCAAAAATTTTCTATCTCTTCCAAATCAACACCAAACTTAGTAATCCGAAAGCTATTACCAAGATCCAGGAGATCATGTTTTTAGATCTTTCTGAGTTTGATTCATAGACTACAATTCCCGGATAATTGGGAATTTCTGTTAGAGGGGTTTTTTGAGCGGTTAAGGCACTTTCTGAACTTCCCACAGATAATACTGAGAAGCTTTGATTAACCGTTTTTGTTTCCTCTTCTGATGTAGCAAGATATATTTTCGACACAAGGGATTTAGCGTTCTTTTGGGATTCTTTTTTGTACTTCACCATGAGATTATATTCACCTTCTTCGAGACCTGAATCTGTTTTTACTAATAATTCCGCTGTCTCTGGTTCATCTTCAACAACAGAAAAAGAAATTTTGTTATCTTCACGTTCACCAGAGGCACAGGAGTAGCATTTGCTGCCGCGATAGAGGTAACTCCAAGCTTCGAAATCAGCATCTTCGCTATTTTGTATCTCTACTTCTACTCGGAATGCTTCTCCGGGAAAAATTTGACCAGGTAAATCCAGAATTCGGAAAGAATTTGGTTTGTTCTTGGATTTTTCATCTTCTTTTTTCTGTTTGGAATCGGCTTTCTTGCAGAGCTCTTCATTCAAGCCCCCCAGAGAAAATTCTTCTTGCTCCCGTAATCCTAGTCCTTCAATGACCAGTTGAATCGTGCCGCTGTCGATCTTACTTTCACAATTTGCATCAATCTGCACCGGGACAACCATCTTGTATAAAGTATTTTTACTCTTGAGATGAAGTTTGGTCTTCTCGCTGATGGTTTTCTCATCTTTTTCTACCCATAAGGAAACAGAATATTTGTCCGTAGCATTTTTGTAGATTTCAATTTCCACATTGATGGTTTCGCCAAACGAAGGGTTTTCAGGAGATAGACTAGTGATATTGATATAGGCATTATTTTCAGGGGTTTCTTCAGCGTCTGAAGCAGGGAGCAGAGAGCTGTTATTCAGGACAATGAACATCTTTTCTGCAGCATTGTTGCTTTGATCTGAGTCATTACAGCTGGGGTAGAGAATTGCTTTGACGAAAAGAACCCTATCTTCTTCATCAATATTCGTTTTCCATGATTTCTCATTGGTGTTGGTAGTATTTACTTTTGGTTTAATTATATTCCCAAACAAATCTTCAATCCAGTATTCGGTAACAAAGGGAAATGATCGATTATTCAGTTCTGGTTTAAATTTGATAGATTGCTCATTATCGTAGAAGAGGGTTTGGTTTGTTTTCAGTTGTAAAGAGACATCGCAGCTGATATCAGTAGTGCTCATAACCTCAAATTCTGTACAAGAAGGAAGGGAAGAGAAAGTATTTATGCTGGAATTAGCAATCACCCCACAAAGCGAGTACTTTCCTACCTCTGATGGAATAAAATTTCCGGTCGAAGCAGAGCTGGTACACCCTATTTCTTTAGAGAAAGAATCTTCTTTTATCAGTAAACCGTCTTTGCTGATGTTGTATGAAACGGTAACTATATCCTTGGGCGTGCAGGGTTTTTTGTCTTGGATTTCAATTTTGAAAAGGGAAGTGTATTCGGTGTTGAGATACAGATTTTGATCTAAATTGGTAGATAAGATAATTGTTTTGTTTTCTGAATCTGCAGAAATCATCATGCTCAGCAGGCAAAAAATGACTACACTTAAACCAAAGAATCGATTCATAGAGAAACCGCTTTGCCGCGCCTTAAATAGATTCCTGAACTTAAAAAGATATGATGTAGTTACTATTCCCCAATACTAAACAAACTTTTTAAATGCACTTTCACTTAGAAGCGCTATGGGCTGGTTATTTGGACGGAAGAAAGCAGTACCTAAGGTTCCATTCCCGGAGGGTAAACCTTACGATGAAAAAGCTTTGCGTTTTCCTACTTCTTCTTCTCAAGATAGGATAATAGAACCAGAATCAGTAAAAGCAGCAGTGGGTTTTGATAAACCGGTAGCTTTTCCTGAAGAAGAGCCCATGATGGAAGATCAGCTTCCTGCACCACCGATATTTCCTTTCTCACGAACCTCCAGACCAATGCCTACTCCTGAATTCATGCCTAGACAAGAACTATACGTCAAGGTTGATGTGTATCAAAGAATGTTAGGAGAATTGGATGAGCTCAAGAAAAAACTCTGGGAGTTAAGTGAAACCAGCAAAAGTTTAGAGGTTTCTGAATACAATGAAGAAGCTAATTTCAATAAGTTACGAAAGTCTATGAAATCGTTACATGACAGCCTGCTTCATGCAGACAAAACATTGTTTAAAGCTCAAGGTGATTGAATATGGTCGAAAAGATGCCGGTTTTTATAAAAATAGAAGAGTATGAAGAAGTGTTAGAATTAGTACGAACCATCCGAAAGAAGTTAGAAGATGCCAAGGCAACCTTGCTCAAAGTAAATGATTTAAAGAATGAAGAAGATCATCAACTTGAAATGTGGCAAAATGCATTGGCAGAAGTGGAAAAGAAGATCGATTTTATTGATCAATCTTTGAATGAGCCCGAGGAATTCTGAAGGTATGGCAAAAAGTAAAAAGATGGTTGCTGTAGGAAAGAAAAGTATGAAGAGCCCTAGGTTACAGGCTTCCCCTATGCCAACTAAAAAAGAGTCTAGTATTAACTTAATGGTTCAAATCCATGAGCCAAAAAATCTACGTAAAGACATTTTAGAGGCGCTCCGGGAAATAATTATTTTCATGCAAGGGTATGAAGCTTTCCGTAAGATCCAAGAAGAGAAAGTTGAAACTTTTGCCCAGCTGCGGGACGATGTTAAGAGCCTGAATAGTTTAATTGACAATAAGTTACGGCGTTATGTCCCTAAGGGAAAATTAGCAGGAATGGTAAAGAAACCGGCAATGCCGCGGAAGGAAGCTGATCCTGTAGAGAAAGAGCCTATGCCTATGAGGGAGCCGATGAGGATGAGTAAGCCAGAACCGCAGCCAGCAGAAAATAATGAGTTAGATGAATTAGAAACACAACTGCGGGATATTGAGAGTCGATTGAAACGGATGAATTAGATTTTTAGGTTAATTTTATATAATAAGCATTGATTTTTCTCCCTTATGCGGGCGTGCCGGAGCGGTCAATTTGCTTACACAGCAAGACTAGACGGGATAGACTCAAAACTCTAGGTAAGTCATCTATTGGCTTAGTGCCTACGCAGGTTCGATCCCTGCCGCCCGCATATTTACTTCTAGAAGATTTATTTTAATTATCTGTCCCGTTTCTTGGACACGGCAGGCTTAAAAGTAACTCTCTTTGCCATTTTCTAGCAGAAAGACCGGTCTCTTTTGCCAGTTCCCATTTATCGGCAATTTTTGGATATAAACTAACATCTTTCAAAGCGTATGCAACCAAGATATCGTCTGGACCAAGTCTGTTTCCGTAAATTGGTTCATAAATATCTGAAAGGCCGTCGATCATGTGTTCTTTTGATTCCCAACCACTACCTGCAATTGATTTATGCTTCTCCGGCCAATCACGAATATAACCAACAGCCATCTTTGGAATAGTTACTTCTCCTACTGCTGCTTCTTCTATAAGCACAAACTGGCCAGCAGGTATGGCCTCAGAAAAACAGAATGGCAATCTATTATGTGATTCTTTATTGTATGAATTATATGGCCATCGTACGACGCCTGGCTTATAACGCACCGTCCAAGTATGATTTCCTTCTACAAGATCTGAAAATAAACCCAACTTAAATTCCAAAAAATGTTTGCTATCTACCTGTTCCCACTCGATCTCGGGAAAATCCCTTTGAATTCTCTGAACAATGCTTCCTTGGCCTTGATCACTCCTCGTAGTATATTTTCTTCCGAGCGTATATTCTTTAAACATAATAGAAATAAAATGAATTTTCCTTTTAAAAATTCTTATGTTTGAGAATATAGTAGAATTCAAACTAATCTTTATAAATCATAAGCCATCCATTATCTTATGCCAATAAAAGATCTAGATCAATTAATGAGATCGATGAAGCCTGAGCTAATTAAGGGTGAATTTATTTTCTGCTCAGTTTCAGACAAACAACTTGCAGCTCTTAAAGTAAAGCCATTAATGGCATTCAAAGAAAAAGAAGGAATAACATTAATTCTCCACCGGAAAGATGCTGAGGTAAATTCTATCAAATATGAAGGAGTATGGGTTTTGATTACCATGACTGTCCATTCTGATTTAGCTGCAGTGGGTTTCTTGGCTCGCCTTACTAATGCTTTAGCGAAAGAAGGGATTTCTGTTAATGCTGTTTCTGCTTTTTACCATGATCATCTATTTGTTCCGAAAGAAAAGAGCAAAGAGGCCATGAAAATATTAAAAAGATTATCTTCTTAATATCCCCAGTTTTACGTCAACTTTTATAAATCACAAATCTTTCTTAGAACTATATGGGTATTGAAATTTGTTCTATCGGCGGTTTTACCAAGACCGAAGGCAATAGTGTTGCCGTCAAAATTGATGATGAAGTTGTTCTTTTGGACATGGGTTTAAGCATGTTTGATTATGTCAAATTCACCGAAGACATGGAAGATACCAGCACGAAAACGTATAATGCTTTGTTGAAAGCAAATGCGGTTCCAGATTACGGACATATCGATGACTGGAAGAATAAAGTAGTGGCAATAGTTCCCAGCCATGGGCATTTAGATCATGTCGGGGCAATTCCCTATGCTGCGCCATTATTTCCACCGTCTGCAGTGGTTTTGGGAACGCCTTATACCATTGAAGTGCTGAAAAGCATTTTATGGGATGATCATTTGGAAATCCCTCACAAGTTCGTGGTAGTGAATGCTGGTTCTTCATACAAAGTTTCAAAAAATATTACCATTGAATTTGTGCACATGACTCATTCTATTCCTCAGACCGCAGTTGTCGTCGTACATACTCCTTATGGAAAAGTGATGTATGCCAATGATTTCAAGTTGGATAATACTCCAGTGTTAGGAAAAAAACCAGATTATGCGCGATTGCAAGAGTTAGGTAAAGAAGGAATAAAACTGCTGATCATGAATTGCCTGTATGCGCATGAACATAAGAAATGCCCTTCAGAATCTGTAGCCAGGGAATTGCTGAAGGATACTATGCTAAGTGTTTCCAGTGATGGTAAGGCCATGATTGTGACAACCTTCTCTTCACATCTAGCTCGGTTGAAAAGCATAATTGAATTAGGGAAGAAGCTGAATCGGAAAATTGTTTTTTTAGGCAGGTCATTAGATAAATATGTGCGTGCAGGAGAGAAGATTGGTTTGGTGAAGTTTACCGATCAAGTGGAAATATTGCGGCATCGCGATCAGTTAGACAAGATTTTCAAAAAAATCAGAAAAGAAGGCAAGGGAAAATATTTGATTGTCTGTACCGGGCATCAGGGTGAACCAAGATCGATATTAACAAGGATGATCAAAGGTGACGTTGATTTTACCTTTGAGCAGGGCGATGTAGTCATTTTCAGCTGTCAGGTGATTCCTGTCCCCGTGAATATTGAAAATCGTCAGAAAATGGAAAAATTATTGCGTGCGCAAGGGGTTAGGTTGTTTAGAGATGTGCACGTTTCCGGACATGGGGCGCGGGAAGATCACCGGGAACTGCTGGAGATGATACGGCCGGAACATATTATTCCTATCCATGCCGAGCCAGCGAAAGGTAGGATGGTTGCGGAATTGGCTTTACAGTTAGGATTCAAGAACACCCATGTGATGGAAGATGGGAAACGGTTGAGTTTGAAGTGAAAATATACTTTAAATTTAATTAAAAATAAATCAATTTTCTGGGTTTTGAATTTTATCAAATTTTATTGTTCTATACCAATCAAGACCTTTACCAGGATTTTCAAGATACAACTCCAAGCCCCATCTTCTTGCAAATTCTAGTCTTGAAACCGGATTATTATCAAGTGCCTGTATTTCTCCCTTAGCATATTTTATAGCTTTTTCTCTACCATAAAGAGCTTCTGCCATGTTTGCTTCTTCCCAAGCATTTCCATAGTCAGCTCTAAATCCATAACCCAAACCCAATCCTACAACTAATGTAGCTGTTGCAGGAAGAACAGTTTTCTTAAAAGATTCTTTAATATTCATTTTTATGCCCCCAGTAATTTTATAATCATTTTAGGGTGGTTCTTTAAAAAGTTATTCTTGTAATTTTTTAATGGAGCGAGAAACCCCTCAACTCACCACTTCACAACAACAAATTTTATAAAGGGTTTCTGGCTCGCCTCTTTTAGGGTGGATTTTATATGAAATTAGTCTTAGCTGA
>DATDTA010000028.1:0-7963 GCA_035291085.1 Candidatus Nanoarchaeia archaeon | reverse complement strand
ACAAAGTGCGGGGATTAGAAAGCACAAGATGAAGCAGCGACTTCATCTGTGCACCAATGAGGTCGTTGCCTCATTGTGTGCGTCTCTTTTCAAGCCTCGCTCTTTAGAGCGAGGTGAGACGCTTTCCCGCACTTTCATGACTTAAGATCGATTTTTATATTTTTGTAGATATTTTAAAAAACCAAAAAAACAAGAAAAAAAGAAATAATTTAAGGAATAAAAATCTATTCCAACTCCATCTGCTCAATCTCGTCTAAGCCAAGATCGGTTTCTTCTTGCAAGGAATCAATTTCTTCCAACTCGCTCAAGCCGTTATCCACAGCTTGTTCAGTCGGAGTCGCTCCTTCTGCCAGAAGAGTTCCTGGTTCTTGAGAGATGTCCTGAGCAACTTTACAGCCACTGACAATAGCAACTCCTAAGATGAGCAGCAATACCGAAATTCGCAGTATTTTCATTATGCTTCACCTATGCAGTTGCTTCTGCGTTTGCATCAGCTTCAACAGCAGTATTACTTTCAGGTTCATCAGAATCTTCACTTTCTTCTAATTCATTCTCAGATTCTTCTGAAGCGTCTTTACTTCCTTCTTTCAACTCTTGCTGTACTTCTTTGTAGGTGTGAAGGAAATCACGCAGTATTTTCTTGGTTTCCTGCAAATCTTTTCGTACTTCATGCTGAGCAGCTCGTAATTCGCGATTGAAGCGGTCAAAGTCTTCTGCATCCTTTGCTTCCATCCATTTCTGCTTAGCAGCTTCGTAATCCTGTTCTAATTCAGCTACTTTAGCATCAAATTCAGCTAGGATTGCTTCCAATTCAGAGACATCTGCGCCAACTTCTGCTAATGCATCAATGCGTGCTTGCATACTGGTATGAAGATCGGCATGCTTTTCAACTAAGATATGAAGCTTTGCATTTACTAACAAGCCAACTAATCTTCGCTGTAATTTATGTACTTTCTGGTTTAATTCCTTCAAGTCTTTAATTGCAGCTCTGATTTCTTCTTGCGAAGTTTCATTGGTAAAGCTGTCAATCTTTGCTTTCTGTGCAGTTAGTTCTGCTTCTAAATCAGCAATAAAATCGAGAGCATTTTGCTTTTCTTCTTCAGACAAGTCTTCCATTTTTTCAACTGTTTTGGTCAACTTCTCCAAAGAGCGTTCTACTACCTGTACTGATTTTAGTAAGTGATTCTTTACACCTACGCGTAATTCCAGCTTTAAGGCAGCACAATCTTCATTTTCGGCATTACATCGCCGTGCTCTTTTATGTAATTCTAACACCTTCTCGCGGTGTTCACGTTGCTTTTCCTTTGCTTCATGGAAGCGTTCTTTCGCACCCTCTAATCGTTCCCGGGCGTTTTGTAATACCTTAACTTCCCGTTTTATCTCTCTTTTAATTAAACCATTTTTTATTTTGGTTTTAACTTCTACTTTTTCTTCAAATTCTCCATCATTTTCCCCTGTTTTAACTTCTGTTTCTTCTTCTACTTCAGAATCTTCATCTTCTGTTTCTACTTCAGTTTTAGATTCTGTCTTAACTTCCGCATCAGCTGCGTCTGAATCCACTTCAGCTTCTGCATCTAATTCCACATCTACCACATTGTTACTTCCTTCTTCTGCCAATCCTGCTGGCAAGACGCTTAGTAAAAATAAGCTCAACACCAGGAAGGCGCTTAATTTTTGTTTTATTGATGTCATTTTTGTGACCTCCGTTTGATTTGTTGATGCTTTACCAAGCGCTTTTCCTTTTAAACATACTTTTGGAAATACTTTACAGGATACTTTACCAAGCTTTAGGAAGGTTTATGGTGGTTTTGCGGAGAGTAATGGCGATTTCTCCTTAGTATTCCAGTTTCTGTGGGATTTCGTAGGTCATAGAATCTCAAAAATTTAAGCTAAGATTTAAAAATGGAAAGGTCTAGAAGAAAAGAAATGAAGGATATTAATTGGTTATATGCAGCAAAAAACTTTGCTAAATACATAACTATAAAACAACCGGAACAGCCTAAAGGAGCAAAAGCAATAAAAGAATTATACGAGATTCTGGAACCTGTGGCAAAAGAAGCTGCATCAAGGCTTTCAAGTTTAGACGAGTCTATAATGGATGAAGAAACCGATACCATGCCACCAGAAATGGATGCTATTATTTCTGAGGCATATCATAAAATTAAATCAGAAGCTTCAAGGAGATATGGACAATATCAAGCTACAAAAACTCTTACAAAAGATGAAGAAGCTGAGTTTAATAAATTCATCCAGGAATTTGCAAAAGAAGATTTATATGGATGGATCTCTGGTGCTGGGGAAGAATTGGCAACAGAACCTAATCCGCAGCTGACCTCTGCAAGAGAAGAAGATGAAAGGAAACATACGCAATATTTAGCTTCTGCGGGAATTAATACTCCTGAAGGGCAGGCTGCTTGGTACGTTGCACATTTTGCTGGCTTACACTTCTCTAGAATTTTTAGTTATATGGCTAGCAGTGTAATGTTTGTCAATGAGGTAAAAGCAACTAAAGATGAGTTTAATATGTACTTGGATATTGCCATGGCAGAAGGGTTTGAATGTGCAAGAGAAACGGCCATTATTGCAGACCAGGATAATTGCAGAGAAGCTGCAAAGCAATGGCTACGTTTAGAAATTGAAGATAGGTTATCTAAAGGACTTGAATTTAATCTGCTTGAAAAAGTTAGCATCAGGCAGGATAAAGATGGGTTTATTTATCTAAGATCAGAAGAAAAACCAGGCCTCTATTAGGAATAGAGAAAAAAAATACAAAGAACTATTTCTACCAAACCCTAAGTCTTCCCTTCTTCCCCCGATATCTTTTTATATCATTCTAGAGTTAAGCTTTATAGGGGGCTAGCAATGAAAACTTCAATAAAATTATTTGAAAATAAAAAAGTTAAGGTAGAGTGGATTGAAGAGGAGCAGAAATGGTATTTTTCTATTGTTGATATAGTCGCTATTTTAACAGAGAGTGAAAATCCGCAAACATATTGGAGGGTTCTTAAAAAGAGACTTAAAGATGAGGGAAACCAAACCGTTACAAATTGTAACGCTTTGAAAATGATCGCGCCTGATGGCAAGTTTCGTCTAACTGATGTTGGTGATACAGAGCAAATTCTACGATTAGTACAGTCTATTCCTTCTAAGAAAGCAGAGCCGTTTAAAGTTTGGCTAGCAAAAGTAGGTTATCAACGAATTGAAGAAACTGAAGACCCAGAACTAGCATTTGATCGGGCTATGAAAACCTATCTGCAGAAAGGATACTCAAAAGAATGGGTCAATCAACGGTTAAAGACTATCGAAGTGAGGAAAGAACTTACTGATGAATGGAACAGGGTTGGTATAGAAAAAGAATCTGATTTTGCTATCCTTACCAATGAAATTACTAAAGCATGGTCAGGAAAAACAGTATCAGAATACAAGAAATTGAAAGACCTTAAGAAAGAGAACCTTCGGGACAATATGACTAATCTCGAGCTTGTTCTCAACATGCTTGCGGAAGCCACCACTACTGAGTTTTCTAAGAAAGAAGGCCCTAAAACTTTTCAAGAAAGCACGCAAATTGCCGTAAAGGGTGGAACAGTTGCTGGAAATACACGAAAAGACATAGAAAAGCAATTGGGAGAGAGTATTGTAACCTCAAAAAATGCAAGAAATGATCTTAAAGAATTAGTTGCTCCAAAAAAAGTAGAAAGCAAAAAGTCAAAGGAACTGAAGTAATTCCCGATATCTTTTTATATTATTCTAGGGTATATATGGCTATGAAGCACAAATTACCATTATTTATATTGTTCTTACTAATTGCCCCATTAGTCTCAGCAGCTACCCTCAAAGGCAGCATCTATGATGAGAATTTGGATCTCGCGAAAGATGTTTTGGTGGAAGTTAATACCCAGCCACAGCAAAAATATCTGGCTAAAACAGGTTCATATTCTTTTGATCTTCCGCCGGGAAAATATACGCTTACCGCCAAAAATGATCAATATACTGTAACCGAAAGTGTGGAGATCCATTCTCCCACTGGTGAATATATATTTGACCTTTTCCTGCTCCCCGATTTTGTAGAAGAAGACGAATTATGGCAGGAAACCGAGCAGGATCTTCCTCTAGATACTGAAGAAAAGACCATTCCGTTGTGGTCTAAGGTCATTGCTGGAATCATTTTTGCTGCGCTGCTAGGCAGGATCATCTACACCAGAAAGAAATATGGCTCGCTCTGGCTCTTCCGAAAAAAAATCAAGGCCGAAAGCAAAAAAACACTTGAGCAACATAAAGAAGAATTAGCGCAAGAACCAGGATCTCTTGATCAAGCTCTGGAAATCATCAAAAAGCATGATGGCCGGATCAGTCAAAAAGAGCTACGCAAAGAAATGATGTACCTTTCGGAAGCAAAAGTAAGTCTGATTGTGACAGAACTGGAGCATAAAGGAAAAGTTGAGAAAATCAAGAAAGGGCGCGGGAATGTGCTTATTCTGAAATAATTTGTTCTTTTGAGCAAACTTTTTTAAATATCTTCTCACTTCGTGTAAAGATGCAATTTCCAGATTATAACCCCCAACAGCTTGAACCGCAGATACTAGAGTTTTGGAAAAAAAATAAGATTCTAGATTCTTTGCGCAAGCGTAACAAGAAAGGAAAGAAGTTCTACTTTTTAGATGGGCCGCCTTACACTTCTGGTAAATTCCACCTAGGTCATGCCTGGAACTACGCTTTAAAGGATATCACCTTGAGATATAAGCGTATGCAAGGCCTCAAAGTGTGGGATAGAAACGGTTTTGATGTCCATGGGTTGCCAACCGAACATAAAGTAATGGAGAAATTTGGATTAAAGACTAAAGAAGACATCCAAAAATTCGGTTTAGATAAGTTCATGCAGGAATGTGAGAAATTCTGCCTGGAAATGGCTGAAGTCATGACCAAGGATTTGCAGCGTATGGGTGTTACCGTAGACACCTCCAACCCTTACATGGCTCTTAAATCAGAATTTATGGAAGGAGAATGGGCGTTAATTAAGAAAGCCTGGGAGAACAAAAGATTATACTTTGGAGAAAAAGTGCTTACCTGGTGCCAGCATTGTGAAACTGCGGTCGCCAAACACGAATGTGAATACAAAAAAGTAAAAGATACTTCTATCTATGTAAAATTTAATCTCAAGAAAAAGAAAGATGAGTTCTTAATCATCTGGACTACCACTCCTTGGACCATTCCTTTCAATTTAGCTGTGATGGCCGGACCAGATATCGAATATGTTAAAGTTCAAGTGGGGAAAGAAAAATGGATTGTAGCCAAAGAACTCGCAGGAAAACTTCTCTCTTTACTGAACGAAGAAGTAAGGATTATTGAAGAGTTCAAGGGAAAAAAGTTGGAAGGATTAGAATATTCACATCCTTTTGAAAAGATAATTCCAACTTATGCAGAACTTAAGAAAAAACATCCTAAAGTGCATACCGTCATTCTCAGCAAAGAATTTGTCGACACCAGTACCGGTACAGGTTTGGTACACTCTGCTCCAGGCTGTGGTCCTGAAGACCAGGAAGCATGTAAACCCTACCATATTCCGCCA
Organism: Candidatus Nanoarchaeia archaeon; assembly: GCA_035291085.1. Lineage (GTDB taxonomy): Archaea > Nanobdellota > Nanobdellia > Woesearchaeales > GW2011-AR9 > JACPIL01. The sequence continues at coordinate 2,397 of DATDTA010000028.1, read as the reverse complement.
TTTAATCCTATCGCTGAAAATGGAATATTTCCAAAAATTCTAGGCCCATTTGCTGGATTGAAAGCAAAAATAAATGATCATCAATTTATTGAGGCATTAGAAAAAGAAAATGCTCTTCTCAAAAAAATAAAAGTAGAACATGAATATCCTCATTGCTGGCGCTGCCGCAATCCGGTCGTCTTCAGAATAACTCATCAATGGTTCTTCAAAGTTGAAGATTTGCGCGAGAAAATGTTAAAAGAAAATAAACGTGTGCATTGGGTTCCTGATACTGCAAAAAATGCCTATGAATCATGGGTTGGCAATCTTAAAGATAATTCTATCTCTCGTCAACGCTACTGGGGAACACCGCTGCCGATCTGGCATTGCTTAAAATGTAATAACTTTAAGGTTATTGGTTCACGCCAAGAATTGAAAAAAGAAGCTGGAAAAATTCCCGCAAATCTCCATCTGCCTTGGATAGATCAAGTGACCATTCATTGTAAGAAATGTAACCAAGCCATGAATCGCGTTCCCGACGTTATTGATGTCTGGGTTGATGCCGGCACAGCTTCTTGGAATTGTCTTGATAATGATCCCCAAAAAATAAAAGAATGGTTCCCTGCCGATTTCATCTCGGAAGCAAAAGAACAGACTCGTCTGTGGTTTAGTATGCTTTCTATTGTCTCTTATCTTTACTTTGGTAAGAACTCGTTCAAAAACGTTTACGTCTATGGGATGCTTAATGACTTTCAAGGCCAAAAGATGAGTAAGAGTTTAGGAAATGTTATTTCGCCTTATGAGTTAATTGACAAACATGGCGTTGATGTAATGCGTTTTTATATGTGTCAAAATAGGTCCGGCCAAGACATCAACTTCACCTGGGAAGAATGTAAGGCCAAGGTCCGCAGTCTCTTAGTATTATGGAACACCCATAAACTACTCATCACTCTTTCCAAAGAAACAGGAATCAATCCCTTTTCTCTGAAAACTGCAGCAGTAGAAAAGGATTTTGCTTTAGAAGAAAAATATATTTTCTCCCGACTGCATTCAGTGATGAAAGAGATCACTGGTTTGCTTGATGAATATCGCTTAGATGAAACAATTGCTCCTCTTGAAGGATTATTCTTAGGATTATCCAGAACGTACATCCAAATGATTCGGGAAAAGAGTGTTGGAAGTTATGAAGAGAAAAAAGTCTGCGTCTATACTATTGGACAAGTGTTACTGGAATCGATAAAAATGTTTAGCATTATTGCGCCCTTCATCAGTGAGGCCATGTATCTCAACCTCAAAGAACAATTCAAGTTAAAAGAAGAAAGTATCATGCATTATTCCTGGCCCAAAGCCGATACCAAGAAAATCAATAAAAAATTAGAGGAGCAGATTTCCCTAGCTCAAGAAATAATTCAAGCTGGTTTACATGCTCGGGAAAAAGCCAAGCTAGGAGTTAGGTGGCCAGTAAAAGAAGTCCAAGTCATCAGCGAAAATCCTGCTATCAAGGGAGTGGTTTCAAAATTACAAGATGTCCTCTGTTCACAACTTAATGCTAAAGAAGTAGTCACTGCGGCGCATAGTACAGAAATGCAGTATAAAGTAAAACCTGATTATGCCCAGATCGGCCCTGCTTATGGTAAACTCTCTCCACAAATCATCGCTAAACTAGCCCTGGATAGTCCACAAACCATTGTCAACCATCTCCAGAAAAAGGGAAAGTATATCTTTACTATAGATAACCAGCAGGTAGAAATTTCCAAGGAGATGCTCTTCATAGAACGTGAAGCGCCGCACAATTATCAACTCTCAGAATTTAAAGACGTAACGGTATTAGTAAACACTGAACGTACTGAAGAGCTTGAAGCAGAAGGCTATGCCCGGGAAGTGGCAAGAAATGTTCAGGACTTACGTAAGAAAGCAGGCATGCAGAAAACTGATAAGATCGTATTATATTTGAAAGTAAGTCATGGTATGCATAAAATGCTGCTGTCTCTAAAATCAGAAATTCAACTTAAAATAGGCGCACCGGTATTTGATCTTGTTCTAGCTGCGCCAGGCAGAAAGTATAAACACACTGATTCCTTTAAAGTAAAAGAAAAGGAATTTACTGCTTATTTTGAGAAATTGTAGGTTACATTAAATAGACCAGAAAGCCTCGTCTTTTAAGACGGGGATGAATGGCTTTCTAGCCTATTTATGTCACAATAGGCGGGGTTAAGAAATCGTCTCTTTTCAAGCCACGGACTTTAGTCCGTGGTGAGACGATTTCCCGCCTATTCATTACTCTCACCCTTGAGGTCATCTTTTTGTACATTGAAATTAGTTATTTCCGTAGCTAGGTTCTTAGCAGTTATGGTAATAGTCGGAAGAAAATCAGCGATTGGCCTGCTCTTAGGGATTTTAAGCTTCTGTTTCATCTGT
>DATDTA010000027.1:0-9296 GCA_035291085.1 Candidatus Nanoarchaeia archaeon | reverse complement strand
TGCAAAGCGCTATCATCGCCAGAATTGCGCCTTCGCCCAGAATATCCCTGAAGAGAACAAAGTCTGGCTTTCTCGGGAAGCAGCGACAAGCTCTGCACGGGAACCTTGTACCTGTGTGAGCGGGAAAAGGATTCCTCTTCCTAAGGATGGAAAGAAATCGAAGGTAAAAGAGGAAAAAGCCGCGGGAACAAAAAAGAGTGAACCAAAAAAGAGTTCCCAGCAAAAACCGAAAGAGCAAAAATCGGAAAAAGGAGCCGATCTGGACGATATTGCCAGATTGTTCAGTTAAGATGGGATGTGACTATTGTGATATTGTAGATCGAAATAGCCGAGCGCAAATATTGTATGAAGATGATACGGCTCTCGTAGTGGTTAAGGATTTAGTGCTTATCCCTGGACAGATCACCATTTTACCAAGACAGCATTTTACTATCCTGGAATTAGTACCTGATGAGATTGTTCAGAAATGTTCTGTTTTGGCTAGTAAAGTTAGTCAAGCGGTCTTTGACAGCTTAGAACCGCATGGAACAAATATTTTGGTCCAGAATGGCTTAGGGGGAGGACAGAAAGTGCCTCATTTTGCTATCGAAATCATCCCACGCCGGGAAGGAGATGGGCTGAATCTACAATGGCCGCCAAAAGAAGTCCCGGAAGAGGAGTTAGAAATAGTTGCTCAACAGTTGGAACCTGAAGCGAAAAAGTTAGGTGATCTTACTGTAGAGCCTAAAAAAGAAGAACCGCAACAAAAAAAGAAAGAAGAACCAAAGTCTGAAGTTAAAGAACAAAAGGAAAATTATTTGACGAAGTCTTTGCGCAGGATTCCTTAGGGTTTCTGGCGGCTTTTCACCATTTTTATCTAGTAAATTTTATATAAAAAACTATCTTCTTTTAGCAACATGAACTTCAGGCAAAAACTTGCTATCGCTTCGCTATCCCTGCCAACTTTAGCTGTGGCGCAATGTTATTCTATGCGGGACGATTACCGTTTTGATATCGCATCCGAGGAACTCAGAAAAATTGATGTTAAAAATATTCCTGAGTTTGAACCAAAAACGCTTTATGTCGGCGGGAATCTTTCTTACCCATTGGGAGATTATTTTGTCTGCAGGGGGAAAGCAGTATGGCTGTCGCATGAAGTTGAACTGGGAGAAAAGGCCGAGCATCTTTCAGAACTCACCTATTCTAACCGAGAACCTTTCTTCACTTGCGAGGATATTGTTAAATATATCTGGTACGGTGGAAGTCTTGAGTATGCGAAAGAGATGGCCTCATACCGGGATTCATCTCAACACAACTTTTTTTACGGAGCGCAATTGCCCCAGTTTGCCGCTTTAGGATTAAAAGCAGACGAGATACTTCATTTTAGGGATACAGAGAAACCAAATGCTCTGATTGTATATCCCACTTATGATATAAACAGTGATGGTTACGAGGGCGCATTCAGTACGCCGGAAGCGTTGAAATTATTTGAGCATATACGTGAGAGATATGATGTTAAGATTGTGGTAGCGTCGGTAGAGGAAGAAGTTTATAGTGGGTTAGCTTCAGGCCCCATTTTTGATCTTGGGATGTTTTCTGGGCACGGCTCTTCCGATTCCTTGCGATTAGGAATGACTGGTCCACCAAGGGTAAGCAATCCAGCAACCCACTCAGGAAGAGGAACGCTTGAAGGTCTTACCATCGACACAGAGGATTTTGAACTGGCCTCTTTTTTTCACAACTTCAGCAAAGATGCAGTCATTTTTCTGAATTCCTGCTCAACTGCTGAGGGTGGAAAAGATTTTTCCAATTTAGCCAATCATGTAGCGCAATTTGCCCCAGGGAGAAAAGTTATAGCTTCTAAAGTGCCTTTTTCAGGATCGGATGTGAAAATAGATCTAGAAAAGATATATCCACTTGATCTGCGGATAGTTGTCTACGGAGTAGACCAAACGTATGTTGCCAAAACTGATGCAACAGGAATTTTTCCAGATTCACTGACCATTGACTCAGAAAAATAAATTTTCCTTCAATAAATCTTATATAACAACTACCTTCTAAGATAACATGGAACTAGAATTTTATCCCTATGATTTTGAGTACAAAGTAGAGGAAGGGAAAACTTTTTTCTATTTCTACGGCCGCACCAAGGAAGGGCAGAGAGTAGCGGTAAAACATCACTATCAGCCATTTTTCTACGCTGCTGCTACAGGTATTGATCCAGCTAAGTTTGAAGAAAAAGTGCTTACGCTGAGCTTGAAAGCGGGAATTGAACCGGCACAGGTTATTGGTTTGGAAAAAGTGGAGAAAAATTTGCTCGGAAAGAAGCAGGAATTCTATAAAGTGTATGCGAATTATCCTAAGGCAGTCCCGCTGTTAGCGAGGGAAATTCAAGGTTGGGGAGTTTCCTGTTACGAGAAAGACATTTTGTATGTGCATCGATATTTGCGTGATTATAATATTATTCCTCTACAACAAGTAATTGCTACCGGTAATTTTGTGCAAAATCAATGGATGCGTGTCCCTGTTTTTGTGGCTGAAAAAGTTGAGCAACGAAAGGTAGAAACTATACCTGATTGGCGCATCCTTGCTCTTGATTTGGAAACTTATTCTGCTACATCTGAGATTGATTTTCAAAATAATCCTATTCTCATGGCAGGATTGTATGGTGTGGAAAAAGATGGAAAAGAGTTTCAGAAAGTAATTACCTGGAAGGATGCACATTTTCCAGAATATGTGGAAGTGGTTGAAGATGAAGCGGCATTATTGAGACGAGTTAAGGAATTAATTTTAAGTTATAATCCCGATATTCTTACTGGATATTTCACAGATGGATTTGATTTTCCATATCTTCAAGCGAGAGCACAAAAACATCGGATTCATTTTGATATAGGAGTAGATTATTCTAGTTTCATTGTTACCCAAGCTGGCTTTGGAGAGAAGGAAAGCAAAGTAAAAGGCTATCTTCATCTTGACATGCTGAAATTCATCCGTAATATCTTTGGGAAGAATTTAGATGTAGAAACCTATTCGTTGGATGCAGTTTCCCGAGAATTACTCGGACATAAAAAGCACGAGGTAGACTTAGACAAATTGTCCTTCATTTGGGACCATGAGCCGGAAAAATTGGCGGCATTTTGTGCTTATAATCTTCATGATAGCCTTTTAGCATACAAGTTATGTGCAAAACTGTTGCCAGACATGATGGAGTTCACGGCTATTGTCGGATTGCCAACTTTTGATGTAACTAGAATGCGTTTTAGTAAGCTGGTAGAAAGTTATATCCTGAAAAGAGCCAGAGAATTTGGAATAGTTGCACCGAACAAACCGGAAAATACCGAGATTTCACGAAGAATGGAAGAATCTATCCAGGGCGCGTTTGTCTACGAACCGACACCTGGATTGTATGAAGATATAGTGGTATTTGATTTTCGTTCCCTGTATCCGACGATTATTTCTGCACATAATCTTGGGCCGGAAGGATTGAAATGTCTCTGCTGTGCTGACAAACCTGAAAATCTGGTTCCCGGAAAAGAAGAGTATTGGTTCTGCTCTCGGGAGAAGAAGTTTTTGCCCTCCATACTCGAGCAGCTGACCTCGCGGAGAGGAGAAATAAAGAGACAGATAAAAGAAGCAAAACAGAAACATGAAAATACCTCGCTTTTAGATGCAAGATCTAATTCGTTAAAAGTATTGGCTAATTCTTTTTACGGTTATTTGGGATTTTATGCAGCAAGATGGTATAGTTTAGAATCAGCAGCTTCTACTACTGCTTATGCGCGAAATTATATTACTACAACTATCGCCAAGGCGCAAGGGAAAGGATTTAAGGTAGTCTATGCGGATACGGATTCTTGTTTCTTGTTATTAGATAGTAAAACGATGGATGATGCGATGAAATTCATGGAAGAAATAAATGAGACGCTTCCAGGACAGATGGAATTGGAATTGGAAGGACATTATCCGCGAGGTATTTTTGTTGGACTGAAAGGAATCGACCAGAGATTGGTGGGTGCGAAAAAGAAATACGCATTACTGCGAAAAGATGGAAGTTTGAAAATCACTGGGTTTGAGACGGTAAGAAGAAATTGGTCTCCTTTGTCTAAAGAAGTGCAGAAGAAAGTGCTGGGGTTAGTGCTGCAGGAGAAAGTTCAGGAAGCTCTGAAATATGTAAAAGATACTATCAAAGAATTGCGTGGGGGAAAAGTATCATTCGATAGATTGGTATTAAAGACGCAGATCACCCGCGAGTTATCCAGTTACTCTTCCTATGCACCGCATGTAAAAGTAGCACAAGAGATGAAAGAGCGCGGCGAGGTAGTTGAAGCGGGAACAATTATTCCCTTTATTATTGTGAAGGGCAAGGGGTTAGTGAGAGATAGGGCAAAAATTCCAGCGGATGCTGTAGCAGGGGAATATGATGCAGAATATTATGTTGACCATCAATTGATACCAGCAGTAGCCAGTATTTTTGCGGCGTTAGGGTATAAAGAAGAAGAAGTGTTTAAGGAAAGTTCACAGACCGGATTAGGGAAGTTTTTCTAGAGATGTTTTTTAAATAACTCTAGAATTAAGGTGCTTGAGATGTATAACGGCAATATGAATTATGGTATCCTGGAATACAGTAGGCCTTTATACAGGCCGATTTCTAGCAGTAGATTGCGCTATGATGCCTTTGGTTTAGGATCGTCTGGGATGTATATGAGTGCTACTTTACCTTATAATCCCTGCTAAAACCGTTCATTTTATGAATATTTTTGGGAAGATTTATATAATTTAATGGCTCTGAATATTCCATGGAAGTCGGCGGGCAAGCAGTCATTGAAGGTGTGATGATGCGCAACAAGGAGAAGTATGCTGTTGCCGTGCGCCTGCCCAATGGAAAGATAAAAGTTACCAAGGAGAAAAGTAGCCGATTCCCGAAATGGTTTAATGTTTTCTTTTTACGCGGGATGGTTGGTTTAGGGTATGCTTTGTATGATGGTATTCGTGCTTTAATCTGGAGCAGTAACCAGAATTTGGGTAAAGAAGAGAAATTGAGTAAAAAGGAGATTATAGGAACACTTACTCTCTCCTTTCTGGCAGCGATCGGTCTTTTTGTAGCTGTTCCATTTTTTGCCGCCAGATGGCTTCATAGCGACGGAGTATGGTTTAATGTTTTTGACGGACTTTTTAGAGTCACGCTATTCTTAGGCTATCTTGCTTTCATTTCACGTATGAAGGATGTAAAAACATTGTTTCAATATCATGGCGCTGAACATAAAACGATTTATTGTTATGAAAATAAGAAAGAATTGACGGTTGAGAATGTCCGACATTTCTCCCGATTCCATCCGCGTTGTGGGACGTCGTTTCTTTTTGTGATCTTAATTCTGTCTATTATTGTATTTAGTTTTCTTTCCGGTCCAGCCTGGTTTAAATTTGTAGGAAGATTAGTTTTGCTGCCTATCATTGCCGGCTTGGGATATGAGATGCTCAAGTTAAGCAGCAGGCATGTTAATAACTTTTTTGTCAAAATTGCGATTACGCCAGGATTATGGCTGCAGCGAGTCACTACCAAAGAGCCTACAGATAAGCAAATAGAAGTAGGAATTGTGTCGCTGAAAGCAGTGTTGAAGTAAAAGAATAATATAGAAGGCTTTGAATAACCCTATTGAATCATAATTTTTGAGCTTATTCAATGCCTTCTAAGAGGTTTTTGAATAGGTTTTTCAAAATCCTCTATAATAAGATTTTTCTCTTACAAATAATCGGCAAAAATATCTGCTTCTCTACTACGTTCACCCTTCTCAAGAATAATGTAGGCAAACTCAGGCACTTTTCCTTTGAGACTGTGAGTCATGGCGGTGAGACCGTTATTTTTTTCGTCAAGATAGGGGTTATCTATTTGGAAGGGATCGCCGGTAACCACCATCTTTGAGCCTTCGCCCATCCTTGTTCCTAAGGTCTTCAGCTCTTGTTTAGTGAGATTTTGCGCTTCATCTACAATGATGAAGGAACGATGGTAGGTATCTCCTCGAGCAAAGTTGATGGGCATCTTTTCAAGATGTCTTTTCATTTCTTCTGCTACCTTGATGTAATGGTCAGATTGTTCTGGCTTAACGTGATCTTTCAGATTGCCTCCAAAGATCACCTCTATGGCGGTGTCGATAGCTCGGAAATATGGTCCGATTTTATCATGAACATCTCCTGGGAGATAGCCCAGACTTTCACCGATCTCCTTAGTGGGCCTGAACACGATTACTTTCTCGTATCTCTTGGATTCTTCATACATGACTTGATGCAAGGCTGCTGCAAGAGTCAGTAAAGTCTTTCCCGTACCGGCCTTTCCCAGCGCAGATACTATGGTAATATCTGGGTTAAAGCAGGCATCAAGCAAGAAGCGCTGCGACTGGTTTCTTGGTTTAATTTTTCCAATATTTGGTTCTCGTAAGGGATATAGCTGACCTTTTCTGTGCTGCACCAAATACGATTGCGATGTGCCGTGCCTTAAAATTAAGTATTGATTATCTTCTAAACTACCTCGGAGCATTTCAGGAACCATGGTCCCTTTCATTCCGTGATGATGCACAGCCGCCATTACTGCCTGATCAACGTAGTATTCTTGGGTGCTTTCAAAGAATTTGTGTAGATTAAAATCTACTTTGTCGTGCAGGTAATCTTCTGCCTTTAAGTTGGGGATGCGCAAAGCCCCGACTCGAATCCGAAAACCAGTGTCTTGGGTGACGAGAATAGTTTCATCTTCCGGATTCTGCTCATGCAGCCTTTTTGCTCTTTTTATGAGGACAGTATCAACATAGTTTTCTTCGACTCGATCTTCAAGGCCGATGTCTTTCTCATCTTCAGGCAGGAGGAAATGTAATCTTCCCCCAACAGGTTTTCCATCGACCTCGAGTGGAATTCCATCTTCGGGGAATCCTCCTCCGATAAGCCTATTAATGGTTCTGATAGCTTCCCGGGCATTAACATTAATCTCAGCATTGCCTTTTTTGAATTTGCCTAGTTCACCCAGAACTTCATAAGGGATGTAGACATCATGCTCTTGAAAATTAAACAATGAAGTTGGATTGTGCATGAGAACGTTAGTGTCCAGAATATATCTTCTCGTTGTCAATATAAGCCCCGCCATTTGATCGAGATTGCTTTATTATATCTATTTCTATCATCTAAACCATGGGAGAGAGAATGTGTTTTTGATCATATGTTTAGAGTACGCTACTACTATGCCCTTCCTTTTGAATCTTGATAATATTCTCGACAAAACTTTCGATCTTTGATTCATGGGAAACGATCAGGATCTGCTGCAGCTGGAGTTTTTCCAAGACTTCGCGTACCTTGTCCAGCTGTTCACTGCTAAAACCATCAGTCGGTTCGTCTAAAATAAGAAGATCTTTTGTATTTATGGTGTGAATAATATCATTGATGACTTTATTCAAGGATAACCTATAAGCTAGGGCAGCAGAGGTTTTTTCCCCCCCGCTGAGATCGCTAAAAGGAATTTCATAGCCGTTCTGTAAAATAATGGGAGCAAATGAATCATCGAGGCGAGAAGAGACATTCTCATCATCAATGAGGATGGAAAACCATTCCTGGAAGGAGAGACTAAAATGACGATGGATATTGACCATGACGTGCTTTTCGATAGTGGAAGTTAAAGGCAGGAAATGTTCTTCCAGCCAGGAATAGAGCTGTTGCAGGCGCACTTTCTTTTCTGTTTCTTTGAGCAAGAGGTTGATCCGCTCGGTAATCTCTTGTTGATGACGTTGGATGCTTTCTGCCTGAGTCTGAAGCTGGGCAATTTTGACGGCAATTTCTTTTTCTTCTTCGATTATTTTCAGGAGCACTTTCTTTTGCTGTTCTATTTTGGGAGCTAGATCAGTTTTTGGTACAATCTTTTCTTCCAGTTCTTTTTTTCGCTGCAAGAGATCAGCGGTGTTTCTTCTATTCTCCTCTAGTAGCATGATGATTTCGCTGAGATTCTTTTCCAGCATCATTTTTTGCGCAAAGGAGCGCAGAAGTTCTTGTTTTTCTTTGATAGCGCGGTTGATTTCCTCTATTTTCCATCGTTGTAAGAACTCTTGCTGCTCTTGCATTGCTTGATTGTTTTGCTGGATCAAGGTGCGCAAATATTCTTTTTTTAGGCCTAGTTGTTCTTTCTTTTTTTGCTGTTGTTGTAATTCGTAGTCTATCCTAGGAAGGAGATTTTCTTTGGAAAGGATAGCCAGAAGACTTTTTTCGATGGTTTCTTTCTGAGCGGCAATTTCACTTTTTTTCTGTTGTAATTCCTCCAGAAGTTGTTGTGCTTTTGTACTTTTAGCTTGCTCTAGGCTGATAATTTTGTGCTTATGTTCAGCAGAAACAGTTTGGAAGCAGGTTGGACAATTGTCTAAGGAACGGATGTTTTCCTGCGTTTCTTGTGCATGAAGCAGGACATTTTTGTTCTTGGCTAAAAGTTCAGCAGTTTTTTCAAAAAGCTGATCGATTTCTATTTTCTTCTTGAGGGTTACTTCTTTTTCTGCTAGGGCTTGAAGTATCTCTGTCTTAAGCTTCTGGGTTTCTTCATTCTTGTTTGTTTCGAGAGTTATTTCTGCATTTTCCTGTTGGAGGCGCTGAATCAATTCCTGAAGATGCTTGATCTTTTCTTCAAAGGTTAATTTCTGAGTAAGGTAGTGATTTTTTTGTTCTTCTGCTTTAGATAACTCGCCTTGAATGAGATCTAGATTTTTTTCTGGTAATAAGAGTTGGGTTATTTCGCCTTGGATTTTTTGTTGTTTTGCTTCCAGTAATTCCGCTCTTTTCTTTTTTTCTTCGAGCAGGAAGTGAGTTGTTTTAAGCTCCTGTTGCAAGACAAAGAATTCTTTCTGAGCTTGTTCAAAATTTTGCAGTTCTAGGCTTTGTTGTTGGTGATGTTCTTGTAGTATCCCGAGGTTGGGCGTTATCTCGGTAAGAACGCGTTCTATTTTTTCTCGTTCCTGCTGGCGCTGCTGGAGTTGTTGTTGATATTCCGGCAGGGCTTCGGTTTTAGTGGTTAGGACGGCTAGGTCTACCCGAAGTTTTTTTAAATAAATCTGCATATTTTCGCGAATGATTTTGTATTTGTCAATGCTGAATATTTTTCGCAGTGCATCTTGGCGAATGTCGTTATTTTCCTGCAGAATGAGTTTCATCTCTTCTTGTGGGGTGTAAACAGTGTAGCGGAAGATGTAGTTCTTGTTTTTAGTGAGCAGATCTTCGGGATAGCCTAATAAGGTAAGCATTTCTGCTTTCAACTCTACCGGCATGAGCTCTTTCTTGAGATTGTTTACGGTAATATGCCC
>DATDTA010000026.1:0-13233 GCA_035291085.1 Candidatus Nanoarchaeia archaeon | reverse complement strand
GGTCTTTGATTTTTATTGGTAACGACTTCTACTACATCTCCTGAAGACAATTCTTCTTTCAAAGCCACAAATTTTCCGTTTATTCTTCCCCCCACTGCATGGTTCCCTACTTCCTCATGCACTAAATAGGCAAAATCTAGAATCGTCGCTTCTTTTGGCAACTCTTTCACATCACCCTTAGGAGTATAACAATAAATATTATCACCAAAGACATCGACCTTGGCCATCTCCAAAAATTCTTGGTTGCCATCCTTCTGTAAGTCTAACACTCCTTTCAGCCAAGCGATTTTCTTTTCAAAAAACTGATCAGACTTTAACCCTTTATAACGCCAGTGTGCAGCCAATCCTTCTTCAGCAAATTCATCCATCTCCGGAGTTCTGATCTGTATCTCAACAAATTTTCCATTCGGCAACTTTAGCGCAGTATGGAGAGAACGGTAAAAATTAGGTTTAGGATTAGCAATGTAATCTTTTAGTCTTCCTTCCACCTGCTCAAATTGTTCGTGTAACAATCCTAACAAAGTATAACAATCCTTAATCTCGGGAACAATCACTCGGATAGCAGACAGATCATATTGTTCTTGCAACGGAACTTTGCGTTGCGTCATTTTCTTGTAGATGCTGTAAATATGTTTAGAGCGGCCTTTTATCTTGAGTATTTCTACGTTTCCAGAAGCCAATTTTTGTACTAACTGGACCACTTCAGCAACTAAGCCTTCGCGTTGCTCACGTGACTGCTCTAAGAAATTGATAATTTCTCCATACTTTTCCGGATGGAGAACTTGCAACGCTAGATCTTCCAAAGGATTTTTTATTTTCTCTAATCCCAGCCTATTTGCTAAAGGCGCATATACTTCTAAAACTTCTTCAGCAATACGTTTTTGATCATCGAGAGGAAGCGGTTGGATGGTGCGCAGATTATCTAACTTAGTGGCCAATTTAACAAAAATAACCCGTACATCTCTAAAAGTAGTTAGCAAAATTCTTCGTAATGCTTCTGCTTCGAGCTGCGGATTTTTTGATTTAACCAGTTTAATTTCTTCAACACCTTTTAACAAACCCACTATCTCTTTACCGAAAGCATCTTCTATTTCTTTTTCCGAAGCATACTTGGTAACTTGATGCAGCAAACCGGCGATAACTACTTCCGGGGAAACTTTGCTGTCAACAAGAATTTCTGCTACTCGAAGGTTGTGTTCAAAATACGAATCTTCAGAGAGTCTCTTCACTTCTCCAAGATATTTTTGGGCAAACAAAAGTGCAGTCTGAAAAGCCTTTTCTTGTGAAGTTCCATACTGCTCTCTACAGAGTTGTAAAAACGATTCCTGCCCCATAAGTTAAGAAAAGGAAGGGAGATTTAAAAAAGTATGCAGATAATTATGCCTTACAAAAATCAAAAAATTATTGTTTCGTCCGTGCTTCGTAAAGAGCCTTAACTACTGGCGCATAGGCTTCATTGAATACCTTTGTGGAAGTTAATGGCATAGCAGTACTTCTGTTCCCGGAAACAGCATTATAGATATCTGTGAAATTTAAACCGGGCAAAGGGACTTGCTCAAAGCCACGACCTCTAAAATCATCTGCTGCTTTAGCAACAGGACCTGTAAACACTCCTAATACTACCTTGCTACCTTCATAATCAGATAAATATGAAACAGTCTTTACTCCCGCCGGCATATGTCCTCGGACAGAATCCAGTTCATGAAGAACTGATTCTCTGACAATTTCAAGCGGGCTTTTAGGATCTGCAACTTCAAACGCATACACCAAAACCCCTTCCCCAGAATTTTTTCTTCCCGTAGTTACAGAACAGAGGGAAAAATACTTACCACTAAACATCTCTTCGGGGAATTTTCCTAAGCGCAAGAAATGTTCAAATGAGTCAAAGAATCGTTGATCTACTGCCCAGAAAGGATTTTTTCCTTCCGGAGCCATGTTAGTCACATAGGACGGTAATTTCCCTTCTTCAGCTAACTCCCTTAGCTTACCGCTTTTTGTAGTTTCTTGATTAGAAAAAAATTGGGCATAATTAGTTGCAGGATCAGCAGAGAAAACCTTTCTTATCGCCACATATAGCGGTACTTTTCCTTCCATTTTTCTAACTAAGGCACTGATATCGCTTCCTCTAAATCTGCCGGCGTCATCCTTAATTATCCCCGAGTCATTCATCCGACGTAGAACACCATAAGTAAAACCGGTTGCACTATCCACTTCAACAGTGGTATACATTCTTTCTGCACTAATCCTATAAATTCTGGTTGCCGCTTTAGGTGCAGGCACTTCTCCATCAGGCGTTACTTCACTTTTTGCAGTTGCATCTTCCACTAGATCTGAAAGAGGTATCTCTTTTTCACTTCTGGTCATGCCCCGAGACACAAGAGTAACTCTATCAAACTCAGGTTTCAAATCCTGAGGAACAAGTTCCCTACCGGCCGCGTATTGAGCTGCAGCAATAATCATACTTGCCACGGTCGCATGAGTTACTTTTTGAACCGAAAAAAAGGGTGAATTTGGATTAAGATACATCATTCCTTCTTCTCGGTCGAGAGAAGCGATTTTCCCCGCTTTAGAACTGTTAATAATCACTTCATATGGAATTTTACTGTTCAATATTCCCTGTAATCTTTCGCCCATTGCAGAAGCAACTTCCGCGACAATTTTACCCCCATCAGTGATTTCTCTATGCTTCTCTTCCATTTCCATATCCTGCCGAACATTTTTCAGGACACCCATAATATGGGCACGTAGTTTCTGATACATGGGATGATCTCTGATGAAGTCATCTCGATCAAAACCTACGATTGAGTCAAGACCATCAGCATGAATTATTCCAAATACTCTGCTCGCTAGTGCTGCCTTCTTCATAAAAGAACTTATATCAGAACCGCCCACTGCCCTGCCGTTTACTTTCACATAGATGCCTGCATCTCCAGACGGTAATTTCTGTGAAGCATACCAGATTGAACCTTTTACCTCGCCAATCAAAGAATCGGAAAGGTCTATCTTATACTCAACCCCATTAGCCAATCTTCGTGGTTTAACTTCTTCTCCATTTAAGTAGACAACAAAATCTGGAAGCACGGGCATTTCTACCGCTAATTTTCTTCTAAGCTGTTCTACATATAACTCTCGTCCTTCTTTTAAAAATCGTAATCCACGGATAACAATATTTGTTCCACTACTTTCTGCTGCTGCTCCAACTTCTGCTATTATTGGCTTAGAGTCGTCCCCTTCTAGAGTAAGATCTTCTCTTACAGTATAAATAGCCCTGCCTTTCCTCGAGGTTTGGAGCGTATAAGATAATCCCAACGTCTTTAAAACTAGAGAAGCGATACCGTGCTTACCCACCATTCTCCTCCCCTTTGGAGAAACAGGATCCTGTAACTTGGGGCTATCTCCCATCCTGTAGAAAGAAGCCAACCCCCCTTCATCCATGCCACACCCATCATCCATGATACTCAAAACTTGTTCTGTCGGATCATAGTGTATATCAACACGTTCAGCGTCAGCATCATGCGCATTTGCTACTAATTCTGCAATGCACACCGGGATTTCTTTAAAGAGAAGCCTACCCATCACTTCAGAAAGATTTCTACCGTGATCTCTTCGTAAAACCAGATCGCTCAGTTCAGGCTTCCCGCCCACAGCCTCTACAGTAACCATCTCAAAGTTGTCGAACGGTAACTTTAAAAGAATTATGGTACTATAGGCTCTGTAGAACCTATTTCCTAAGAACTTCTTCAATCCTCAGCAGCCGATTATATTTCGCAATCCTCTCTCCACGACAAGGAGCGCCAGCTTTGATCATCCCGCAGCCGATCGCTACTGCCAGATCAGCGATAAAAGTATCTTCCGTCTCTCCGCTGCGATGGCTGACCATTACCCTCCAGTCATTCTCATACGCCAATTTCACTGCATCCAGCGCTTCCGTCAAGGTACCGATCTGATTTACTTTCAAGAGTAAGCAATTGCAACTTCTCTTCTGGATCGCCTTCTTAATTCTAGTTACATTCGTAACCGTCAAATCATCTCCGACAATCTGAATCTTACTCCTTCGTTTCAATTCCGCAAAACTGGCAAAGTCTTCCTGCTCAAAAGGATCTTCGATAGAGATGACCGGATATTTCTTGATCAAGCTAAGATAATATTCCAATAATTTTTCTTTACTCATAGTTACATGAAGAAGATATTTCTCTTTATTATAAAACTCGGAAGCGGCGCAATCTAGAGCAATTTCTATTTTCCCTTTATATCCAGCTAAAGCAATTGCCTTGACCAGCAGATCCAGTGCCTCTTCCGCCCTGTTCAAAGGAGGAGCAAAGCCGCCTTCATCGCCAATATTGGTTGCTTCTTTGCCGTATTTTTTCTCAATCACTTCTTTCAAAACATGATACACTTCGCTTCCCATCTGTAAAGATTCAGCGAATGTTTTTGCTCGAGGAGAGATCATAAACTCTTGAAAGGCTAATTTATTACCAGCATGCTTGCCGCCATTAATAACATTGAAGAAAGGCCGCGGCATACTTGGTTTTCTATCCAATCCCGCTAACTGATGAAGATGCTGAAAGAGAAATTTCTTTTTCTCTGCATTCGCTGCTCTCGCTGCTGCTAAGGAAACTGCAAGAATAGCATTCGCACCAAATTTACTTTTATTTTTTGTACCATCTTTTCTGATCATTGCTTCATCAATCTTGCGTTGCTCTTGGCAATCCATTCCTCTCAATAACGGAGAAATCTTTTGCTCTACATTCCTAATCGCTTTCCGCACGCCTTTACCAAGATATCTTTTTCCTCCATCACGCAATTCAGCCGCTTCATGCTTTCCAGTAGATGCGCCGCTAGGAACTGACGCAGATTGACAAGTTTGCTTCGTAAAAAGATCAACTTCTAAAGTAGGATTACCTCTACTGTCAAGAATTTCCCGAGCTTTAATTGCAGTTATGGATGACATTTTTGGTTTGATAACTTTTAGTATCAGTTGATATTTTTAGATATCATTAACTCAAAGTAGCGCAACACCTAAAACCAATAGAGTAATCGTAATAATTGGTATCGTGCGCAGGGTTCTGCACGTAACAATCTGCTGTTTTTGGCTCTCTTGCATAATATGTTCCCAAAAAGAGAGCATCGTTTGGTTTTCCTTCAGGAGCATCAAAAACAATTTCGTCATTATTACCTAACAGATCATAAACACCATAGCTATTAGTACATTCGAGGAATGAACCGGTTGGTTGTCTTCCATCCGGAACCAGGGATAATCTTGGATCATCGAGTTGAGTAGTACTTCTTCCTAAAGCACCAAGTGGCCAGGCTCCCTCTCTATTACATTTTCCGCTGACATATTCAGAACCATAAGGATATTTTGTCCTCTGTTCGCCCACACATGCTGTTACCCACTCTTCCTGCTTACATAGTCGTTTACCTGCATTATTACAGGCCGCTTCAGCTACAACTTTACTGACAAAGCTTTGGGGCATAACTCCTGGAGCCGAAATAGCCTTAGGTACAAAAGAAGATGATTGCTCAGCACCGCGTTCCGGCATTTCTTTTGGTGTACCTTTACTCGGTTCATTTCCTACCCATTTATTATATTGCGAATTAGCAAGATTTCCAGGATAGTAATCCGGTGAAGCAGCTTGTCCCGTGGTAAGATCTACAACGCTTGCCTCCCACTTATCAATACAAAATTCGCCGTTGATATTGGCCATTTCCGGTGGACAATTTCCACCGATAACCGCAGAGATAAAATTTCCAGCTTGAGAAAGAACAGAGCCTGCGATAGAAGTCGAGGTAAATGCGCCAGCATTTTCTAAATCTCTGGCTAATCCCTGTCTTTTTAATATTTCCTGGTTTTGATTCGCTGGTCGTTCAATATTTTTAACAAACCAAGCTACCCATTCATCAACTGATTTTTCCACCGTTATCTCAGCAGGATAGGTTTGTTGAAGATAATAAATCATGTAATCAATATTTTTTTTGTAGTCTTGAACTGCTGCCAATTTAGTTTGATCAGAAGTAGGGCTTCCATAATGTTGTAGATAAGAAACTCCTAAGCCGCCACAAATGTTATACTGCCATAAACCAAAAGAGCAACATCTTCCTTTTCCAGGGATAGGGATGCTTGAACCGCTATTCTTTTCTCCATAAGCACCGCAATCGCCAGCTGCGGCAGAATTCAATCCTGACTCTCCTCTTGCATTTGCAACCAGAGCCTTAGCCAGATTTTGATTCGGTAGTTGCGGTACAATATCACGATACAATTTAGCTGCTGTTCCCGCATCGCCGGTTTTAGCCGTCGCAGTTGGTGTAACACTTGTCTGGGTTGGTTTTAATTCCACTACTTTCAAATATTTTTCTGAAAAACTAACCCAATCACCGCGAATAGTATCCCACACTTTACCTTTCCTCACTTTTGCCAACCACGTCGTTAATTTCTGCCAGACTTCATCAATTTCTCTGCAACGATTACCATTACATTTTTCAGTGGAAGGTTGTACTGCTTGCTGGCTTGGCACAGTTACACCAACTGGCACAAGAACTGGCGTAGTAGGAGTGATTGTAGGCGGAGCAATGGCAATTCCTGTAGGCGCACCGCAAGAAATAAACCCAAACCATCGTTTATCCGGCCCTATATCTTTTGAAACATCAAGAGTTCTTCTCTCCACATTATTAAGCACATTTCCACCAATCACTTCTACTTTACTGCCACCTAAATTATTGACCACAATATCACAATGACCTCTGCCACCAAGGGGCACATTATTATAGTCTATATTACATTCACTGCTGTCACTCTCAGCAGTGGTACAATAACAAATGATATCTCCTTCTTCGATATTATTTCTTTCAGACATAGAGTGCGTTTGACAAGTCCCTGGATTATCATAAACTGATCTAAAATATCTTGTATGCGCGCATTCAAAAGGAAAATCTGAGATTCCCGCATTTCTGACAACAAATGAAATAAAAGCTGCAGACCAAGCAGAACCAGATTTATCATCAGGACTTACTGGATCAAGACTCATGCATCTCGGCACTGGAATCTTACCGAAATAATTATCTTTAATATACTGCCTCATGGTCGGATCAGTTTCTTTAGTTGCTCCTTTATCCCAGCGTTCCCATTCTTGTATTGCAACCGCTACAAGGTTTTGTTTTGCCGACCCTGAGTTCTGAACAGTTCCAAGAAAAGTTGCCGCTTCAGAAGTTGATGAACCACCAAAAACAGTATCCATAACTGCTTTCATTACTAATGTTCTTCCAGTTGGGCCAAAATGTATCCCGTCACCCAAAGAACTATCAGCTTTGCCACAATATCCACAAGTGTCACTTCCAGGAGAACTTTCTATGACGGAATAAGTATCCACAGCATAATCTATTAAATCAGTTTTTCCTAGTTGATTATCCAAAAGGTCAGCATTGAAGGCTTTAATTCGTTGTACTGCTTCCGGCGTTCCATATCCTCCGCCTGCTCCTTTAGTTGGAGTGTTAGTAAGCATTATAACCGTAATATCCGAATCTTTTTCTTTCACCATTTCTGCAAGCCTAATTGCAGCAGCTTTGTATCTTCCTGGAGTCAAACCGCTAAAATCACTCTGCCCATTTGCAGAAGGATCAATGATTACATAATCTAAATTATCATTGCTTAGTACTTGTGCCAACAAAGGAGCTTGTGCTTCGGGATTAGCTCCTCCGACAGCTTTCAGTATAACCGTAGAGCCAGGGCAAAGACTTTGAATTATGTTGACATTCCTCCAGTTGAGACCTAGAGCACTTCCGTCCTTATTAGTATCCCAGGTATTAGAAGCTCCGACTAAACCAAATACTTTATTCTGACATCCGCCCGATTCCTGAGCTAACGCACTCAAGGTTAAAAAAAGTCCAACTAAAACAAAAATAACTCCTCTCCTCATCCTAATCCCTCTTCAACAATCATAAACTTCTTACTTGCGGTAACTTTCTTTCCCAACAACGAATTCTCTACAATCACATCCAACGTATATTCGCCAGGAAGAGCATCTGCTCCCATCACAAAAAAGTCGGCAAAGACAACTTCTTCTGTATCTTGTGCGCTGGCAACTTCAAAATTATAAACATTCTTCTGATCTGCTTCCAACACCACTTCGCCGAATGGATTCTTAATGCGATAATTTCGCAGTAATATAACTTGCTGATCAAAAGTACTGCTTTCAACCACAAAACGCACATATACATTTTCTAAAGCGCTAAATTCTTGCTGTTGCCGAACACAATTCAAATTCTCATCAACATAACTGCAGAAAGCGACTTCCTTCACTGCTAAAAATCCTTCCCTCCCCACCGGAAGAAATTCTGTATTCAGTATTGGCTCAGCAGAAACATCCTCTCTAACCTTAAGCGTTCCACTATAAACTAATAATAAAATAATAGCGCTGGTGAATACCATGGTAATCAAAACTATAAACACTTCCACTTCGATTTTCCCATTCTTACGCATTACTCACACCACATTGTGCTTCCTGTTCAATTTCCGCAAAATAGGTTGCAATTTTCTGATATTCTGCATTATTCTTTACTTCTTCCGGATATTGATCAAGAGGTTTCCCCAATGGATCTACTCGGTTCTTAAAGACCTTGATCAGATGACAGACATCTTCTTTCACCGCGATTTTCCAATCAACATTCGCTTTCTGACTTTCAGAAATTTTAGCTGCTACTATATAATATAAGGCAACTACATCCTCAAGATCAGCAACTCCCCTATTTACAACACCTTTAGCAGTTCCAATCACCTGTTGATAATTCTCTTTCTGGAAATCCTGATGCATCTGGCTGGCAATAACTGATATAAAAGGTTCAAGGCGTAAGGTAATAGGTTGCGTATGCGCATGTTTGCCTACTTGTGTTCGTACCGGTGTTTGCGCATTGTAACAATTACCTACTGCATCTGGTAACAATAATTCTGCCGTTACAGAAATAGTTTTTTCATTCTGCGCATATGAAGTTCCCGCTGCTTGTCTTACTCTATATTCGCAACTGTTGCCGCTTCCAGGAGCGCCGATAACATTTTTGAATTTCAATCCTTTGTAATCAAAGGTAATATCTCTTATCTCCTGAGAGGTTAGCCGATCTTTTCCGTCTTTGCTAGTTATGAATCCAGCCTGTACAGAATAGCCTTTATCATTTTTCACAATAGTAATGCCTTGGTCTACCGGATCATAGATTCTATACGAGCCATCATCAAATTTATCATACTTAAACTTTAAAGTTGCTGTTCCTATTTCTCCAGATGGAAAATCTACATAGCTCGGAGGAGTTGCGCATTCCTTATCCCCTCCAACTAATACTATAGATGTAGACGCTCCAGTAAATAAATCAGGTGTGACTGTTCCTAAAAACATTTCTGGCGGGAAGGTTCCGGGAATTCCAACAGGTAATTGTTTTAATTCTACATATTGCTGCGGTAATCCTGAAGCAGTCATCTTCACACAATATTTCTGGCTGCCATCAGTTACTGCATTCGCTCTGACTTTAATCTCTTCTCCTTTGGTAAAGATGCCCGGTGTACTGCACGGTATCCAAGATTGAGTATCAGTATCATAACAACTAACAAATGGATCCTGCAAGTAAGCTCCATCCCCGCCGCCAAACATTTTCACGAAGTCAGGGCAGTGATATTTTCCAGTATTAAATTGAACTTGACATACCCCTACACCCGGCGGTGAAACGTCTACGATGGGGAAATAAAACTTTCCATCCTTATATCCTTCATCATAACAGGTATCGGGACTAAATCCTTGGTCAAGCTGTAACTCTACCACGACATGGTCATACCTAAACGGTTTATTTACTCGCTGGGGTGATGGAATAGGTACAGAGAAGAATGAATTTTGCGCTAACCCGCTAACTCCCCTTCCACCATCTAAGAGATGTTTTTTATCACCTTCTAAAATTGAACTTACTTCTGTTGTAAATTGACAATCGCAAGGCTGATCCCCACCGCAGGTTACTCCCGGTCTGCTGCCTCCAGTATCTTCTGGGCCAACACAAGTTAGATAGACATTATAACTCCTGACTCTACAGCCTGGTAGGATCATAGCTCCGATCTCATAATTGTAGACCGCATTTCCAGTTGTAGGATCGTAAGTTGATAATTCTCTATGCGCAGGGATGACATGCACCGTAGTTTTCCCAGGAACTGCATACGCTGCATCTAAAATGAAATCTGTTCCTAATGGCCAGTCATAGCCGAACGCAGCCATACACATTGATTGCGTTAATCCTTCTGAGCCGGCAGCGAAATAATTATTCAACTGGGCATTACCATAATCACTTTTCACGTCACTAATGGAAGAGTCCATTGCTTCTCCGATGGAACCAAAGGTCGCATCAGTAACCGCGCCAACTCCTTCTAAAGCACCTTTCTCTTCATCGCCAAAGCTGTAAGGGCTGCATTGATTGGTAAAGTAGGAAATCGCCTTGTATACTAAACCGCAGACATGTTGAGTGAAAATAGTTTTACAAACCCCTGCATCAGTTAATCCTGTTATCTTTGCTTCTTGAATACAATTTCGTAGTCCTTCCAAGATTCCTCGCAACGTAATCAAATGCGCTCTTACCCGGGATAAACATACTGTTTGATAAGCTCCTAGAAATTGCGTATTAGGACTTACTTGATGAACTTTTCTCGGCTCACTAAAGTAATCAAGCAAATAGTCTGCTCCGAATGCAGATGAGAAATCTCTTCCAGAATAATATCTCCATTCTGGATAATAAGTCCCAAATTGGCTATTACTTTCCTTAAATATTGTAGCTTGTCGATAAGACCAGTCTTCAGCTACTCCGTCCTGTTCCTTCATTGCTGTTCTTGCACGAACCACTCTGGGGGCTTCTTCATTGAATGTACAGACGCATTGTAGCAAGCCAGTTTTATCTCCCGTAATTTCTTTCTGCTGATAACTTCCATCAGCTCCTACTTCTACATCGACAAAACAATCATTGGTATATCCAGCTGAGAATTGTTTTGTGGTGAGCTGGGTCCCACCACTTCCTGACAACTCGACCTGACCTAGATCACTTACATGCTCTTCAAAGCAACCATACGTTCCAGATTTTCCACTGCTGGCAAGGTTTGTAATTCCGCCTTTTGTATAAGCTGAATATCCTGACCGACGCGGATTCCTACATGCTTGCGCACAAGATTTATCCTGTGCGATGATAAATTGATCTGAATTGTCCGGTTTGTAGGCAAACAAATCACCTGCCCCGGCATAAGCATTAGCTTGCTGTAAGCTTAATCCAAAATCATGAACTAATTCTAACTGCAATACTCTTCCTTCACTGCTAAATGCCGTGTCTTTATCTTGTGGTTTCACAGTATACAAGAAATTGCCGTGTTGATAACAAGTGAACGCTCCCTCATTAATGAGTTTAGCTGCTTTCACATTTGGATTAGCAATGTTAACATTCTCCTCAATCTTTTTACCACAATCTTCTATTTCCACTAAAGGAACTCCCCTGCTACTAGCCGAACATTGATTTTGTTCCGCAATGACCGTATCTACTTCATCTTTGTCTTTTGAAGCAGTCCATCCTGCTGGTACTGTCCGGCATAACACTCGGTCTCCCGTCCAGCGATAGGCTTGGTCTAAGATTGATTCTGTTTTCCACAAGTTAGCAGTAGTCGGACAAAGTTCGTCTAGCGCTTTATTCGTATCCTTCCAATCTTTACGTAAAGAATCCCCTCCCTCTAGCAAACCTTGCCCATCTAATTCGCGCCAATGCTCAATTTCACTTTGTAAATAATATTTATTCTGCTCAACAGGAGAAGGACATTTTTCATCATCTGGATTGGCTCGAGTAAAGAAATATTCTAATTTTTCTGATACAATTCTCGCATATCTGGTTGCTAATCTTCCTAGGAATGAAGCGATCCAAGCTACTCCCGTTACTAAAATTGCTTTCTCTAAAATTGGAAGCACAATATCTATTTTATCGATGGTAAATTCTACTGCATCCAAACCCTCTTCTGCTAAAAAGTCAGGAATCATATCCTCACTTTCTACTGGAATATCAATGAAGTATCCTAATTCCTGACAAGAAACTTGGGTTTTTAATTCACCCATCTGCCCATTACCTAAATTTTCCCGATAAGTAATTTTAATTTTCATGGGAAAGACAATCTGCCTTCTGCCAAACTCATCCCAGAAATCATCGCTTACCTCGCTAAATTTTTCCGTGGGAAACAAAGGTGCTCGTACATACCAGCTGGTTTTATCCGCATTATGGATCGGCTGCGGTTTATTTGGGAAAATATTACAACCTATTTTGGTACTATCGTCTTCTAACATTCCCTGCGTGCAAGCTCTATCAAATTGCACGCTTTGAATCTGGAAGGCTGGCTGCCCTTGTGTGGAAACTCCTCGACCACGATAGCTGAAGTTAAACACCGCAGTAACTTCTTCTCGACCTTCATCAAGTAAGGTAGGATTTAACCGCAGCGGTGCTTGAAACTGAGCAATCGTTTGTACATCAAAATCAAAATCTGCCGAGAAACAGGTATTCACTGTAGCCAGCTTCTTGGAAAAACCAGTTTTGCCGCTTTTATCTACTGCAACAAGATAGACGTGATAAGTAAACTTCTGAGCAGCTTGGATTTGTTCAATCGGAAAGATCGTTTCCGCGCTTAAACCGGCAGGAATTTCTCGTAAAACAATATCTTCTAACCGCAGCGGCTGACTCTCCAGATTAACTTCTGAAAAGACAAATTTTCCTTCAGTATCTGCCGTAACTTTTTCCCAGGCCTTGTCAAACTTCGGCGTGAATTCATATGAAAGGGGGCGGAAAACAAACAAATAAATATCTGCGCCTGGTTCGGTAGTTCCAGTTATGTCTGTCTCCGCCTTCCCTTGATAGTACTCTTTTCCCTTGGCGAACTCAAATTCTACCGTTGGATTTTTAGTATCAGAGATGATGCTTAATTCTTGTTCTGTAACCCACCCCGCTTGATCTGTTAGGATGACCTTAATTTTATTTTCTCCTTCTTCCAGCTTTACTTCAGCCTCAAGGGTTGTTCCATTACCTTCTGCTACAGAACTACTTGCAACTAAAATCTTGTAAGAGCTGCTTTCAGAGATTGCCCCCTTCAAAGTGATCTTACGTTCGCTGGTAATAGTCGGAAGAGTAGTGAAATCAACTTTTGGCTTGCTGGTATCAGCAAAGACAGTATATTCCGCCGTAGCAGTATTGCCGGCC
>DATDTA010000025.1:0-2578 GCA_035291085.1 Candidatus Nanoarchaeia archaeon | reverse complement strand
TAGTAGATGGAGATAACGGGCTTGTGTCTTATGCTAATAAAGGTAGAGCTATAGAGACTAATTTAGAACACGTATCTCCTAAAACTGGAAACCTGGTTTATTTAGTCAGAAGCGGTGCACAAGCAAGAAAAAAAGATACAGCAGTTGCATTACAAGAATATTATATAGAGCTGGATAAAGCATTGGATTTAACTGTCAAAGGAATTGCCAGAATGTTTTCAAAGATTACTTATGTGGACTGTTTTTGGCCCAATCCATCTAATACTGGTTATTCTGCATTTTTAGGCGATTATATAAAAGGGCTTCATAGAGCTATTTCCGCAGTAGAGGAAAAAGGCGTAAGCGCCGAAGATTTTGCACATCTTTTTAAGACGCCTACATGTATATACAGGATATTTGTTCGTATTGCACGTGCACGTGAACATCTTAGCAAGGATCAAAGAGTCTATCTCTCAAAAAGACTTCTTTCCGCAGTAGATGTACTCAAATCTGACGAGCCTTTCGATGGAACTTCAAATAGAAGAATGTCTGAAGAATCTGTTAAAGAATATGTAAATGCTCATAATTTTCTACCCATGTCTGGTGATAGACTTAGAGATAAGATAAGCAGGCTTAATTTCCTTTTGTGGAATTACGCTGAAACATTATATTGGACAAGATGGTCTACTGGCTTTGATTTTGAAGGTCCTCACAGAATAAATGAAGAGCAAGGAGATCATATGGTAATAAGAGATGGTTTTGAATTAAGGCCTGTTGAATTATGGCCGCAATTAGAGAATTTTCCTTATGTTAGTATGAAAGTTGCAACTGTATACAGAGGAGTGGGTGATTTTCAAATTGATCCGTATGGTCACTTAACACATTCAGGAAATCTTAGAAATGCTGCTATTTTCTATCATTTTTCTGGAGAAACCAAGGATGGCCAAGGGCTGGAGAGTGAGGGAGATATTGATGAAGCATTAAAAGTATTCCCTGCTTTTATTGATAGAAACGCTTCTTTTATCCAATCATTTGATGTTAGAGAAAGAGTCCTAAAACAGGCTGAAATTGAATGGTACATACTCCGAGATGTTTTTAAATATGCAGGAATGGATTGGAGGCCTCCTTTAGAAGTACAACAAAGAATAATGTCTGAAGATTTTAAGGAAAATTTAATACTCCTAAAAGATAAGAATCAGACTGATGAAGAAAGATATAAACATTATTCAAAAGCTTTAGATCCCAGATTATAGCTAATCTCTTAAATAGTAAAACATTTTGGGCAGCGCTTTAGTGTTGTTGAATGTTTTTCGTAAGTGATATTTTGCGGAGTTAAGTGATGGTAGCACTCTGTTTGCGAGCGCTGATCTTCCTGGTTTCCAGCATTGTTCTGTTGGGTTTTCTTCTGGTGAGCATTTTGGAAAATAGTCGAGTTTGACCGTCTTTTTGTGTTTTTTCAGGTACGCTTTGACTTTTGCTCCCGTGTGTGCTTTTGCATTGTCAACAAAGAGCAAAAATTTTCCCCATCGTTGCCTTATTTTTTCCAAGAATTCTATAAACTGTGGTTGTCGTTTTTTCTTTGTGAATGAGAAAACAAAACTTCTTGCGCTTCGTGCACCAAATACGTTCGTGCATACATTCTTGTGATTGATTTTTACTGATGGGTGGCTTCCTCGTCGAGCCCAACCCCTCATGATGAGGGGGATTAATCCGAAAGTTGCTTCATCTTGTGTGCCCACAACAAATCCTTTCGCACGGTAGTACTTCGCTTTTCGTCGAGCTTTTTTTTAAACTGCAAAAGCTCATCTTCACTCGCTCGTTGATAATGCTGCTTTCGTGGTCGCTGCATAGAAAATCCAAGCGAGACAAGCAGCCTCCATACATGCTGCTTGACGTAATGCTGTCCGTACTTTTTTTCAAGCAAGTTCCTAACATCTTTTGTTGTCCATAAACCTGTAGAATTATGTGGCGGTCCACGCTCCAAATCTTTGACAAGCCTTTTCCTTTGAGAAAGACTTAGTTCTGTCGGCCTGCCTGTTTGCTTGATGCTGTCTTTTGCACCGACACCCCGACGTGTGAATCGCCAAAGCCACCCATATACTGTATCACGAGGAGTATTAAGCACATACGCAATTTCATCGATACTCTTCTCTTGTTTTCGCTGGATAGCTCCCAACAATCGCAACTTGGGTTTGGCTTTCTTTTCCTGCGCATACATTGTCTTTAACTGCTGCAAAGAAACTTCCGGTAAAAATTGTTTTCCTTTAGCAAGATTCCACATACTCATCACCTCAAAAACTAAAGAATTTAAAGATAAACTACTATTTAAAAGTTTTGAAATTAAAGAGATTAGCTATAATAAGGGAAAGTATGAAAACTTTGTCGCTAATCTGAATAGCTATCTCCTTCCTCCGTCGGAGGAGGTAGGTGAGCGTGCGAGAAAAAGGAAATACTGGATTAAGAGCCTATCCCAATAGGCCAGTTGCCCTCCATGTAATCACCCCGCACGCTATGTGTAGCATCGCAAAATAACTGTCTGGTCTTTTTGACCAGCGTATGAGAATTCCACGAAATCGGTTCATCCAGCTATGAGTTCTCT
>DATDTA010000024.1:0-1414 GCA_035291085.1 Candidatus Nanoarchaeia archaeon | reverse complement strand
TCTTCATGAGCTCGATGTAGCGTGATTTTTCGAGCCTGCCGCCCGTCAGCTTCACCATGCGAAGCTGCTTTCCCTTTTCCTGCGCGCGCCGGAAGGCAAGGTCCAGATAGAATTGGTACCTTTCTACAGGCTTTATATTCTGGAAGTTCATGAGAAGACAGGTTAGGCTGCTTATATAAAGGTATGGCAAGACAGGAGTGTGGGACAGTAAAAAGAAAATAAATCATCACTTTTCTTTTGTGATGATAATATAAACTCGTCTTTTCAGGTATCTTCTAGGGATATCTGCTTTTGCAGAAGTGCCTACGGGCGTTACTATTCTCTCTAGAAAACCCTCAATTTCTGTCTCTTTCAACAGAAGATTTCCCTTGTTCAGTTCTATTATTCTTGGCATTTCTATAGTTATCTATAGATATCTTTAAATACTTTTCGGTTTTAAAATGGGTAAAATGATACAACACTCAAAAGAAGTCAGGGCAGCAGTGGCAAGACTCAAAAGGATCGTTGAAGAATACAAAGAAGAACAGCCAATAAAGAAAAGAGACTGGAGAACGTATGAACAGCAATATTATCAACGACTGCGGTTTTGTTTCTCTGAACTCTATCCATTAATTAAACAGGCCGTTGCGTCGATAAAAATCGTTAAAGCAGAGAAAAGGGGCAATGTGCCAAAACTTAGCCTGGAGCAGAAAGTTATCCTGCTTCTGCTCAAGCAGATCTGCATCAAGAGTAATCGGAGCATGGCAGGGATGGTTATCCTTTTTGCCTGGCTTACCTCAATTGACATTAGCTACAAAACCATAGAGCGGCTATATTCGGAATCTTTGGTTCAGATGGCACTCTTTAATCTGCATGCGCTGATGCTCGGGAAGAAAAACCTATCAGACATTGACTGTGCCGGTGACGGCACAGGGTATACCTTGCTCATTAAGGAGCACTACGCAAGCTATGCTCAAAAGCTGAAGGATTTAGCAAAAGAAAATAACCCCAAGGAGCACAAGAAAATAAAATGTGTGTACTCCTTCGCAATTATTGACATTAAAAGTAGGCTGTATATAGGGTACGGGACAAGCCTTACAAGCGAGAAGGAGGCATTCCAAAATGCAATAGAAATGCTAAAATCAGTGGATATCAAGGTCAGAAGCATGCGTTTAGATCGGTATTTCAGCAGCGAGTGTTACACTGATTTGATCTCAGCGCGGGTTGGAAACATAAAATACTTTATGATTCCAAAGAGCAATGTTACAAACATTGGGCTAGGTGAATGGGGAAAGATGCTGGCTCGATTTGTCGATGACACAAAACTCTTCCTGAAAGACTACTTTCAGAGAAACCAATCTGAAAGCGGTTTCTCTGAAGATAAAAAAAGAACAGGTTGGAAGATATTTCAGAAGATACCGGAAAGAATTGATAC
>DATDTA010000023.1:0-2408 GCA_035291085.1 Candidatus Nanoarchaeia archaeon | reverse complement strand
AGTTCAAAGGCGCCATCTTCAAGAAGCGTATAGTCTACGCTTTGATATTGTGGAGTTCCCCTCCTGAAGCACGAAAGTATTGTTTCTAATAATCCCATATTTGTCCAAACATCATCCAAAATACGCTGCTTTTTCTTGAATTTCCTTAGCCCTGGCCGTACTGAAATACTCTTCCAGATGCTTGTAGACTTCTTCAATTTCTTTATCTACCGAAGGTTTAACTACTTCCAACGCAGCAAGAAAATGTTCCATCTTCACCGTCTTGGAATTAATATCTTCACGGAGAGCAATCATGGCTGCTTCACGACACACACCTTCTATATCTGCTCCCACATATCCTTCTGTTTTTTCTGCTAGCTCATTAACATCAACATCTTTTGCCTTAGGCATCGGTTCGGTGTAGATTTCAAAAATCTTCTTTCTTCCTTTAGCATCAGGAATAGGTGTCAAAATGATACGATCAAATCTTCCCTGCCTCAATAAAGCAGGATCCAGCATGTCTGGCCGATTCGTTGCTGCAACAATGACCACATCATTCAAACTCTCTAAACCGTCCATTTCGGTGAGCATCTGATTTACCACTCTTTCCGCACTATGATTGTCCCCCCCACCAGAACTGCGTCGAGGCACAAGAGCATCAATCTCGTCAAAAAATAAAATAGTTGGAGCGGTCTGCCGTGCTTTCCTAAATATTTCTCTGACTGCTTTTTCAGATTCCCCGACCCATTTGCTTAACAAACTTGGACCATTGACTAAGATGAAATTAGCTTCGCTTTCTTTAGCAATCGCTTTTGCCAGTAATGTTTTTCCTGTTCCTGGAGGGCCATACAATAAAATTCCTCGCGGCGGCCTGATGCCCAGACGTTTAAACACTTCCGGTTTCTTCAAAGGCCATTCTACTGCTTCCTGTAATTTCCCTTTAACCTCTTCTAAGCCACCGACATCTTCCCAGCTTACATCAGGAGTTTCCACCAATACTTCCCTCATCGCGCTCGGACGGACAACTTTCAGTGCCTCCAAGAAATCTTCTTGAGTGACCATTAATTTTTCCAAAATCTCTTTAGGGATGGGCTGTCCTTCTTCAATACCTTCCACTTTTAAGTCGGGAAGAATTCTACGTAAGACAATCATGGCTGCTTCCTTTGCTAATGAATTTAAGTCTGCGCCAACAAAACCATGAGTTACTCGCGCTAATTCTTCCAGAGTAACATTTTTTGCTAACGGCATATTTCTAGTATGAATTTTCAGGATATCTAATCTTCCCCGCCGATCAGGTACGCGAATCTCAATTTCCCGATCAAATCTTCCCGGTCTTCGCAACGCTGCATCAAGCATGTTTGGCATATTAGTAGCCGCAATGACAATGACCTTGCCGCGACTCTTCAGACCGTCCATTAATCCCAACAATTGTGCTACGACTCTCTTTTCTACATCGCCTCTTGTTTCTTCTCTTTTTGTCGCGATAGCATCAATCTCATCGAAGAAAATGATCGAAGGAGCGTTCTGTTCTGCTTCTTCAAATTTCTTCCGTAAGTTTGCTTCTGATTCTCCGTAAAATTTAGAAATAACTTCTGGACCATTAATCAAGATAAAATGCGAATTGGTTTCCGAAGCGACTGCTTTGGCCATCAACGTTTTTCCCGTTCCCGGAGGACCATGCAGCAACACCCCTTTAGGCGGCTCAATTCCCAACTTTTGAAAAATCTCTGGATGTTTTAGAGGAAGCTCAATCATCTCCCGCACTTTCTTAATTTCATCACCTAAACCGCCAATATCTTCATAGTTCACTTCTAAGCTAATTGCTTCCTCTTCCAGATTTTCTACTGCTTTCGGGGTGAATTCGACTTCAGTCTCTGCAGTAACAACGACTGTTTCTTTTCTCGGCTGGACGTCCGTGACAATAAACTTTAAGGCACCAAAACCGTAACCGGCAAAATGTGATTCCATCATGCTAAAGATATCATTCACATCCTGCTCTTGGAAAGGATACGCTCTCCGACGTGATCTTCCTAAAGAAACAATGTCTCCTTTCACTAAGGCCTTTCCCAGCAATCCTTGCTTAAATAATTCAGGAGAAGCTTTGATCATAACTCCTTTATTGACTGGAGCAATAGAAACTTTTTGCGCAGGTTTGACTTCTGCCTTTTTTACGGTAACTAATTCTCCAATAGAAGTTCTGGCATTTTTCCTGATATTTCCATCCATGCGGATAATGTTTAATCCGATATCTCCAGGATAAGCGCGATCAACAATAGCTGCAGTTTTGCGTTCCCCGCCAATCTCTACTATATCACCAGGATTGACCTCTATCTGCTTCATGAAAGTAGAATCTATCTTGACGATGCCTTTATTGACATCATCCTGTACTGCTTCCATCACTTTCAGTCTAATTTCTGCAGCCATAGTTT
>DATDTA010000022.1:0-10580 GCA_035291085.1 Candidatus Nanoarchaeia archaeon | reverse complement strand
ATCAGGATGGATGAGAAAGACTAAATCAATCCCTTCTTTTTGTAAGTGAGATTGGAATTGTTTGAGTTTCATGCCACGAGAATAGTGGAGAAGTTAAAAAAGGTTTGGGAAGCTACGGCTGATCATGGATATGAACAGAGTATTCAGAAGTATGAGAGAATCTTAAGGTTTTTTCACTGGTTCATCTTCAAACAAAGCGCGGTAAACCTCACGCGGTGGGTTGTCCAAAGTAAATCCTGTCCGGTCGTGAGCTGTTTGATTGTTGGCAAGTACCAAAATTTGTCCGGCCGTAAGTTTAAGTGCGATATGCCTGAACGGGGGCGCTTCTTCACTGAGACGTTTCTTCAAAAATTCAGCTGCTTTCTGAACGGTTTGATTATCAAGCCATTTACAATATATCTGGGCATATCTAGTCACCAAACGTCCCCGTGTATCAAAAGCTACCGCCGGTCCTGTGGTGGAGATGGGTTTGTTGGGACTAAATTTGGTGAAAGCATCTTCACGAAACAGTGAGAGTGCAGCGTCGAGGTCTTCTTGAACTAAATCATATACTGCGCCAACTATATCATATATCCTATTTTCGCCGCCTTTTGAGGCTGGATTTTTACAATACAAAAGAGATGTTTTTATGGTGTTTATGGGCGCGTGGGTCTCGTCGGTGTGTATGCCTTGTGGCTGAATGCTATCAAATGTACTGTGCTTGGAGTTGGCCACCGGCGAGATGAGATTTATATCTGCAGAGTAATATTGTTTTTTTTCTCCTTCCCTATATTGTGAAGGGACAGACGGCTTACTTAATCCGATAGTTGAAGCAAACTCGAGAAGGGCGTGCGGTGGATCAAGTGTAGAAAACAGTTTATCATGACTTACATCAACAATGATAAAACCTTTGTGCTGAAGCCTCTCGGCTACGACATTTTTTAATTCAGATGGTGTTACCGGTACTGCATCTTCAGGCAGGTAACCGTTTAATATTCTTTCTGAGTCTAAGTGTTTTGACCAATTCAATATGTCTTCACGGGCGATGGATAGTCCTTTTGCCTTAGAATTCATACTCACATATCCTTCCCATTATATTCTGTAGTAGGAAGCTTGCTGAGATCCACATTGTCCAGGCAGCGCAGATTTATCATCGCAACAGGAGAGCCGTCTGGACCTTTGCCTCTTCCAAAGGACTGAACCCCACAAGTCTTGCAAAAAAGATGCTGGATCACTTTCTTATTGAAGCGATATTCAGTCAGATCTTTCTCACCAGAGAGCAGCTTGAATTGGTTCTCAGGAACGAAGCTAAGCATAAATCCTTTCTTATTACAATGGGAACAGTTACAGGCCATGCCGCCCTTTAAATCCATGATCACTTCATAACGAACTTTTCCGCAGTGGCATCCGCCGGTGTAGGTTTTCATCTTTTTTAAGAAATGAATAAAACTTATTTAAACATTTCCTGGTTAATTTCAATAAAGTATTAAGCCCCGGTTTTCAACTCCGCAACCCTTATAAACCATAAAAATAACATTCTTCCCATGAGAAAAGTGGTTCTAGCCAATGGTCTAACTGTACTTTATTATCCTAAGAAGGGTAATTCTGTCGTGGTAGAAGTCATGATTAACGTCGGTAGTTGCGATGAGAAGGCCGATGAACGCGGAATATCGCATTTCTTGGAACATATTCTATTTGAAGGAACTATTAAAAGGCCAACTAACAAAGAGATTTCTAATGAGATTGAACGGATTGGTGGTGATTTCAACGCATACACTTCAACGGGAAAAACTTGTTTTTATGCCAAGGTCCTGAAGAAGCATTTTTCCATAGCAGTTGATGTTTTGGCTGATATTTTACAACATCCTCTTCTGAAAGAGAAAGATATCAAAAAAGAAAAGAACGTAGTATTAAAGGAAATCGCCATGATCTATGATGAACCCAGATTTCACCAGTGGATCTTATTGCAGCAGAATCTTTTTGAAAAACATCCTTGTAAATATCCCACTTATGGAGATGAAAAAGTAATTAAAGGATTAAACAGGGAAAAAGTAAAAGCATTCTTTAAGAAACATTATGTGCCCAATAATATGGTGGTTTCCATTGTAGGAGATGTACCAAACTGGAAGAGAGAGATCGGAAAAAAATTTGTATTTGAAAAGGGAAAAGTGCAGAAAATAGAGTTCCCCATTGAGCCGACGCTGAAGAAAAATAAAACTATTTTTGTAAAGAAAAATATTTTCAATACCCATTTAGTTCTTGGTTTCAAGACCGTGCCTCGCGCGCATCCCGATTCTTACACTTTAGATGTAATTAATGGAATTTTAGGAAGAGGGCAGAGTGGAAAAATGTTTACTGAAATCAGGAGTAAACGCGGTCTAGGCTACGATGTGGGAACACAAGTTCTAGCTGATAACAGTTTTGGGTATTTCGCGGGATATGCAATTATCGATAAAAAAAATATTGAGTTAGTGAAGAACTTGATGCTGGAAGAAATTCAGAGCTTAAGAAAGGTTACTGCAGAAGAAGTCAAAGAATCGCAGGATTTCATCGAAGGGGATTATTTGCTGGAGATAGAAGACACCCAAAAAGTAGCGGATCAAATGTTATTCTGGGAGCAGATTAAGAGTGCGGAAGAGATGAATAATTATTTGCGTAAAATAAAGAAAGTAACTGTTGCTGATGTGAAAAGAGTTATAGAGAAATATTTCAAGCATTATGCGCAGGTAGTTTTAAAGGGAAAGTGAATGTTAGATAGTGGAAAATAGGGATAAATTATATTTTGTACGACTTAAAATATTTGTGATGCTCTTTTTGATATTTTTAATTGGCTGCAGCGTTCCTGAAAAAGTAACACAAGATGAAGAGATATATGAAAACAATGTAGAATCCGAACCGGAAGCAGTTCCCGAAGAGCCAACGGATTTAATTCCGGAAACGGGGGATATACCGACTGAACCAGTTGCAGAAATGGTGACATTTTCGTGGGAGAAAGACGACGGTTCAAGAGTAGTGGATGGTTCTGTTCCGTTTATACATAAATTAAGTGGTGGAGAATCTCGCTTGTATTACTGTAAAGATAATGGAATATTGTCTGCCCTCTCAAGCGATGGCCTGACTTTCACAAAAGAGCAAGGAGTGAGAATCTCCCCCGGAAAGGGGTTTGAATTGCAGGTCTGCGATCCAACCATCATAGATCTTCCTGATGAAAAAATAAGAATGTATTACAAAGGCGCTAATAGTTTAATGCCTGGGCCTGGACAGTCTGTCCACAAAATTTATTCTGCAATCTCCTCAGACGGATTAACTTTTCAAAGAGAAGGGTTGAGGATAGATTCTGAGACCAGCGGTGACAATGATTGGGCTTCCGTTCCGGATGCAATAATGCTTCCAGATGGAAGAGTAAGATTGTATTATGTAACGGCAGCAGAGAGAGAACATGGAATTGGTTCAGCTATATCTTCTGACGGTCTTAAATTTGTAAAAGAACCAGGAATGAGAGTTCCAAATCTGGTTGATCCTGCTCTGATTAAAATGGACAATAAATATGTGCTCTTTGCAGCATCCATAGATGAACGATTTGCCGCTCTTCCTAAGGGAATTTATTATCTGGAATCATCTGACGGACTTGAATTTAGTGAACCGATAGCAGTGTTTCAAGGAAATGATGTTTATGATCCTTCTGTCTTGAAGATTGATGAGAATACAATTAGAGTATTCTATGGAAAAGTTGTTCCTCCACAGAAACCTGCGGTGGAAAGTCATACCGGGAAGATTGTGAAATAAGAGAAAGTATTAAACATACGCTTCCGTCGATATCTTGTCCAACTTCGTTTTATTCTTCCTAAACAGTTCCAGAAGTATATTTATCTCTCTGGCTAAAGCGTTTTTCAAGTCTAAAGGATGAATTTTCTTGTTGATGAAAGCTGCTTCTAACTCTTCGTAATTGCCGAAGGAAATATTTCCTCCAAATTTCGCAGGTCGTTCAATGACAAATTTTTCTTTCTTATCTTGTTTAATAGTCATGATCACTAATTTCAAGAAAGCTAATACTCCGTTGTCTTCTACTTTTCCTTCTTCACAGTAAGCGCCTTTGACTTTATCCTGCACACTTTTTTCATCGTCTAAGAGATCTATTTTTGATTTAGGATCTGAAGCAGACATTTTCTTGCCGATCAATCCTGGAATTAAAGGAGTCATGACTTCTACGCGAGATTTGTATCCTACTTTAGGTAGGTATTCGCGAGCGTACATGAGGATTTTTCGTTGATCAATACCGCCGTATTGGACATCGGCTTGTAAATATTCTTCATCCAACGCCTGCATTAGCGGGTAAATAATTCCGCTCAACTTGGGGCTGTCACCAAACTTGACTACTTCTGACGCAGCTTTAGTAGCATCATGGATGGAAGTCACGGTTGATAATTTTAAGGTGTCTAAGATGTAATCATTTTTTAGTTGGAATTCTGAGCCTTTAACTATTTCGATGTTTTTTATGTCGGCACCAAGAGATTGGAACATTAAGGGGATAACATTGGAATAGTATTTGTAACGTTTTTCTAACACATCCCACGGGCAGTTGTCTAAAGCGCCATGGATGTCTGCCAGCAAGACTTTTACTTTGAATCCTGCTTTGAGGAAATCAGCCATCTTCAGCACCCAAACATAATAGCCTATATGTGGTCTCCCGGTAATGGCTGTTCCAAGATATACTACCGGCTGCTTTTTCTTTTTTAAGAGATCGAGAAGTTCTGCTTCAGTAACGATTTCCTGAGTATTGCGCTTGATCAAGGCTAATTTTTGTTCTGGATTCATTCAGTTGTAGAATGAGAAGTGGTTTAAATATTTAATGTTTGAATTTATTGCTTATCCTTCTCCGTTTCTATAATCTTTTGGATCTGTTTCTTTAACACGGGGATTTCCTCCTTGACACAATACCATACCTTTTCCAAGTTAACGCCAAAATAAGCGTGGATCAAAATATCGCGCATTCCTGCCATACCTTTCCATTCAATTTCAGGATATTTATTTTTGAAATGGAATGCGAGTTGCTTTGTTGCTTCTCCGATTATTTCTATAGCCCGTATAACTGCATATTGTTTTTGCTTATCTCCTAAAAATTTTTCTTTTGTAGAGCCTTTTGTAAATTCCCCAATTAATTCTATTTGCTCTAGAATGTCATTAATATAAAGTCGTGGTTTTCGGATCATAGTATTCTAATTTCATCAGCTAAAATGTCTTTCTTGATTAAGGGTTTTACTGTATTGTATTCCACCAGATCAACCTTCTTCTTTAATTTCTCTTCAAGTTCTACCTTTATATGGGCAAATTCTAGTAAACCCATCTTCTTCGTTTTTACTAAGAAGTCAATATCACTTCTTTTCTTTGCT
The DNA here is from genome assembly GCA_035291085.1 of Candidatus Nanoarchaeia archaeon. Lineage (GTDB taxonomy): Archaea > Nanobdellota > Nanobdellia > Woesearchaeales > GW2011-AR9 > JACPIL01. The sequence continues at coordinate 5,211 of DATDTA010000022.1, read as the reverse complement.
TCTCCCCTGGCATAACTACCAAAAATCCCTGCCTTCACTACGCCGTTCTTTTTCAAGATAGGTACAGCTATTTTAGCGATTCTTTGAAGCTGTTTGTCTTTGATTTTCATAAGAGAAGTGAAGTAATGATATTATTTAAAGGTATTCTTGGAAAAGCAGTAATCCCTCTAAGAGTTATATAATCAAAAGAGTTATTCAACTGTCAACCAAAGAGGTGTTTATGATGAGGAAAAAAGGACAAGTGCCAGTCAGATTGGCGGTTTGGTTGAGGGGTATATTTTCCAATATAGATATTTATATAAATACCTAAATTTAACAGAAAATAAATGGAACCAGCACTCCCCAGTGAAGAAGAAGCAAAACTGGTTGTTGAAGAAACTATCAAAAGAAGCACACTATATTCTGAAAATGATTTTATTGAGGTGGATGTTCTTTCAGGAGAAGATTTTTATGAGGTTGGGGTTTTATATTCTCCAGCAAGAGCAAGCAAAAAAGTTGTTACAAATTTTGATGAATTTCAGAGAGAGCAAGAAGCTAATCCTCCAAATATTGCTTATTTTTCTCTTGAGCTCCATTTGAAAGGAGAAGGATATACTAAAAGGGGGACCGCAGAACTTTTTATTGGTGTCCCTGAAGACTTCCAAGGAAAAGGCAATGGCAAGACTTTGGTTCAGATTGCTGAGGATATTTCCAGAAATCTAGGTTTGGATAGGATACAGTCAATGTTTAGGGTTGATTATGAGGAAAGATCATTTCTAGAAAAACAAAAACTAGGATATTCGTTTGATGACGATAGGTATGCATATAAAGAGTTCTAAATACTTAAAAAACAAACCTTAGTTCTCAATTTCAGTAAAATATAAATACTCCTCCAAGTAATAGCTTAAAGGGGTGGGTGAATGGTTAAAGCTATTTTGTTAGACTTTTGGGGTACCTTGGTAGAGAATGGAGTCTGGAGCCCTATCAAGCAAGTGCAGCAGATTCTCAACATAAATATTCCTTTTTCTGAGTATGTGAGCAGAATGGAAGAAGCTATGATGACCAAGAAGTTTGATTCCTTGCGAGAGGCATTTGAAGCGGTTTGTGAAGAGTTTAAAGTTGAATGCAATGAGGAAAAGATGGAAGCATTGATCGGGATGTGGAACAAGTCCTGGATGTTAGCTAAACCATATGAAGAAGTACAAGAGGAATTGGAAAATCTAAAGAAAGAACATACTTTGATCTTAGTTTCCAATACTGATAATTTTTCTATAAACCAAGTATTAGATAAGTTCCAGCTCAGAGGACTGTTTGATTATGTCTTCTTATCTTATGAGCTAGGCCTGATTAAAACTGATAAGAAATTCTTGAAGAAAGTTCTAAAAGAAACAAAATTGGCAGCAGATGATTGTGTTTTTGTAGGAGACAGTATCCTCAGCGATATGGAAGCGGCCAAGGAAGCAGGAATTAAGGGCGTTCTGATGGATCATAAGCAGCGCCAAGATTTCCAGCCAAAAATCAGAAACCTTAAAGAATTACAAAGTATTTTACGCCAGTAATGGCAGAGATAACTTTTCTAGGAACTGGATGCATGCAACCGACCAAGACTAGAAACCATGCTGGCGTTCTGTTGAACTACAAGAAGGAAAATATTCTATTTGATTGCGGAGAGGGAATTCAACGGCAGATGCGCATTGCCGGGATCAAACCAGCAAAAATAACCAGACTTTGCATAACCCATTGGCATGGGGATCATGTCTTTGGCATTCCAGGATTATTAAGCTCAATGGGTGTGGATAGAATGGGTAAGGATGAAGAGCAAGTTTTGCATATTTATGGTCCAAAGGGATCAAAGGCATATCTTACCAATATGATGAAAAGTTTTGCAGCCAAAGATATTATTCCTTTTGAAGTGCACGAAGTAGTCTCTGGTAAGGCCTATGAGGGCGAGGACTTTGTATTAGAAGTGCAGAAATTAGAGCATTCTGTTCCATGTATTGGTTACAGTTTTCGAGAGAAAGATAAATTGCGCATTGACGTAGTGAAAGCTAAAAAGTTGGGATTGGAAGGTCCAATACTAGGAAAATTACAGCAAGGACAGGATGTTACGGTAAAAGGAAAGAAAATCAAAGCTAAAGATGTAACTTATGCTACACAAGGAAAGAAAATAAGCTATGTCACTGATACTATTCCATGCAAAGGTGCAGATATACTTGCGAAAGATGCAGATTTACTGATCTGCGAAGGAACACATCTGGATGAGATACGGGAGAAGAGCGAGAAGTCCAGACATATGACGGTTAGGCAAGCCGCTTTGATTGCATCTGAGAACAATGTGCAGAAGTTAGTTATTACTCATATCAGCCAACGCTACAAAATGTCTTCGGAGATCATTGAAGAAGCACGAACATATTTTGATAGTTCGGTGGTGGCAGAAGATTTTATGAAGATTAATGTTTGAATTGATTTAGATCTTAAATTTTTACCAGAAGATTGGCAATCCCAGTATAATTCGCAGGAGTAATCTGTCTTAATTCTTCTTTAATTTTGTCAGAAACATTTAAACCATCAATAAACACTTTAAAATCGTCCATCGTAACTTTTCTTCCCCGGGTTAATTCTTTCAGTCTCTCGTAAGGCATTTCTGATCCTTCCCGCCGTAAAACAGTTTGTATTGCCTCAGAGATAACTTCGGGATGCTTTTCTAACTCTTCAACCACTCTCTGTTCGTTTAGAACAATCTTACCTAGACCTTTCAAAGCTGACTTGTAACCAATCAGACTATGAGCTAAGGCAACACCAAAATTTCTTTCTACTGTAGAATCTGATAAATCCCTCTGCAATCTTGAGACAGGTAATTTAGTAGAAAAATATCCAAAGAGCGCATTAGCAAGACCTAGATTACCTTCACTATTTTCAAAGTCAATAGGATTAACTTTGTGCGGCATGGTGGAAGAGCCTACCTCTCCCTCGGTCGGTCTTTGAGTTACCCATTCATCGCTGATATATCTCCACATATCTTGGTTGAAATCAATTAAAACAGTGTTGAGTCTCCGCAAGTTATCAAACAATTCAGCATATGTGTCATGTGGTTCAATTTGTGTGGTGATAAGATTTGGTTTCAGCTTTATTTTTCTTCCTGCGTTGAATTTCTCGATAAAATCACCAGTAAATGCTAACCAATCTACGGTAGGGTAGGCAACATGGTGAGCATTATAATTGCCGGTTGCGCCGTTTAGTTTTACCAGAATCTCGTGATTATTTAACTGATCTAATTGTCTTCTCATTCTTGAGGAAAATACTTTCATTTCTTTACCAAAGGTAGTCGGAGAAGCAGATTGTCCGTGTGATCTCGCTAACATTGCATACTTATATTTGTGAGCCAATCCTTCTATTTTTTCATATAATTGTTGCGCTGTTGGAAGTATAACTTTTTCAAGACTATCACTTAACATTAATCCATAAGCCATGCTATTAACATCTTCTGAAGTCAAAGCAAAATGAATCCATTCTAAGGAATTTTCTAAAGAAGTCCCTTTCAGCCTTTCTTTCATAAAATATTCAACTGCCTTAACATCATGATTAGTTGCTTTTATTTTTCCATATCCCTTTACTTCAATTGCTTTAACAACGGTTGCATCTTCTGTTGAAACATCATATAGTTTTCTGACTAATCCTTTTTCTTCTTCAGAAAATGTTCTTGTACCTATTTGAGGATGTTCGGATAAGAAAATTAAATATTCACCTTCAACTTGTACTCGGTATTTGATTAGTGCTTTCTCACTGAAAAATTCTGCTAGAGGTTCAGTATATCTCCGATACCGGCCGTCAATCGGACTGATTGCTTCTAATTTATCCATATATGATGATAATGATCCTATAATTATAAGTCTTTATTTACGCTAGAATATGTAACGGATAAGTATTTTATGACAGAAAAATAGATGTAATTACTTCTTTTCTTTTTTGAGGATGTGTTGAATCTCTTGAAGAGTTATTGGAAACACAGCAATTTTACTTCAACAACAACTTTATCTTATTCGCAAAATCAACTGCTTGTTCACGGATCTGCTCAGCCAATTTCTTCTCAAAAGATTCATGGACATCATAACACGCTTTCTCTCTCAATTCCTTTGAGATGCCAAGAGTCTCAATATCTTCTCTGTCTAAAGAGCTGACAATCAATTCAACATCTTCTTTATCAAGCGCTTTTTCTGAGTGATAATGGTGATAAATCAGAAAAGCAAGGGTGGCAGAGTGATTTTTTGAAGTGAATCCTTCTTTACTCATGAGAGCAAGAGCGGCATGATAAATGGCGTAATAGTAAATACTGATCACCCAATCATAAAAATTATCTCCGCCAAAAATCTTTGGTATTTCATCTTTATGTTTTTCAATAATCCAATTAGCAAAAGTCAGATTATGGTCGGTTCTTTTTAGGTGCAGTTTTGCTTCATCAGAGACTTTCTTGATAATCTTTTTCTGGATATAACTGTCTAACCAAAATTTACATTCTTTCTTGTCCTTTAACCACAGTTCCCAATTAGGCTTCTTCATCAATTAATTGCCTACACCATTCCATTCCGATCAAAATCTGCTTGTCTTTCTTAAGCTTTTTGAAGAATTCTTTGGTGGGATTATGAAATGATTCTTTGAAATCCTGATAATCAAGATAAACTGGATTTAATTGCGTGTTTGTGTTCATGCTAATTCTCTTGGCAGTACTTTCAATCTTCTTAGAATCATCTATTTTCTGAAAAACTAACAAAATGTCAATATCTGAGTTTTTTGTATAAGTATCATTAGCATAAGAACCAAAAATAATGGCAATTAAAGGTTTATCTTCTAATTCCTTCAAAAAATGGGTTACAGACAATCTTACTTTTGCTGGAAGTCTCTCAAATCTGGAATGCTCAACAATATTCAGCGATGGCGTGAGCTCCTCTTTTGAGTAATCCAAGAAATAGTTTATTTGATTCCCAGCTTTTTTCTGCTTAATTAACTTGCTTATTTTTTGAAGCCCATAATCTATAGATGGCATTCCTAACTTTAGCTGCTTAGAGAGTTCTCTTTTATGGATGCCCGGATTAAGATAAATCTGTTCCAGAATCCTGATTTCAGTCTTGTCATACATTTTATATCAATTGTCATAGGAGATATGACAGCAATATATAAAACTTTGCAATTTCTGTGGTGGTTCAAGGACATTCTAATTTTTACTATTGGGGGGGG
>DATDTA010000021.1:0-4427 GCA_035291085.1 Candidatus Nanoarchaeia archaeon | reverse complement strand
ATAATCTTGCCTAGTCTAATGATTCAGATTATTAAAATAAAAGGCTTAGATTCCTTGTTTCGCATATTGAACCATTCTTTGAAAAATTTGAAGACCTTCAGGAACAAAATCCTTAGGCATTCTGTCTATATTAGGATACTGTGAACGAAGAATTGAACGTTCCGGGTGTGGCATTAGGCCTAAAATTCTTCCACTAGGATCTGTTATTCCAGCAATGGCGTGAGGAGAGCCGTTTGGATTAAAAGGATATTCTTGCGTTGGTTTACCAACTCTATTTACATATCTAAAGACAACTTGTCCTGATTCTTCAATTTGCGAGAGGGTCTGCCCATCAGTAACAAATTTTCCCTCCCCATGAGCAACTTGAAATTCTACTGGTCCTGATTCTAAATCTTGAAGGAAAACACATGCGTTGTTTTTTTCTATCGATAAGCTAATCCTACGACTAATGAATTTGCCTGAGTCATTTCTATCAAGCGTGGCTTTTTGTTCACCCATTCTCCCCATTGGTAGTAGCCCTGATCTAACTAAGATTTGAAATCCGTTGCATATACCTATCATTAACCCTGTTTCTTTAAATCGCTGAATTTGATTCCCAAGATAAGTGTCAAGCTCAAGGGCCAAAACCTTTCCGGATCCAAGATCATCTCCGTAAGAAAATCCTCCTGAAAGCGCAATTATTTGATAATCTGAGAGATTCTTTTCACCAGATTTTAAATCTTCTACTAAAATTGTTGCTGGACTGCCTCCTGCAATCTCAAATGCGTAAGCTGTTTCTACATCGCAATTAATTCCCGGTGCTTTCAAGACTGCTACTTTTGGTTTTAACAATTCACTACTCATATTTTAATGAAATAATGTCCGCATAGGCGCTTGCCAGGCTTCCTTTAATTCTCCTATTCCTATTTCAAAAAGTTCTTTGCCTCTGTTTTGAACTAAAAAATTCCTGTCTGCAATAGTTTTACCTAAAACTTTATAAGAGACATTTCTAAATAACTCTTGAGCTTTTTCTGGATCTTCAACTTCCACGATGAACATCCCTGCAGTTTCGTTAAACAAGAAAAAGTCAGATCTCGTTTCTAAATCCAATTCAAGCTCTACTCCGCAATCCCCACCAAAAGCCATTTCGACAATTGCACCGCCGACTCCGCCCTCCGACACATCGTGACAAGCTTTTATATCACGTCTAACAATTCCTTGATGAACTGCATCAAAAACCTCAGGTAGCATTCTAAGGTCAACTTCGGGAACAGTATTTCCTAAGATACCATGTATATCATAATATGTTGACCCACCCATCCCAGCATGCATCTCCCCAACCAAAACAATTGTAGCTCCAATCTTTTTAAAATCGGTTGTCATTCTCTTGTCTACATCAGGCATTTTCCCTAATGTTGCGATATTTACAACTGGTGGAACATGTAGCTTTTTTCCATCCCTATAGGTATAAGTAGAAGAAAGACTATCCTTACCAGAAACCACCGGTCGCGCTAAAGCATCTTCAAATTCATCAATTGCATCAACCATAATATCAAGCGCTCCCATATACTGTTTGTCCGGAACAGGAGAAATGTAATTGCCACACAAAACCATGTCTTTGCAATTGCCTCCGGCTGCTACAAGATTGGAGACTGCCTCAGTTGCTGCCCATATTGCACCTCTTCTTGGATCAATTCTATTAAGGATCGGGTTTGTACCATGAGAAACGATCATTCCATAAGGTTTATTAAGCATCGGTCGAACAATTGCGGCATCATTGGGAGCATCAAAGTTGACTCCTCCAAAAGGTGTGAGAGCGCTTCCCCCCTGAACTGTTGTGTCGTATTGTTCAACAATTGGAAGTTTTGAGCAAACATTACCATGAGACATTATTTTTTTAAATGTTTCTGCCCAATCGCTGGGCTCAGGGATTTCTGGTTCTGGGAAAATTTCTCTTTCAAATTTTGCCTCTATTACACGCTGCGGAAGTCCGTTTTTAAGAAAGTCGTAATCAAGATTCGCAACAACTTCGTCACCATAATAGACCTGAAGTCTATCACTTCCATCAAAATATCCAAGATCTGTTGCTTCAACGCTATGTCTTGTGCAAAGTTTTTTGAAAGTATCTATATCATCAGGACTTACAGCAAGAATCATTCTCTCTTGCGATTCTGATAACCAAATTTCCCAAGGAGAAAGTCCTTCGTATTTTAGAGGCGCGCGAGATATATCGACATTAACTCCAATTTTCTCTCCCATTTCTCCGATTGCAGAAGAAAATCCTGCAGCGCCGCAGTCTGTAATTGTACGAATAAATCCATGGTCGCGCGCCTCGAGAATTAGGTCCGCCATTTTCTTTTCCTCAATTGGATTTCCAATTTGCACCGCGGTTGCGTTTACCGTCGCTGTCCTTTCCGTCATTTCAGCAGACGAGAATGTTGCACCATGAATACCATCCCGACCTGTCCTTCCCCCAATAACAACGACTCTGTCTCCTATTTGAGGCTCTCCTTTTCTAGCATATTTCTCAGGGGTAATTCCATAAGCTCCAACTAGAATTGTTGGTTTTGCACGAAAATCGGGATGAAAATGAACTGATCCATTTGATGTTGGAATACCCATAGGATTTCCGTAGTCACGGACACCGGCCACCACCCCACGAAGTAAGCTGTCTGGAGAAATGCAATTTGGTGGAAGGAGTACCGGATCCATATCGGGAGGGGCAACAATGAACACATCTGTTGACATAATCGTTTTAGCACCTTGTCCTGTACCCATGATATCCCTAAATACTCCCCCACTGCCGGTTGCCGCTCCGCCTTTTGGTTCAAGAGCAGAGGGGCTATTATGAGTTTCCCATTTAACGAGCACAACTTGTCCATCATAAAAGCGCATTCCTCCTGAATTATCCTCAAATGCTGTAATAACATCCTCGCCAAAATATTTTCTTGATGTCTCTTTAATCCTTGAAAAAAGCGGAGGTTTTTCGACACCGTCTACGACCACTTTTGCATTAAATGTCTTATGAACACAGTGCTCACTCCAACGAGCTGCAATTATTTCAAGTTCTGCATCTGTTGGATCTCGTTCTAATTTTCTAAAATAATCTCTTACCACTTGCATTTCTTCAAGAGTTAAAAATAATTTGTCGCGAGACATTTCCATAAGATCTCCATCGTTTGCTTCCGAAATTGGAATAGTAGCGATTGGTCTTCTCTCACCTCTTGTGCGAAGAGTTTCGGGTTTTTCTATGACTGCTTCCTGTACTGTTTTATTTATAAGTAATCGATCCGCAATAATATCCGCTTGTTCTTGAGTGATCCCTTCAAATTCATAAAGAGTTGAAACCCGAGCTCCTTCTATTGGAATTCCTAAATCTTGCCCAACTTTCTTAATTGTTCCGGCGACTGGATCCGTAACCCCCGGCTTATATGAAACCTCCACGGAAGGACTTGAATTAGAAGCTGAAACAGTTTTAATACCACCTTCTTCTATGATTGAATCTACAAAAGCATCATGCGCAAGAACTTGCGCCTGATTTAAAATTGGACCTTCAACTCCGTAGACTGTTGTGGTTTTAACGCAAGTTTCAATTCCAAGAGTACGTTTTGCTTCTGCTGCAACATTTGTACCGCGAGGATCTCCAAATTCTTCTTTCCGTCTTACATGAATTTCGTGAATTGCCATAAGATTTATCCGTTTGGAAATAATTCTATTGCTAGCCTTTTTGCTTCAAGAAGAATCTGTTCTCGCCCTTCAGGAATAAGCGGCTTGGGGCGCCTGGAATGTGGTAAAGAGCCTTGCTCTGCAAACATTTGCAACGTTGCAATTACATTCCGATGTTCTAAGGGTAGGAGTTTTGCTTGTACTTCTTTTGTTTTATCAATAAGAGGTTGAGGAAAGTTTTGTAGCTCGGCTATTGTAACTAACCTACCAAGAGGAGGAATATCCATTTGCACTATTCGTATCAGATCCCCATCATCGTATTTTTCAGTTACATGGTGGGTTGTTGCCTCGGTCCAAAAATCCTCACCTCCTATCCAACTATATCCTAATCTAGCGGCTGTAACTCGAGATCCATACATTCCTTTTCCTCCAAAGTCGTTACCACGCCCCGGATCAAGAGGCCCTGGATGTTGGTTTATTATCCTTTCTCTGTACTCCTGAACAACACTTGTGGGGGTAAGTGGTAGCCACCCATTTTGTGAAACTAATTCAACTCCGTAGCTTTTTAAAGTCCTTAATAATTGCTCACCAAAAGACTCGGGCGATGAGAAGTCTTTGCGTTGAACAATCCGAGTTTGCACTCCTAGCGATTCTGCCTTTTGAATTCCGGGAGCATCAGACCTGCTAGAAATAACTACAATTGGGAGGATTCCTCTCAATTCTCCTGATTGATGTGCCTTAATCACCGCTTCAGCAGTACTTCCTCCACCTGAAATAAAAAG
>DATDTA010000020.1:0-9107 GCA_035291085.1 Candidatus Nanoarchaeia archaeon | reverse complement strand
CAGGACAGAAATAGTAGACATTCTGAAAGCCTGGCTGGCCTTGTCCTTAGCATTTACCTTCATTTACACTGGTGCAAGTGTATTAAACGGTGAAATTAACAGGATTTTCTCACTTAATTTTCTGACTTTTTTTGTAATCTCTTTATTTACGGCAGGTTTCGGCTTTCTCCTGCATGAACTGTCGCATAAGTTTGTTGCCCAGCATTACGGCTGTGCTGCAGAGTTCAGAGCCTGGGACCAATTGTTATATTTAGCAGTAGGTTTGGCAGTATTTGTAGGATTTATCTTTGCTGCTCCTGGTGCAGTGATGATTTCTGGAATGATTACCAGAAAAGAGAATGGAATAATTAGCGCGGCTGGTCCGGCAATGAATTATGTCCTCGCTATGTTATTTTTAGGGCTCCTTTATGTATTACCGCAATGGGCAAATGTCTTTGCTACCGGTTTTTCTATCAACATCTGGCTGGGCTTGTTCAACTTGATTCCATTTGGACCATTAGATGGAAAAAAAGTATTCTACTGGAATAAAATTGTCTGGGGCGGAATGTTAGCATTCGGAATCTTGTTCTTGTTTGTGTTTTAGAAATTAGCAAAAAAAGTAATTTTTCTCGCCTATACAAAAACAAATATTTATATACTTCATTTCATTTCTTTTTAAATCAGAGATGTTTTCTAGTAAAGAGTACAAAAAAAGAAGGTGATTAAACTGAAGCAACATATTTTTCAAGAGGTTAAAAAGTTTAAAATCCAGCGGTGCTGCAAGGGTTGCAACGAGCGGATTGTAGTCGAAAACGCTAATAGATATTATTGCGCTGGCTGCCGAGGATATTAATTTTCTCTTCTTTTTTTTATTTTTAATAACAATTTATTTAAACTGTTTGCTTTTCTCAGAATTATATGGGGATAGAAGAAGTTAATCGCATCAAAAATTTCTTTGAACAATCACATTTACATCCAATCTATCGAGAACATGCTGCGGTCGTTACCAGTGAAGAAGCAGCTAAAACTAGGGGAGATCAATTAAAAGAAGGCATCAAAGCACTTCTTTTTACCAATGGGGAGGATCAATGGGTTATCGTGGATGTTCCTGCGGATAAAAAAGTTGACCAAAAGAAAGTTGCAGAAGTGTTAGGATGGTCGAAAGGGAAAATACGGATGGCTACAGCGGGAGAAGTAATGCAGAAAACTGGCTGTGAAATCGGGGCAGTTCCGCCATTTGGTCACAAGGAATGTGAAAGAAAATCACATTCCTGTGCTGAAATAAAGTCGCCGCTTTATTTCATGCACAAGGAGCAGATACAAATAGTTGTTGATACTGGCGTTTATGAGAATGAAAAGAGTGCTTTCAATATAGGGCTGCGGACACACTCGGTTAAAATTCCGACTGCAGAGATGAAAATTGTCTTTCAGGAAATAAACGCCATTGAAGGAAATTTTACGAAGGATTGATGGTATGCTTTACACGAAATCTATTATTAAGCCGAAAATCTCTGGAGATGGCCTCAGAATCTCGATTATGTCCAGACACACACTAAATGATGGTGTAACTCCTGATCCAAGAATTTCTGCTGATTCCTATGAGGTTTGGAGAAAAGATTTAGCTCCGCCAGCCAAGCTCATTGGCGACTATTATAAGCGCGGTTTACCCTGGACAGAATATGAAAGACGCTACCTAGCTTTTCTACAGCAGGCAGATATTTCCAGCAAAGTGCAGGAGTTAGCCAGAGACGCTTTAGTGCAAGACATTACTTTATTATGTATTGAAGAGGATGCTGCTCAATGCCATAGAAGATTATTGGCAGAAGAATGTCAACGATATCAACCTCAGTTACAAGTAGAGCATAAGTCATGAATAGGCGGGAAATCGTCTCACAACGGACTAAAGTCCGTGGCTTGAAAAGAGACGATTTCTTAACCCCGCCTATTGTGACACAAGAAATCAAACAAGGATTTGATTTCTGTGCAGAAGGACAATGTCCTTCTTGCATAAATAGGCTAGAAAGCCATTCGCACAGAGAAGAAACTACTTCTCTGGCGTCCCAGCAAAGTCGTTGCTTTGCTCAGGACATCCCCGTCTTAAAAGACGAGGCTTTCTGGTCTATTTAATGTAAAAATCTCTAACCATTCTTAAGAATAATTATGAAAATAAGTTTCTAAAAAAGGAAGCAATTCTTGCCCACAAGCCAGATTTTTCCTGGGCAGGAATCTCTGCAGCTTTACCCACTAAAGGTTCTTCCGTTGGTACTTCAACTGTTTCTTCAGGTTGCGCTTCTGGCTCGGAAATTTCTGGTGAAGGTTCAGGAGCTGTTGCTTCTACTGGAGCAACTTTTCCAAGGACAAACCTACCCATATCTGGAACGTTAGCTATGTAATAGATATAGCCATAATTTTGTTTTAATAATTGTGTGGGATATTCATTATCTTTATAATCGTATACTCTTAGGTCATATAAGCCAATACCTAACCCATACAGATCTTGCTCTTTTACTTTAAAGGTGAAACGCAAAGGACCGAATTTTTGCTCGGAAGAGACGCTGAATTTAGTAACATAGGGACGATCAAAAGGAATAAGACCATCAACTTCCACTACTATCTTACCATTCTTAATCGTTTCTGCAGCATTGGTAAATACAAGCTCTAAACCCGGAACATCTTTTACTGCAAGATGTAACGGTTCGCCTTTAGTCATATAACCTATTGGTTGAATGGTGTTCCCCGTAACTGAAGATGGCCCAAGAATCTTAATCGTGATTAATAAGAAAATAAGAAGGAATACGCTTAAGGCTATCCAAATATTGGGTTGTGGAAACCGCTTCTTTCCTCTTTTTCTACTTGACATCTATGATAAGTAAGATAGTATAACTATATAAATTTAACTTTAAGAAAAATGGGAGCGGTGGGATTTGAATTCGTGGATCCATAAAATGAGATTTATGAACCTCCCACGATGCCTAGGTCTTCAGCCTAGTGCTTTCCCAGGTTAAGCTACGCTCCCATAAAAAGCCTAATTTAAGGCGCATTTATAATGTTTTTGGTATAGAGAATTTTTGAAAAACTATAAATGAAGAAACTACTTCATTTATGTGCCAATAAAGTAGTTTCTTTATTGAGCACTATTCAAAATTATCTTAGAGACTCTGTCACTGTTGTTCCGAGGTTGCTTTGGGCAACCTTTGAAATGGCCGAGATTTTGCCCATAAACAAGTAAAAAAAATTGGCAAAATCCCTATTTTTCAAAGTTCTATATAGTCTTTTCTATTCTAAGCCCGAATCTTAACTAAAAAAGGACTACAAATTTATTTAAACAAAAACAAAACCGTACTTCTTCTTGGTATGAACCAAGACCTACATAAAGCAGTATTTCTTGACAAAGACGGAACCTTAGTTGACAATTCTCAATATCCTTATGTTATTCCTACTGACAAACTGTTGGCTGCGGAGGTAGTTGAAGGATTATTATATCTACAGCAAAAAGGATACAAACTTTTCATCGTTTCAAATCAGTCCTGGATTTCAAAAAGAAGATTATCTCAGCAGCAAGTAGAGGAAGTCTTTCAAAATCTTATTGCTACATTGGGTACGCATAATGTTATAATTTCTGGGTATTATTATTGTCCGCATCGCAAAACGGATAATTGTGATTGTAGAAAGCCAAAGACAAAACTGATTGAGCTGGCAGCAAGAGAGCATTTTATCGATCTAAGCCAATCTTTTTTTATAGGAGATATGGACTTAGATGTGGCTACCGGAAAGAATAGTGGAATGAAAACAGTTTTAGTATTAACGGGAAAAGGCAGAGAGTATAATAGCAACTTAAAGCCGGATTTTGTGATCAAAAATATCAATCATATTAAAGGGGTGATGTGAATGGAAAACTTAAATGAAAGGTTTAGAATACCGCGAGAAAAACTTGAAGAACAGTTAGGAATTAAATTAGACGATAACTTTGACCAGTATGGAGCAATAATTCCCTTGCGTGATCTAACCGCCATAGAACATGTCGGATTTTTCCGACAGGCAACATTAGAGAGACTTATAAGAAATATTCCGCTGCGAAGTGAGGTAGAAAAAGTATTTCCTTATGCTCAAGCCAAAATTGAAATTTACGGACTCGAACCGAAAGGACTGATGATTGGACAAACCTTTGTCCTGGAAGCGAAAATACTTTCTATCATGTTCAACATACGAAAAATATTTGAAGGTTATGTTGCAAAGGGAATTTCGAAAATGCCGCCGGTGCAAGTATATGGAAGAGATGCCAGGGGTGAAAGAGTGATGGCATTTTATGTACCGCCCATAGTTGAACGTCATGGTCAGCAAGATGTGCTGTTAGATGGGATGCATCGCAGTATGGTCTGTTCTTCTGCAGGAACGACTATCTGCCCAATAATAGTCAGCAATGTTGGTGCGCCTCTGCCATTTGATCCTATTTCCTGGAATGAAGTAAAGGCAGTCAAGGAAAAACCACCGGTGGAAGAAAGATACATCAATTTACGACCAACATTATTCCGTGATCTTGGATATGTGGGGATTGATGGATAACAGGAGATTTATTTTTCAATTTTTTACTCACGTAAACGTCCTCTGTAAAATAGTTCCCGCAAAGAAGTTGAACAGCAGCATCACTATCCCAGCAATGGCGCAGTACAAGACCGTGCTATTAATCAAACTTTTTCCCAAAGCATATCGTTCCCCTAATTTGTCTGCGCCATTTTCAATCCCATTACTCAAGACAGTAAGAATGTATCCTATCTGAACAACATAAATTCCAACAATGATCTGAAAGTGAAAAGTTGGAATCCCTATCCCGAAAATAGTTAATAAATTGCCAAAACCAGCAGCACCGCCGGCTTGCTGAGCGCTACTAAATTCACCCAATTGCGCGCTCAATTTAGTTAGGATAGTTGAGATCATAGAGGTTATACCTATGACAATACCAGCAATAGCGGGAGTGAGAAATCTAGTTTGTGCTTTCATGGAAGAAATAATATCGGCCATTAAATCTTGCAGGCGTTCTTCAACCCGATGAATTTCTTTGATATAACGAGACATCGAAAGGAGCGCTTGAGCGGCGATGCGCGGTCCTTTTTTGATACTCTCTATCAGAACTTTCATTGATGATTCAATGACCGGGGAAGGAAATCTGACAATAGCCCCTACTTTCGTATCAAAGAGGGCTTGTTCTAATCCCATGCCTAGCTTGGTAATATTTTTTTCAGTTAGATTAAAAAAATCTCCGGAAACAGTGCCTTGCATAGTAGCAGCAACTCGAGCAAAGGCAATCTCAGCGGGAATTCCATCCCCTAAGCGGTTTCCTAATTGAAATAAAGCTGAAGAAAACTCATCTTCTAATTCACGCGTTTTTTCTCGAATTTTGATCACATTTTTTGAGCGGAGAGCAAAGTATAATCCGGCAGAAACACCCAAACCGAGAACAACTACCAAAGATAGAATGGAAGAACCTACCCCATAGGGGCCTATCTTTTCTGCATCAGTGCAATTTGGGGCTATCTCAGGGGGACAAACATAGTCAAGCATGCGTAAGTTACCGTTCTGATCAAAGGAAAAATCTGCTACACCCAGAGAATGCATCAGTAAAGGACTAAATCCAATAAGCATACCCAGAGCAAAGACTAGAATACAAAAATAAATTGGATTGACCCAAAGAGTGAAATTTTTACTTACTTGAAGGGAGACGTTCTTATATTTCTGAAAGCCCTGTTTTTCTCCGATATCTACTGCACCATAACCTGCTGGCCGCTTCGATAAAATTACTTTTCCTAAATAAAAAACACCAATGGGTAAACTAACATTATAAAGGACAGAAATGTAAATGGCCGAGACAAAAGGGTCAGAACCGTCACCGCCCATGAAGCTAACTACGAGGGGAAGGATAACTAATCCTAAAATAGGAAGAATGATTCCCAACATATGCAGCATGGTGATAGGAGACTTAAGTGAATGAGCGTAGTGCAGCATGGTCTCATAGGTTCCAGTAAGGATAACATCGAGGGATTTGTCCAGCAAGGCTAGACGTCGTTCTTCTGATGATTCAAAAAGTGAAGCTTCAATAAGATGGAACGATTCCACAAATTCTTTATCCCATTCTTTCCAAACTAGCAGGTAGGCATCTGCCGATTCACGGATAGTACTATAATGTTCCGTTTCCACATCCCAGAGAATTTTCCTGAAATCTAATGATAATGGTGGCTCAAGATGATCGGCAGCAAATTCAATAGCGCGTTCTAAGTTGGAAGTATGGCGCATATAAGTAACAAGATAGAAAACGCTCTGAACCATCTGGTTGGAAGCTTTCATGCGCCAGGTATTGGCCATAAAATCAGGAACTTTTTGCAAGGCAGGAATCATTAACAATCCGGTGATAAGAAAAAAAACTAAGAAGAAGAACATGCCAAAGATGCCGAAGGTGATTAAAGAACCAATTACGATGGTAGCTAAAGGAAGCAAAAATGAAAGGGCAATCACTCCTGAAGGGCGGACATTAAGATGGCAGATGTCAAGATTCTTTTGGATAGCTTCTGCTTTTTGCGAATCGACAGAAAGTTTAAAGAGATTATCCGCAAAGTTACAAGCTTTTTCATAAAGAGAATAATGTCCGGGATATAACTCTTCTTTGAATTCAGTATATTCTTTGGTGGTAACTTTTTGGTTTGCCGGTGCAGTACTTCCGAATTCCTGCGCTACCCGACTTTTGTACTTTTCCAGCAAATCCTGATATTCTCGTGACTCCATCTAACCTCGATTTAGATAAAGAGAAGATTGTTTATTAAGATTTCTAAGGGTGTAAAGCATTTATTTCATCTAAATTTTTAAGGCTAAACTCTTTGGATAATTTTTTCCTAATTTTTCTAATCTCTTTAACAGAATCACCCGTATTGGGAACTGATCCAATCTGCTTTCCAAGAATTAATTTTTTAAAAACATTGGCCATTTTTATAACCATTTGGTCAAAATTACGCTGGACTGCCTTTCCTAGCATCTACTGCTGTTACCTGTGCTTTTCTCAGACTTTCAAAAGCAATATCGATCTCGTCATCAGTCCAGCCAGTATTATGTTTGAGAATTTCTCTGATATCCAGATCAGAAGTACCCATCTGTTTTTCTTTTCTTACCCAATCTTTAAGCTCATTGATGTTATAGGCGACTTTCTTTGGCTTGAAGTAATGTATCGCTACAGCAATAAGAGCTGCAAGTACAATTACAGCAAGCAAACCAATTATATAATTACTATATTTATCCCAAAAGCTTTCCTCGGTTACCTGGGCCTGTGCAGGTGGAAAAGGCGGCGGTAATTCAAAAGAGATTCTGTCCGGCTCTGGACCTAGAGGAAGAGCATCACATCCTTTCTGTAAAAAAGGTTTATAATTCGTTGTTAAGCATTGGTGTTCATCAAAACAAGCTCGGTTCTGTAATCCGCTCTGACAATCCGACCAGAGAGAACATACCCATGATTCTTGACAAGGCGCGCAAGGCCTGGTTTCAGTTTTGGCGGCCTGACAATTGTTGCGGTCAGTGCAAGAACGTTTTTGAGTTTGATCTGGACCGCAGAAAGACCAGGTAGAGCAGCTCCAGTCAGGGATGCATGATGCTGCGCCTTTCTTTTTCTTTTCATCGTTTTCTTGCGCCGCAGTAACTTCCTGAGTACAGGTTGCAGAGTCTACGCAAAAGTTGGTTTCTGTAGGCGGCCCGTTACTGCAAGTGGCAACAACTGTATATTTCCCGGAAGAAGAAGAATCAGATAGAGTATTGTAAGTGGTCTGCCAATTATTTTGCCCGCTTTTAATATCTACTAAATCGGAAGTAGGGTTAATGAATTTAACGATAGATGTTCCCTGACAATCATCAATGGTTGCAGTGACGGTTTCTCCGCTGGTATAGCTAACTTTATTAGTAGAAACTTCAACTGCTGCTGCTAATGAAAAAGTTAATAAAAAAAGTACGATAAAAATGACAATTCTTTTCATGTTGAGTCATATTTATTGATATGATTTCTGCAATTGCCCAAAGACAGATGGATTTTGTTCTACGTCATAGACAATGACTGACTTGCTCTTTACGTTTGCTGCAGGGTAGTTTACTGCTGCGGTGTAGGTTGTACCATCTGCTAAGCCAGCTTCTACTTTCTCTGACTTGATGGAAAGTACTTTGTTATTCGACCCGTATAATACGGTGTAGATAATTATCTCGTTGCTGAAGCTTTCAGTTGCCGTTATTTTGGTGCTAAAGACATTGCTTACTGTTGCTACATCGGTAAGGATTATTTTTGTTCCGGTAACTGTTAGTGCAGTTTCTGATGTTGATAAAACACAATCTGTCCCTTGAGCATTAGGAGCGGAATTAGTATTACATTGATATTCGCATTTTGCCATGCCGCATTGGGAAACTGCTGTTTTTGCAGTATCAGCAGATAAACTGGCATCATCACCTGAACAAAGCTGTGATTGGTCTGGATTTGTGCCAGTGCATTGGAATTGTGGTTGGGTTATAGGAACACATGAAGCAATCGTACCTTCTTGCTTACACATCTCACCAGAATCACATAAAATAATATTCGATGCGTATCTAACTGGATCCGATAAACATTCAAATCCTGCTACAAAGGAAGTATCGCCTGGATTACAAAAGGTTGCAATTGTAGTAGAACCTGCTGAATTTTGCATTATAACACTATCAGAATCATTTGGATTAACATTACATGAAAGCCAAGTTAAGCAGTTCGAATTACATGTCTGACCCATTACTCCATTACTACCACCTAAATCGCATTGTTCGCCTGGATCAATAACGCTGTTGCCGCAGATTTTTGCTTTGATAGTCACACTAAGACCAGCTATTTCTGGCACTTGATTTGCATTATTTTCATCATAAGCTTTAAATTCTGAAAAGATGAATGATAAGGTACCAGCAGCATAGCCGGGAAAGTTAATTTCAGCAATTTCGATCAATCCGGATTTACCAATGATAAATCCAGATTCATCCTGTTCATTACTTTCTGAATTTAAGATAATTTCTCCAGCTTCGCATCGAGCTTCTTCATTTTGATGCCAATCGGTTAAAAGATCTTCAACAGTAATGCCAGTACAATC
>DATDTA010000019.1:0-4707 GCA_035291085.1 Candidatus Nanoarchaeia archaeon | reverse complement strand
GAAGTTGAGAAATACCTTGGAGAACAATTAACTGGAATGTATACCCAGACCTTAGCAGCATCTCAAAAGATAGTAGGGAAAGAATTTATTCGCGGTTTTGGAGAAGTAGAGACCCAGGAGTGGGGTGTCCGGCATAACGATCAGAAAGTTTTGCAGCTCATTAACCTGGCACAAAAAAATGACCTAAACTTCATGTTTCATCCGGTTGCCAGCAAGATAGATGATGTTGAGAAAATTATTGAAGCGTACCCAGATACTACTTTCCTGATCCACATGTACAGGGAAGATTTAGACGACAGCATAACTCAATTAATAAAAATAATGAAAGAACATGACAATCTTTATTTCAGCATTGATGCCGCGCATATACTTTTTGTTGATTCTCTAGGTGGAGACCTTGTATATGTATTTGATAGTGGAAATAAGCAATCCTCAATTGACAAATTTGTTTCCACTTTTGAAAGCAAAGAGAAAACCATGACCGCTGATGCTATCAAAGCATATAAGCCATTGGTTGATGCCGTGCCTGATAAAGTGATGTGGGGAACAGAAATCGGTCCAGAATATGCCTTTGATTCAAAAGTATTTGATCGGGCAGTCAAGATTTCACGATTTGTTATAGCAGGATTTGATAAAGAACATCAGGAAGCTGTTGGGTATAAGAACGCCTTACGGGTTTTTGGAGAAGGAGTGGTTGTAGATGCCAGCATAAAAGTGCTTAATACTGCTTCCTGGCCAGATTGTACTGATGCTCAGATAAGTGACTGTGATACTTTCTGTGAAACTCCAGATTCAGAGGTCTTAACTGCTGAGCAAGAGGCATGTTTTCAAAATTGCCTTATTGGGAAGCAGTGTAAAGAAGTTGTGGAAATGGATGCAGGTTAGTTCTTTAAGAATTCCCAAATCTTTATATAATCGCATTTCTACGCAGCATAACTATGGACAAAGATGATTCCGTGCATTGGACAGATGTAGCTGCCGAGAAAGTCATCAGAGAAAAAGGTAATAAGAAATCCTACACTGTCGCAGCAGGAATTACTCCTTCTGGTACTGTACATATTGGTAACTTCCGAGAAATAATCACCGTAGACCTGGTCCGAAGGGCCTTAGAAAAACGAGGAAAGAAAGTCCGCTTCATCTATTCCTGGGATGATTTCGATGTTTTCAGAAAAGTTCCTGCGAATATGCCTAAACCAGAACTACTCAGGCAATATCTCAGAAAACCAATTGTTGATACTCCTGACACCTTTGGCTGTCACAAGAGTTATGCTGAACATCACGAAAAAGAAGTAGAAGAAGCTGTCCCAAAGGTAGGCATCACCCCCGAATTTCTGTATCAGGCCAAAAAGTATCGTTCCGGAGAGTATGCCAAAGAAATGAAGCACGCTTTAGAAAACACGGAGACTATCGTAAAAATACTGAACCAATATCGCGAAGAGCCCTTGGAAAAAGAATGGTTACCGGTTTCTTTATTTTGCGAAAAGTGCGGTAAGGATACAATCAACACCTTAACCTGGCCGGGCGGTTACACACTTAGTTATGAATGTGAATGCGGCCATAAAGATACCTTTGATTTCAAGAAGAAACCAACTCTTGTAAAATTGAAATGGCGGGTAGATTGGTCCATGAGATGGAATTATGAAAAGGTAGACTTCGAGCCGGGCGGTAAAGATCATTCTACGGTGGGCGGCAGCTATGATACGGGAAAAGATATCTGCAAGCAGGTATGGAGCTTTGATGCTCCCAGCTATGTCATGTACGATTTCATTAGCCTTAAAGGCATGAACGGGAAGATGTCCAGCTCCAAAGGCGATGTAATTACTTTGAAAGATGTCCTGGAAGTGTATGAACCGGAAATAACTCGATATTTATTCGCAGGAACCAGGCCGAACCGGGAATTTGCCATAAGTTTTGATGCCGATGTCATTAATGTGTATGAAGAATTCGACAAAGCAGAACGGATTTATTTCGGAGCGGAAGAACTTCAGGATGAAAAGAAAGCTGAGAAATACAAGATTGCCTATGAATTAAGTTATATCGGAAAACTCCCTAAAACAATTCCGTATCAGCCAAAGTTCAGGCATCTTACCATGCTCCTGCAGATAAATAATTTCAATATCGATAAGGTGGTAGGTTATTTTGAAAAGGAATTGAAGAACGACCATGATAAAAAGCGTCTGCGCACCAGAGCAGAATGCGCTGCCAACTGGCTGCAGAAACATGCTCCGGAAGAATTTAAGTTTACAGTGCAGGAGAAATGCCCAGTAAAAGTAAGCAAAGAAGAAAAGAAGATTCTGCATGAAGTAGCGAAGAAATTACTTGACCGCGACTGGACTGATGTTGAACTGCATGAAGAGATGTACATCCTTTGCAAAAATCACAATATGCAGCCGAAAGATTTCTTTGCTCTATGTTATAGAGTATTGATCAATAAAGAACGTGGACCAAGGCTGGCCTCTTTCATATTAGAAATCGGAAAAGACAAGGTTGCCAAGCTGTTTAAGGAAGAGTGAGTTATGCCTATTCCTGTTGAGCGATATTTGGATTCGGAAAATTTAGAAATTAGATTAGAATTACCGCAAGGGGATTCTTTTATTCTGGCTGGAAAACAGCCTGACGGTCGGTATCAACTAAGCGTTGTTCTTCCTTGGTATGAAGGACGGCATTCTACTGGCGCGGGAATATGCCTTCAGGAGGATCTTGACAAAGATGATGTTATCTCTCTCTATGAAAGTCCAACTTACGAATTGATTGCGATTGTCAGAAAATCCCTGCCCGCTCTTGAGGAACTAGATAGAGAGGAAGACTTAGATATCTGACTTCACCTCCACCTATCCTCTCCAAGAAAGATATTTATATAACCTTGCTACACTTCTTTTTCACAGAAAAAAAGATAGGTGTTTCATTCCATGCAGTCGTTTATCCAAGATTTTGGTGTTCTATTCTTAGTTATAGTTGCTATCTCCTTCCTCGCTAAGTTACTGAAGCAGCCTATAATCATCGGCTACATCCTTTCTGGATTTATTTTTTCTTTTTTCATCGTAGGGGGCAGTACTGAAGAACAGATCCTGCTCATGGCCGAACTAGGAATTACCTTTCTGCTTTTCCTGATGGGTCTGGAATTTGATTTCAACAACCTCAAGTATTTAGGGAAAGACATTTTCATCTCTACCGCTATCCAATCAGTTATTTTCTTCGTAGTTGCTTTTGTGCTTGCTTCTCTCTTAGGATTTACTTTCACCCAAAGTATCTACCTAGCCATCATTTTCATGTTCAGCAGTACCTTACTAGTCGCAAAATGGTTGGAAGACAAGAAAGAGACTTCAACTTTGCACGGAAAAATTATTCTCGGTATTCTGATCGTGCAAGACCTTTTTGCCATACTCATCCTGACGGTTATGAATTTACTTCAAGAAACCAATGCTTTAGGTATCCTTTTTGTGCCACTTAAAGGACTATTATTACTCCTTATCGCTCTGATCTTTGTAAAATACATCCTTAATCACTTACTTAAGATAGCCTACCGTTATCCGGAATTACTTTTCGTACTTAGCTTAGGTGTTTGTTTTCTATTTGTCTGGATTTCTCCACTTTTAGGGTATTCTACTACTATTGGTGCATTTATTGCTGGCGTCGCCTTAGCTAACACCGAATATAAGAATGATGTATTGGGTAGATTGAAACCATTAATTATTTTCTTCAACTTGCTCTTTTTTGTCGGATTGGGTTTCCAAATAACTACTAACTTTAATCTGCAGATCATCTCTTTGATCGTGCTCTTTTTTGTGCTTTGTTTCATCATCAAGCCGGCGGCCATTTACCTTACCCTTAAACAGCGAGGTTATGACTTAAAGACTTCCTTTCTGGTAGCGGTAAACCTTTCTCAGTTCAGCGAGTTTGGAATCATTATAATCTCTGCAGGAGTAGCCAGCGGTTTTGTGGGTGCAGAGATCGGCGCAGTGGCGATCATTTTGGTAGTTGTCAGCTTACTCATCTCCTCCTATTTCATAAAATATGATCACCAATTATTCCGATATTTGCAAAAATATCTGCAAAAGATAGACCATTTCTTCTCCAGTAAGGAGGAAACCAATCTTGCTTCCAGTATGGTTGGTTACCAAATCATCTTCTTTGGTTACTATGACCTAGGAAAAGAGTTTTTTACCAAACTGGAAGGATTAGGAAAAAAAATTCTAGTTGTTGAAAATGACCGCGCTAATATTCGCCTTTTGAAACAGGAAGGAATCCCTTACCTCTACGGTTCCGTCTCCAATCCCTACTTTCTAGATCATTTAGATTTACATGAAGCGGAAATAGTAGTTTCCAGTGCTATTAATATCGATGAAAGCAAGACCATCATCAGAACGGTAAAAGAAAAGAGCCCAAAAGCGTTGATCATCGTTACTGCTAAGAGCCTGAAAAGCTCTTTAGAGTTGTACGATGCCGGAGCGGATTATGTCATCTATCCTTCTTATCTGAACGAACAGAATGTTTCTGTACTGTTGGAGGATTATACTTCTGACGTCAACAAAATTATCACCAAGAAGATAAATGATCTAACCACACTGAAGATGCGTCAGGAAAGATTGAAAGATACCGAAACGATGTTTAACATTAACGATTTCATGAAATCAATCTCTATAAAAGATACTGTCCAGAAAGTGCAGAAAGGTGCACATAGTGCTTCTGGGCTCTTGCATTTGGATG
>DATDTA010000018.1:0-4506 GCA_035291085.1 Candidatus Nanoarchaeia archaeon | reverse complement strand
ACTCTGTTCATATCCATGATCAGCCGTAGCTTCCCAAACCTTTTTTAACTTCTCCACTATTCTCGTGGCATGAAACTCAAACAATTCCAATCTCACTTACAAAAAGAAGGGATTGATTTAGTCTTTCTCATCCATCCTGATTCAAATATAATCTATTTCACTCAGATGAAACCTTCTTTTGCTTTTCTTCTCATCACTCCAGACACTGCCTCGCTCTATTTGTCAAAGTTGGATATGCCTCCATCAGTAAAAAATCTGTCCGTTATCTCTCTGCGAAAAGACTGGGAAAAGAAAGCCTCCGATCCAAAAGTGAAGAAAATAGGCATCAACAAGAGCAGCATCTCCTTAGCCTATGTAGAAAAATTACAAAAGATGTATCCTCATGCGAAATTAATCGACATCTCCTTAACCTTAAACGAATTACGGGCCCAAAAAACTCCAGATGAGATACAAAAAATCACCAAAGCCTGTTCAATAACTTCGCAAGCATTCAATTCACTCATTAACAAATTTTCTTCAAAGAAGTTTAAAACAGAACGTGATGTTGCTTTTTTCCTGGAAAAATTCATCCGCGAGCATGACGCAGAACTTGCTTTTCCTACCATCGTTGGATCAGGAAAAAATAGCGCTGTCCCCCACCATGTGACTGGTTCTTCCAAGCTCCAGAAAGGTTTCCTACAGCTGGATTTTGGCGCTTCTTACAAGAATTATTGTTCTGATATGTCTCGATCTTTATATATTGGGAAACCAACGGCTGCTGAAAAAGACCATTATAATTTATTACATACCGCTCAAACAGAACCAATAAAAGCAGTAACCTTAAACAAACCTTTTACTGAGCTTGATAAAATTTCTCGGAAACATTTGGGAAAATATTCTTCTTACTTTATCCATTCTCTCGGCCACGGCGTAGGTGTGGAAATCCA
This sequence comes from Candidatus Nanoarchaeia archaeon, assembly GCA_035291085.1. GTDB lineage: Archaea > Nanobdellota > Nanobdellia > Woesearchaeales > GW2011-AR9 > JACPIL01. The sequence continues at coordinate 3,580 of DATDTA010000018.1, read as the reverse complement.
TGAAGCCCCTTCTTTCTCAGAAGAAGCTAAGCAAACCATTAAGCAAAATCATATTTTTACCATCGAGCCAGGCATTTATTTCCCTGGTAAATATGGGATTAGGATCGAAGATACTTTATTGTTTGATGGCAAAGCCAAAATTTTGACTACCTCTCCTAAAGAGTTGGTGATCCTGAAATGATCCTTTTTGCACCACAAACCTTTTAAAAAATAAGTGGAATTAAGCGATATATTTATAAATAAAGTGATGGGGCTGTAGTGTAGCCTGGAAAGGGTTACCAGCGAAATCAATGATTTTGAGGTTGCTCTTGAGCAACTATCACTAATGGTTTGGGTGAGCTTCGGCGATGACCGGAAAATACAAAAAAACCATTGAACCCCGGTTCGAATCCGGGCAGCCCCACTCATATTAATCATGTCAACTACAAAAAGATTCGGAGCTCGGTACGGAGCAAGCTTAAAGAAGAAATTTGCTTTGATTGAAGTTCAACAACGGGCTAAGCATAAATGCCCTTCTTGCAATAAAATGAGCGTTAAACGCTTGGCTGCCGGTATTTGGCACTGCCTTAAATGCAAGATTAAATTTGCTGGAAAAGCATATACTGCTAATTAGGTGCTACAATGTATTACATCTGTTTCGACTGCGGAAAGAAAGTTGAGGACGAGTACACGAAAGTTAAAATACGCTGTCCTTACTGCGGTGGAAAAGTTCTCTACAAAGATCGAAGAACAGTAGTCAAAGTCAAAGCAAGATAAGTCTTGCTCTTTTCAAAATGAGCTCTCACATCCATCAGTTGCAGCTACTGCAGCAGAACTTGCAGAATATTCTTCTTCAGAAGCAACAGCTTCAAGCACAGCTAACCGAAATTGATTCGGCCTTGGGAAATCTGCAAGGCACTGAAAAAGTGTATAAAATTCTTGGCCACCTTATGATTTCTGCTTCTAAAGAAAATATTTCCCAAGAATTAGAAGAAAAAAAAGAAACATTTACCCTTCGTTTGAAAAACTTTATAACCCAAGAAGGGAAACTTAAGAAAGGTATGGAAGAATTACAAAAAGAAGTTATCAAAGAATTAGGTTCAAAGAAAAATGGATGAACAATTTCAAGAAGCTATTGCACAGTTGGAAGCGCTGAAAGAAGAATTTAATTCTAATAAAAGAGTGAAAGAAAAGTTAGGCATCGTTATTACTATTCTCACCAAAAATGCAGATTTAGCGGTGGAAAAAGCACTCATCGAACTAGAAGAATTAAATTCCCTTAATTTGCCTTCATACCATCGAACCCAGGTTTGGGATGTAGTCAGTTTGCTAGAGAGTTTAAAGAATTAAAAATTTCTAAATAGTGTTAGTAATTCAATCTTTCTTAACTTTTAATTTCGACTTCAAGAATAAAGTATTGGGAACATATAAGGTATCTCCATGTTCAGTTTTGATCTCTGTTTCTAAATAGCCGATTTTTTCAACTCTGCCGGCGATTTCACGTACTTCTACAGTTCTACCTACAGTAATCTTTTCATCTTTTTGCAACACCAGCCAGGCCACTAAATTAGGAATAACATCTTTCAATCCTACAATAAAAGTTAGGATCAGCAGCATTAACACTGCTCCTAAGATAAGATAAAGCACAATAGATCTAATTCCAAGATGATCTAAGAAAAAAACAATGAATACCAGATAAACAACATATGAGACAATCGCGCTAATCCATCTCTCTAAGTTGTAGGTTATTCCTACTTTACCCATGATATGATTTAGTTCAATTTCTTTCAGAATCTTGGACAATAATTTTTGGGCCAGTATTCCTAAACCAAACCCCACCAGTAAGATTATAACTCCCTCAACTATAAGGGAAATGTAAGATTTAGTAGTCGCAACCACGCCGGTAACTGTCTCATTAACCATATGCTTTAATCACCAGATTGGTTTATAAACATTGCGAATAAATAGGCTTAAAGATTGCCATGGTAGATTACAACAAGCAGATTAAGGAATTTGAAGATGAACTGAAGAAAACAAAATACAATAAAGCTACTCAGGGCCACGTTGGGATCGTCAAGGCCAAGATCGCTCAACTTAAAGAAAAGCAAGAATCGCGCGTTCAGAAAAAGACCGGAAGTTCTGAATATGGTTATTCTGTACGAAAATCTGGTGATGGAACGGTTCTTTTGTTAGGTTTTCCTTCCGCGGGGAAATCAACTCTGCTCAACAAACTTACTGGCGCTAAATCTGAAGTCGCAGCCTATGCTTTTACGACCTTGACGGTCATTCCCGGAATGATGGATTACAAGCAGGCAAAAATCCAAATTCTCGACGTCCCAGGAATTGTCAGCGGTGCAGCTTCAGGGAAAGGAAGAGGCAAAGAAGTCCTCAACGTCATCCTCAACGCTGATCTAGTATTGATGGTAGTCGATGTAACTCATCCAGAGCATTATCCTGCTATTTTGAAAGAAGTATGGGATTCTAACATCCGACTAAACAAAACTAAGCCGGAAGTATTCATCAAGAAGAAAGCCTATGGCGGTATTAATATCGGGAAGACCGTTCCTATTGAGATCGATGACGACACTATTAAAAAAATTATGCGTGAGTTTAAGATTGTAAGTGCTGACGTTTTGATTCGCAGCCTGGTGGATGTTGATGCTTTTATCGATGTCATTGAAGGCAATAAGAAATATGTGCCGGCCATCACTTGCGTGACAAAAATGGACCTTACTGACGCGGCAAAGGTAGACAGAGTAAAAAAAGAATTGAATGCGGACATCTGCATTTCTGCTGAGCAGGATCTTAACATTGGATTGTTGAAAGAACTGATCTTTGAGAAGATGGATTTCATGCGCGTATGCCTCAAAGAGCCAAAGAAAGATGCTGACACCGAAAAACCATTGATAATTAAGCGCAATTCAACTATAGAAGACGTTTGTAATAAATTACACAAAGATTTCGCCAAAAAATTCAAGTTTGCAAGAGTGTGGGGAAAATCAGCTAAATTTTCAGGCCAGAAATTATTCTTGAAACACGTCTTGCTAGACAAAGATATATTAGAGATTCATTTACGGTAATCATTTGCTAAATATTTTGATTAAGGTTTCTAATTCTTTCTCTCTCTCTTGGTGCTCTTTTCTCTTTTTTACAATTTTCTTAGTCCATACCGCACCAACAGTACCGAGAATCAAAGTAGCTGCTAGGAATATGTTGCCAGTGAAATCATTGTCACTGTGATATGCATGTAATGAGCCATACCCTCCCCCAGCAGCAAGTCCCAATGTTGCCACACTAAAGAACAAGGCGTTGTCTTGTTCTCGTATTGCCTGGCCTTCTAGATTTTGTTGCGTTTGTAATTTAGACCGAAAATTCCCTTTTTCCTTTCTTAAATCAAAATACGGATTTGCATCATTTCCGATTTTTTTATTGTAATAAATCCTCTTTAATGGATCATTAAGAATCTCATACGCCGCAGTTATTTCTCTGAATTTTCCTCCACTTCTATTATCTGCACTTATGTCAGGATGATATTGCAGCGCTAGCTTCTTATACGCTTGTCTTACTTCATCTTCTGAAGCATTTTTTCTAATTCCTAAGA
>DATDTA010000017.1:0-1093 GCA_035291085.1 Candidatus Nanoarchaeia archaeon | reverse complement strand
GCATAATATACAAAAACACCGGCCTGTTTTGACCATTCTGTCCTTGCTGTATATGGCTAGAAGTGCTAATTTTTAGATATCATGACTAAAAAAACACAAAAAGTGCCCAAATTGCGGTTCGATTAATACCAAGAGAAGAGGGCTCCAGCATCGTATCCAAACATGGAGTTGCAATGAATGTGGAAGAAGATTTAGCAACAAGAGAAGAGAGAAAACATCTTTAGAAAAAGAAATCTGGAATGAATATGTATTTGAAAAGCAAACCCTCCGAGAACTCAAACAAAAACACCAAAAAGACAGAAGAACATTAAAAAATGTTCTCAATCAATATCATGCTCCCAAAAAGACTCATGAACCGAGAGCGATCAACCTAGTGGTGGATGCCCTCTACTTCGGAGAGCGAAAAGAAGATACCAGCTGGTGTGTGGTCTGCTTCCGAGACCCCAAGAAAAAAGAGAATCTGTGGTGGAGTTTTGGAAAGACAGAAACCACAGGCATATATCTACAAGGCAGAGTGTATTTAGAAAATTTAGGTTACACCATTCTCTCCGTGACCGGAGACGGATTTGGTGGCTTAAGGACTGCCTTTTCTGACATTCCATTACAGATGTGCCAGGTGCATATGGAGAGAATCGTAGTTCATGGCACCACCAGAAAACCAATCCTGGAAGCAGGAATTGCTCTCCTGACTTTAATTAAAACCCTGCATTACACACAAGGAAATACTTTCAAAAATTACTTTAAGAAATATGTATCAAAATATCAATCCTTCCTGAACGAAAAGACAGTCAATCCTTTAACTGGAAAGTCCGACTACACTCATGAACCGCTTCGCAAAGCGGTTCTTTCCGTTATGCGATTTCTGCCATATTTGTTCACCTTTGCAAAAGACAAGGATATCTCAAGAACCACTAACTCTTTAGAGGGTCATTTTTCTCACATTAGAGATATTGTGGGAGTGCACCGAGGGCTCTCAAGGTCACACACGGAGAAAGTTTTAAATTCAATATTTTTAGCTTCGACTATCGCTCCAAGTGAAGAAAAACTGGAAAATATCCTCTGAAAAAAGCCGTCGAAAATGTATCTTATGCCC
>DATDTA010000016.1:0-2397 GCA_035291085.1 Candidatus Nanoarchaeia archaeon | reverse complement strand
TCGCGTTAACTATTTTCCTTCTTGGAGTTTCCATAAAGCAAAAGTAAACGGCATTCTTTCTTTAGAACAAGTTGAACTATACTCTGGCTGTAGTTATAATCCTTAATTTTACTCTATCACCAGTATCTTTTTCTTCTGTCTGATCGTCAAATATGGTCTCTTCAACCGTTTCTTTAAAGCAGCATCCTGGGTCAGAATAAGATCTCCTTCCTTAGAATGTTGAACCAACAAGTCATCAACATTTCCGGTCTCAGGAATAATCTGAACTTTTTTCACTTCAATGATGCAGATTGCTAACAGAGCAGCTTGCCTGTAACGGGCTCGCTGTTCAGAGATTATTTTGCGCAATTCGTCAATGGTGCCTTGCAGAACGCAAATTTCATATGAAAAATCACAGCATTTTTCCAACTCGCTAAATAAGTCTATCTTAAAATCAGCAATGGTCATCCAGGCGTTGGTATCAATGATAATTCGTTTCATTTTTCTCTGCTTCATCTATGGTTCATTCTTTAATTCATAAATGCTCGCTACCCAGAAGAGGCGAGTTATTACTATGGTTGTAATTTCTAGTAATCCTGTAACTAGAAGCAAGGCGATTGATTGTTCATAGATTATAGCTGCGTATAGTGCTAGAGAACTTAGACTGAGAGCAGCAAGAATAATGATAAACAATGGAAAAGTTTGTTTTATTTTTGCAAAAGAGATCAGTATCCAAGTGCGAGCATGTTTTTTCCACGAGACTTCATTTGCAATGGCAAGAGCAGTAAGGAAAAAGTAATAGATAAGAACTAAGACGGCCATTAAAACTTTGACCAATAATATAACATCTTGGAATGATTCACTGCTTCCATGAATAAATCGTAAGAGAATATAATATGCAAGAACTAGAAATGGACCAAAGAACAGCACTGCAGAGACGATCATCTTAAACCAGAATTGGAGTGCTTTCTGAACTTTCTTTTTCCAACCCCTTTTTTCTTCTAACAGCGAAAAAGTACCCAACCATAGCAACCCACTACCAATAATAAATACTATTAACGATTTGAGAGCAAAGAACTTAATATTTTCCAACATGGAATTATAGTTATTATAGATAGAACGAAAATCTCCAGTAAAGGGAGTACCTTCCTGAATCTTTTGAGCATCATAGGTCGCATTGGAGAACGGTTCGATAATCGCCCGAGTGTTTTCAAGTATCTCCACTACTGAACTGACTCCTAACCAGGCAAATAAAACTATGAAGATAATCTGTAAAAGCATGATACTGCAGAAAAGAAATTTATGCTTTCGGATAGCTTGAAGAGTACGCCGCAATCCTCGTTGGAGGTAATTCATTCTAAAGAATAGAGATTATATGTTTAAAGACTTTTCTGTTAAAGATTTTCTGTCGTTATTCTATTCACGTTCCATGCCGCTCTCAAGAAGTTTTGCAATGCAAGCATCAGGCGAATAGAAGCGTTGATGAATATTAGCATCGGTGAAAGGATCCCTCATGTCTTCTGGACCAACAAACCATACCTCTTTGCAACTGCCTTTCGCTTTTGTTGCCTCACTATGTACACCGCTGGAACGAACTTTCTTGGGAAAGTATACAAATACTCTTTGAGTTGATCCTCCCACTAACCATTCTAGATCATGCATGACCGTGTGTTGGAATTCTATCTTAGTAGGATCTGGCCCTAACACCAACGCGCGTGGAGAGATAATCGCTAAACCCTTAAAGCGACGTAAATCTTCTATAAATGTGTCGATCTGATCCTGGCTTTCTGGATCATTATAAAAACTCGTAATGGGAAAACTGGCGTAGGCGACTTCAACATTGCTGGCTGTAGCTATTTTATACAAGGAGTCTGGAGAGTCTTTACTTGGCAAGACGTACATTGGCTTTTCAAGAAAGCCCGCAAATTGTCTGGTTGTACTTACTTCCGCGGTTTGTAAATGCAGGACGCTTCTCTTGTCTAAACCTTCATTTTCTACCTGGCTCCTCCACTGTGCATTATCTGCTTTCAGACGCTCCATTATTGGCTGAGCTAAATCCATGAGGGTAACATACACATCAGGATCAAGGGCTCTTACCATCTCTGGCTTTACAGAATCAGTAAGAACGCCCCGCCAACAAAAATGAATATGGGCATCAATGATACTATTTTCATAATTGCCTATTTGGCTGGCTATTGTTTCGTATGCTGCTAGAGTCAGATAGTTCAGAGCACGTTTATCAAGATCGAGGACGCCAGCGGGAGTTATGGGATAACCTGATCGTTTAGCGGCGTTGAAAACTTCTTGGCCCATATTGAATACTTTTATTTCTTCTCCTCGAGCTGTAGCATAATCTGCCACTTTAGCAATATGTTCACTAGCTCCAGCTCCAGAGATTCCTGAACAGAAGACCCGCAT
>DATDTA010000015.1:0-50783 GCA_035291085.1 Candidatus Nanoarchaeia archaeon | reverse complement strand
TGCGGTCTTTCCGGCTCTGGAAAGACCCATAGTTCTACATTATTGGAAAAAGGGCTGCAGAATTATGTGCGAATTGGTCCCGGCCTATTACGAGAAAAATTAAACATCTCCACCTATAGCCGAAAAGATACTCCTAAACTTCTAGCGGAAGTAATAGAACTTATTGAAGAAAATAGCAAACAAGGAATAGGATCGATAGTTGATGCTAATCTTAAAACAGTTGATATCCGGCAATTCTTTTACGATACGGCCAAAGAGTTAGAGATAGATGTCATTGTCATCGAAACCCATTGCTCTCCAGAAGAGGTCAAAGTGCGTATGGGTGCAAGGAGGCAAATCACTGCAGCAGAAAACCCGAAAGATTTCACAGTTTATCTGGAACAAAAGAAACTATGGCAGCCTACTGATTTAGATCTTGAATTAGGCTACGAGAACCTTTCTCTGATACGTTTTGATACTGAGAAAGAACTATGCCAAGTAATTAAAGTAAGTGAAGGGGTTTCGCCATTTATTGACAAAATCTTTTCTTGTTTTACTAAGAAGTGAGGCTGCATTAGACAATACTCAAACTTTCTTTTGTAAGATTCTTCTCTTTCAGAAGTTTTAAATAGGGCTTATTGCTAAGTCTTTCTATGGAGCAAAAACAAGAACAGAAACTTTCTCTTTCCCCTTTCTATGCACTAAAGAGATACAGCCTCAAAAGTATTTGTCGCAGTGCTTTTTCTTCAGTTATCAGTGATGTAGTAGTAGTTTCTTTCCGTAAGAGCGGAAGAACGTGGTTGCGCTTGATGCTAAGCAAAGTTATTGCCGACCAGTATAAGATGAAGGAGCTGAAACTCGATACGGAGTATATGACTCTATTCAAATCTCTTCCTAATGTTATGTTTTCTCAAGCTGGAACAACCCAAACTAATAATAGATTAGATTTCAGAAAACTCTATCGCAAAAAAAAAGTAGTGCTGATGATCCGTGACCCTCGAGCAGTGTTAGTATCTTTATATCATGATTACAATAGCAGAAAAGTCTGGAAGGATGGAAAAACCATGTCCGAATTTATTCATGATCAGAATTGGGGATTGCATCAGGTAATTACGTTCATGAATCTCTGGGCGGAAGAACTCAAGAGAAGGAATGATATTCTGGTTCTTAAATATGAGGATTTGTATCTCGACACCATGAAAGAAATGAAACGCTTCCTAGATTATCTTCCTCTCCAAGCTGATGATGCAGTCATTGAATCAGCGATCATCTTTGGATCACCTAAAAACATGCGTAAGATGGAACAGGAAAAAACATTTAATGATGCACGAATGCTTCCGGCTAATGCAAACGATCCTAATTCTTATACTGCTAGAAAATGTAAATTAGGCAGTTTCCGAGACGAACTTGATCCCGCAGATTTAGACTATATCACAAAAGAAATGAAATTAAAACTGGATCCTATTTTTGGATATGAGTAAGGTGCTTAATGACAATTAGTTCTATTACTCTTCCCTTTAGTTCTTTAGGGCGCGAAACAACCATAGCCCTAGAAGGAATCTATGCAGCAGGAGAAGCTATTCTTAAGGTATATAAGGAAGATTTTACGACTATGCTTAAAGCCCAGCAAGAACCGGTAACTGAAGCTGACTTACGCAGCAATAAGATACTCTTAGCGGCATTAGCAAAAACGAAAATCCCTGTTCTTTCTGAAGAAAAGCACGATTCAGGCAAACGTCTCGATCATTCTACAGTGTGGATTGTTGATCCTCTGGATGGTACAAAAGAATTCATCAAGAGAAATGATGAGTTTTCTATTATGGTTGCGTTAGTAGAAGCTACTGTTCCTATTTTGGGCATTGTCTATCAACCGACAAGCGGTTTACTGTATCTGGCTCGGAAAGGTGAGGGCGTATTTCAAAGAACAAACTCTGGTTGGAAACAATTGTTTGTTTCTGATTTTAGCGAGATTAGCAAAGTGCGAGTAGTTTTAAGCAAAAGCCATCTAGCAGAGAAAGACAAGCAGTTTATTAATCATATCGGCATTACGAACTCTAGTCAAAAGGGAAGTGCCGGTCTCAAAGTTGGGTTGATTTGTGCAGGAGAGGCAGAATTTTATTTTAATCCCAGCGATAAACTTAAAGAGTGGGATACGGCAGCAGCATACTGCATGATTGTGGAAGCTGGTGGAGAAATCACTGATCTTTTTGGAAATCCCTTAAAGTATAATCAAAAAGATGTGTTTCACCGAAAAGGAATTTTAGTAAGTAATGGTATTTTGCATTCATTCCTGACCAATAAGCTGCAGAAATTCTATACTTGATTTTTTTATATTTATTCAACGTAATTGTTTGTTTAACTTACTATTTTGCTTTAGATTTGGTAAATATTTTCTTTACCAGTTGATAGTCTTTTTCTTGAATTTCTCCTAAAATTAATAATAACAGGAGGTAGATTATTCCTAAGAGACAATATTCAAGCGCCAGCCATAATCCCGAGACCGGAATACTACGAGCTAGCAAGTATATTACCAAAGAGGCAGCGATGATCTTAAGGCTTGATCCCCACTGAAAGCCCGCTTTAAACTTTATTCTGACGTAGAGAAGAATGATTAGTACGCCTAATAATGCTGTAGCGGCAGTAGCAATAGCTGCCCCCTGCACCCCATATTTGGGAATTAGGATAAGGTTAAGAATAGTTGATACAACTATTAAAAGAACGGAAGACCAAAGAGCCTTACTGCTGTCTCCTGCGCCAATAGCGACGGAATTTAAGACGGTAAACATGGCAAAAAACATGGAGCCGAAGATAAGAATTTGCAGTACTGCTCCTGAATCGGCGAATGAGGAAGAGTAAAATAGGGTTACTAAAGGAGTAGCAGTGGCACTTACCATCACCGTTATAGGAAGCAAAATCAGGAGCAGATAACGCAGTGCTTCTGTGATGTATTTTTTCGCTAGCAACAATTCCTGCTTAGCTAAGGCTGCGGAAATAGCGGGCATAATAGTAAAGGCCAGGGCGAAAAATAATTGTGGAGAAGTTCGAGCCAAGTTATCCGCAGCACTAAATATGCCTGCTGCGTAATTGCTCTCCAGGAGATGTTTTAACAAATATAGGTCGATATTGTTTAGAAGCACATAGGTAAAAGAGATCATCATAATAGGGAATGCTTTTTTGAGTAAATCTAAGCTGGAATGAAAAGCTTTCTGGGTGATTCTAATTCCGGTAGCATACCAAGAAAAAAACCAGGAAGTAAAACCAGTGAGAATGTAACCCGCTACTGCTCCAGAGATAGTATACCCTAGCAGTACGAGGGGAAAGATAAATATCGGCTTTAGTATGGAATTAAGTCCGCGCAACCAAGCTTGAGTTCTAAATTTATGGGTGCCATTCAAGAAGCCGTCGCTGTATAAACTAAATAAGGCCGTAGGGATAATAATTGCTGAGGATAAACGAATGTATTTTACTAAAGAAGGATCGCGGAAAAAATGCGCTATCAGATTTGCTCCAAAGAAGAATGCTGCGGTTACTACTGCTGCGGTTAGGAGTTGAACCCAAAAGGCAGTGTTAAATAAAGCTTCTTTCTGTTCAGGATGAGCAGAAATTTCTTTTGCTAATGCTTGTGGTAAACCGCGCATGAGTAAAGTTTGAGTTAAGAGCATCAGAGAAAGGATAATGCCTATCACCCCATACTCTGCTGGGCCCAGTAATCTTCCTAATCCGACATGGACGATATAACCTGAAACAAGAAATACGAATTGTGCTAGGAACAGATATGCTGTTCCCCGAGAAACAGATTCAGTCATGATGTAAACTCTCCAACACATATCCTAATTGCTGGAGCGCAGCGCTGGCAGCTAACAATCCTACTACAATTGGCAGACGCGGGTTGGTTTTATTTTCTCTGAGGATATTCTTTGCCGACCATACCCGGAGCTTGACAAAACTTGCTACTTTTCCTACTTTTTTCTTGAAATGATAGTTGGCTCTTCCTCTTCGTAATTGCCAGCGGACGAATGAGCGTAGCGTGGTCCTTGCTTCATGAAAAGCATGTCCTTCCGGAACGTATTTGATTGGTATACTGGCTTGCTCTAAACGATGAGAAAGCTCTGCATCTTCTGCGCCCAATTTTAGGGATTCGTCAAAGAAACCAATTTTATCAAAGACCGTTCTACGCAGCGCGCAGTTTCCGGCAGCAAGATGATTAGTGAAATTATCTGCAGAAACTATCCACATTTTTTCAAAACCTAATGAGCCACCTCCTGGAAATCCCAGGGAAGAGATACAATTTCCGAGAAAATTAGAGGAAGGAATTTTAGTTCCGCTGGTGACCGCAAATAGTTTTGAATCCTGGAAGAGAGGTTTCACTAAAGATGATAACCATTTCTCTTGGACCCAACAATCATCGTCGATGAATACGATGATATCTCCTTGCGCATATTTTATCCCCTGATTTCGATTGAAAGGAATACCCTGCTTTTCTGGGATATTAAAATATCGTATCGGTAAAGAGAATTCTGGGGGCTGGAGGGGAGAATAAGATTCGTGGATAAATAATATTTCGGCAGGATATTCTTTAATCTGGTCTTTGATGCTTCCCAGAAGCCGGTCTAATTTTTCCTTTCGTAATCTATCAAAGATTACCACGATAGAAATTAAAGGTTCCAGATTTTTTTCTAATGTTTTTGTGCAATTACTTTTTGCGCTTTTCACTTTGCTTCACCCATATTTTCTTGCAAAACATCATCGACGGTTCCGATATCAACCCGACGATGGGCTCGTTCTACTTTAATTGGGAAAGAGCTGAATAGATTAGCTATGACCATTCCGGATTCTGATAGGGGAGGGAGTGAGGAATGTAAGATGCTTTCAATCATCTCTTTAGTGTATAAATGCAGAGAAGCATTCACTAAATTTGACTTAGGGACAGCTGGTTTTTCTTCAAATCCAATGATTGTCTCATGTTCATCAACTTGGACGATACCGTGTTGAGATAATCTTTCCTTTGCTCCTTCGTAGACGACGATTCGAGCAATTCTGTCCCTTTGGTATCCTTGTATCATTCTAGAGAGAGGAAAGACAGTATTATCCTCTTGAAAAAGCAAGGTATCACACGCCATCACTAAGGTGCCGTCTCTTTCTATTCTTTCCAGAGCGTAGCGTAAATCTCCTTCAGATCCAAGACGATGCTCATGGTCCCAAACTCCGTTATTAAAAACGTGTTGAGCAGGTATTCCGCTAGCAGTAGCCCAGGCAAGATAGTGGGGGAAATAACGAGCATTAGTATGTACAAAGATGTCTTTGACTTTTAATCCTGCTTCTAGCAACTGTTCTAGCTGATATTGTATAACTGGTTTTCCATTGATAATAACCAGCCCTTTTGGTTTGTTTTCTGCCCAGGTCTTCAATTGTTCTTTATGATTACCAGTGTAGGCAAGATAACTCGCTTCCAGCCTGGTTCCAAATCCTGCAGCAAGAATCAGAGCTTTCATTTTTATTTTCTTCCTATTCCGTAATATGCAAATCCTTCTTCGCGGATTAATTCTGGCTCATAGATATTCCTTCCGTCGAAAATGATCTTTTCTTCCATCTCTTTACCGATTTCCGCAAAATTGATGCTTCTGAACTCGTCCCATTCTGTGACTAGTAACAGAGCCGAACTTCCTTTAGCGGCTTCTTCAACTGATTCACAGTAAGCTATATTGTTTATGCTGCTGAATATTCTCTTGGCTTCTTCAGCCGCGACGGGATCGTATGCTTTTACCAGTGCACCAAGGGTGAGGAGATCTTTTATTATCTGGATGGAGGGAGCTTCCCGCATGTCGTTGGTTTTTGGCTTAAAGGAAAGCCCTAGAATAGTAAAGATTCTTCCGCTGATATCGTTGTTAAACACTTTTTGGATTTTCTGCACCATCACTTTTTTCTGGCGCTCGTTGGCGAAATATACTTCTTCAAATAATTTTGCCCTATATCCTTTTTGGTTGGCAGTGGCAATGAGCGCTTTTACATCTTTAGGAAAACAGCTTCCTCCATAACCTACTCCTGGATTCAAGAAGCGAGGATTAATCCGGTAATCAAGCCCCAAAGCCATGGCTACTATTTTTATGTCCGCTCCCATTTCGTCACAAATGTTAGCCATCTCATTGATGAAAGAAATTTTTGTGGCAAGAAAGGTGTTGTTCGCGTATTTGATGACTTCAGCAGTTTCCCAATCTGTTTCAACTATGGGGAGGTAAGTCCTTAGTCTTCCTGAATATACCTTACGCATAATGCTGAAAGCCCGGTCTGAACTGCCGCCCAGAACTATTTTATCAGGATAATTGAAAGCCCGAACCGCGTCACCTTCTCGAAGGAATTCAGGATTAGCGACCAGGTCAAAAGAGATTTGCTGTTTGCAGTTTTCCTTGATTGTTTCCACTGTCTTTCGAGCAGTTCCCGGCGGCACAGTACTTTTGTTAACGATAACTTTGTATTCTTTGATGTTTTCGCCGATTGTTTTAGCGACCGCAAATACATAATTAAGATTAGCAGAACCGTCCTCATTGCAGGGTGTATTGACGCAGTTAAAGATGACTTCGCCAAAAGCGACCGCCTCTGCTGCATTGGTGGTAAAGTGCAGCCTATTTTTTTTGCGGTTTTGGGCCACCAACTCCGGCAAGCCCGGTTCAAAGAAAGGAGCTTTCCCCTCTTCTAATAATCGTATTTTTTCCTGGTCGATATCAATGCAAATGACATTATGCCCGAGATTAGCCAGGCAGGCGGCAGTAGTAAGTCCTACGTACCCTACACCAAAAATGCTAATTTTCATTTTTGTAAACCCTCTGAGCTTCTTCTAATGATTCAAATGTTCCTACATCAAACCAATGCTCTTCAAAGACGAAGGCATGGACTTGGTCGTTTCTGACTAACCACCTGATTAAATCTCCCCCGTTATCAATCTCTCCTCTTTTGATGTATGAATGGAGCTGAGAAAGAAAATTCTTGGGAAAGAGATAACAAAAAGTGCTGGCTAAACTGCTTTTTGGTTGTAAGGGTTTTTCCTCAAAGTCAATCACTTTGCTGCCTTGCACGATGCCGACACCAAACTTTCCCTTCACTTTCTCTTTATCCTTTAAATCGCGAAAAGCTACTATCGACGTTTTCTTCTCTTGGAAAAAATGAACAAATTTTGATAATGAGAATCCAAACAAATTATCTCCGGCAATCACCAAGAGGTCATCATCAATCATTTCCTGTTCTACTGCAAAATGGATGTCACCTACCGCACCAAGGCGGTCTTCATTGCTCAGGGTCCCGTCATTGAGAATTTTTAACCTGAAAGAAGTTTTTATGTTCTTACTCCAATTCACAAAGTCAGGATAGAATTTGTCGTTGGTTACGATATAAGCTTGGTTCAGGCCAGGAACTTTTTCCAATTCTATGAGGATATGTTCGATGATGGTGTTATTCCCGACTTTGAGCAATGGTTTTGGGGTATTCTCAGTTAAGGGGTATAATCTGGTGGCGTAACCGGCCGCTAAAATAAGTGCCTGCATAGATAAAAACAAAAGAAAATGATTTAAAAGGATTGTGGAAGAGTAAGTCTAAGAATAAGGAAAATAAAAAATAGAAAGAGATTTATCTCTTGAATTTTGGGTCATACCTATGAAAGGCAATCTCACTTGGTGCTCCAAGTAAGGGATCGCTGCGATTGAAGTCGTAGGTCGAAGTTAAAAATCCCAAGAGGTGTCCTTCTTCGTACAAGGGAGCCAAGCCCCGAACATCGTCTGGGATGCCAGTGAACTTCTGTAGTTTGGTAAGGTCTCCTGTTCCCATGCCTAAGCGATATATGCCTGCTCCATCTTTTAGCCCACTTACAGCTGGTGCTGCAACTAAAACTTTGTCGTCAAATAGGCATAAACCATAGAGAAGTTTAGCACCTAAATCTAATTCTCTCACTTTGGTTAATTTATTTTTTGTGGGACCGCCAACATATGTGCGTACGTGCCAAGTCTTTGCATCTGCTTCGCCTTCAATTGAAAGTATATGTCCGCTCGAAAATAATAGTGCAAAGTATCGGCCAGGCTCTTCAAGTGAAGTAAGAGGTTCGAGAACTTTTCCTGTTTTTAGATCGAAGCGACCGAGTTCCCTTCCGCCATTCTGCAAGTAAAACAGTTTTTCTCCCCAGACTTGACCTACCTCAGCTCGTGGAGTGGAATGTGCATCTGCTACACTGCCCCATAATGATTTTGGAGTTCCACCATCATAAGCAGCACTCTTTTCAGTGCTGATGACATCAACGTTTTTTAATTCTGGAACACTTTCTTCATTGATAGTAACTTCTCTTATGGCAAATTCTGACCCAAAATAATTTGCGAGCACAACAACTTGCTTTCCTTCGTGTCTTCCAGAAGTTAATCCTAGAATAGGCATTGATGTTTGTCCAACTGGAACTGGTTTCAATAATCTTCCTTCAAGATTCATTTTAAGTACCCCCTTAAATAATTCAAATCAGATTAGCTCTTTTTTAGTTTAAAAGGATTATGGAAGAGGAGATAACTCACCGTTTACTAACCGATAAGAACCAAACACAAATGGGCTAATTATTCTAGCTAGATCTAAACCTCGATATTCACCAGCAGTCTCTGGTTGTTTGATATTGATAAAATATGCCCAATATTCATCCCCATCTAAATGTTTGCCGTTTACAATCATTCCAACCGATCTTAAGATACGCACACTATTCCATACAAAATCGTTAGATATTCCAATAGCAGTAGGCAGCATCGCGATAGTCGGTCTTTTATCTTCATCATGATTTGAAACTATTGCGTGTAGAATTTGATATATACAAAGTTGCCCAGTTCGGTACACCTCATCAGCGCGAGCGCCACTTAAATCAATCTGATTTGCTTCAGCAAGTTCTTCTATTGATTTCATTATTGGTTTCATATGTTTTGCTCGTGGAGTTTGAGTGTAGGCGGAAATTCCACTTGACAGAATGTTGGTTCAGCTTTTTTCGCTTAGGCGAAAAAAAGATGAGTGGACAGCTTACCGGGGTTCCCGCACGCTAATGCAGTAAAGCCCAGTACGGAGGCGCGCTTAACTTCCGAGATCGAAACGGGATCGGGTGAACCACGCCCCTATGGCCGTCCGAGAGATTTAATTAGGCGGTTATTTATAAAGATTACGCAAAGAAAAAGCAGAAAGATCATGTCTTTAAGGCGCGCTAACAGATTATTTTTGCATAATGTTTAAATGTTCTTCTCCCCGATTCTACTGATTAAAAATGGTGGAAGAAGGTAGAAAGTACAATCTTTTTGTGCTCTTTTCTTGTTTCTTACTGCCTAAAAATTATATATACTGCTTTAAATATAAGGATTCTAGAAGACAATGGTAAAAAAAATAGATACAGCGATTATTGTTGCCGGTGGTTTAGGAACCAGGCTGCGACCGCTTACTGACCATGCCCCTAAGCCTTTGCTTCCTGTTCGGGGAAAGCCAATCATTGAACACGTAATAAAGAATCTAAAAAAACATGGGATTAACAATATTGTTATTTCTATAGGTTACAAAGCAAAACAAGTGCAAGATTATTTTGGTGGCGGGCATTCCTTAGGAGTATCCATCTCCTACGTTATTGAAAATGAACCGCTGGGGACGGGAGGAGCGGTCCGACTAGCATCTCGGGATCTTGATAAACCATTTTTCTTAGTTTGGGGCGATAATCTTATGGATGTCAATTTCTCCAGAATGGAAGAACAATTTTTAGAGAGCAATGCTTCTATAATTATGGCTCTTACCCCCAGAGAGGATGTGGAAAACTTTGGTGTGGCAAAGTTAGAACAGAATAAAATTATCGCGTTTGTCGAAAAACCAAAACGTGAAGAAGCCCCTTCAAAATTGATAAATGCCGGAGCTTTTATTCTTGATCCTGTTTGTTTAGAACTGCTTCCAGATGGAAGATCTTCCCTGGAAAAAGACTGCTTTGAGAAATTAGCTCCCGAGGAAAGAATCGTTGGCTATATTCACGAAGGCCAATGGTTTCCTACTGATACTTTAGAAAAATATCATCATGCTAATGCTTTCTTTCAACCTGAGCTTAATTTCAAAGAAAAAACAGTGATTATCGCTGATGTGGACGGCACTATCTGTGATAGCTGTCAGGTTATCTCCTCGGCTATGGCCGAACAAATATCGAAGATGATTAGTCAAGGATATCAGTTTGCTTTTATCAGCGGCACTAAAACAGGGGATCTACAAGAGATGATTTCTTCACTCTTAAGTCAACCCCACCATCTTCTGGCAACGATGGGAACAAATTATTCTATTATTGGTGAAAATTCGGTAAACAATATCTATAATCATTCTTTTACTATAGAAGAAAAAGAAGAGATTATGGCCGCAATGAGAAAACTGATTTCTCACTTTGAAATCGCCTCTTTAACTACTCCAGAAGACCAGCTCCAAGATCGGGATTCACAAATAACTCTTTCCGCAATCGGCAGGCATGCCCCTTCAGACAAAAAAGCAGCATACGATCAAGATTGTTCAAAGCGCCAGCGCTGGATGGAATTTCTGAAAATTCACCTTGATGACAGCAAATATGGTATCAAGATTGGAGGAACCACCTCAATCGATGTTACTCGAAAAGGCCTAGATAAAGAATGGGGGATTAAACAATTTGCTGATTACCATAAGATTCCTCTTAGTTCGATCCTTTTCTTTGGCGACAAGATTCACCCTGGCGGGAATGATTTTCCCGCGGCAACTATTGTGGATTGCATTTCTGTTAAATCTCCAGCAGAAACTCTCTGGCAACTGCGGTTAATAGAGTTATTGAGCAATATCACTATCACGGAACGGCCCTGGGGGAAATTTGAACAATTTACTGCCAACCAACCAAGTACAGTTAAAATCCTGGAAGTCAAACCTCAGCAGCGTCTTTCCTTGCAGTCTCACCAGCATCGCGAGGAGCTATGGACAGCCTTGGATGATGGAGTGATTGCAGAAGTAAACGGCGTAAAGAAATGTCTTAAGGCTGGAGAAAAAATTGTGATTCCAAAAGGAGCAAGACATCGACTTTCTTCTGAGCAAGCCGAGGTACGGGTTTTAGAAATTGCTTTCGGCAACTTTGATGAAAATGATATTACCCGTTACGAAGATGATTTTGGTCGAATATAGAGAACTTTGCATAATTCATCTTTTTTGGCAAAGCACTGGAAGGGATATTCATCCCTTCTGTGTACAGGAAAAGTCGTTGCTTTTCCCAGTATTATCTAAGAGACTCTGTCACTGTTGTTCCGAGGTTGCTTTGGGCAACCTTTGAAATGGTCGAGATTTTACCAATAAACAAATGAAAAATTAGCAAAATCCCTATTTTTCAAAGTTCTCTATAAAAAGTAAAGCTAAGGGAAAAGATAAGAAATAATATTAAAAAATTATAAAAATAAAGAAAATTAATAACTTTCTTCTTCTGATTCTTCAGAACTTTGGTGCATAGGCTTTCGTTCTGGAGCTGGTCCTTTCTCAAGCAATTGAACATTCTGAGCTTGTTTTCCTCGCTCGGTATCAGCAGCATCGAAAGAAACTTTATCATTTTCACGTAAGCGCAAGCCTTTAGGCACGGCGGTGAAGTGGACAAAGTATTCTTGACCATCACTTGATACAATAAACCCGTATCCTTTTTTCCCATCAAACCATTTTACTGTTCCTTCCATTTTATGTACTCCTCCTAAATATACCGAGAAAGTTTCTCCGGTATTTCATGTTTTTATATCGAAAGATATGCTATTTATAAATGTTTAGTTGTGAGCTAAAGATTTCCAAGTTGTTTGGACAATAGTGTTGACATTCTCTTTTATTGGCTTAGTGGTGTTAATAATATGGCCATTGCTCTTTACCGGCAACTGAAGATATCTTCTTCGTTGATTTTCTAAATCTTCTTGATCGTGAATGTCTCTCTCTTTTGATCTTGTTGCAGTAGTAGATAGGAGGCTGGTGTTTTTATCTCTCTGGATAATAGCAGCTAAGTCGGCGTTAAGAATGAAAAGAAAATCCGGTTTAGGGAAAAGGCGTAAGAGCGGCTTCATAACTTTGCTTTTTTCAGCATAGCTATGTTGAGCATACAAGTCATAAAAATAACGGTCAGTCACTACCATCTTCCCTTTCCGCAATGCCGGATAAATGTGCCAGAGATAGCGTGAGTAATATTCTATAAAATCATAAGATAAAATTGCTTCTTTTTTGAGGCTTATTTTTGTTGTTTCTTGATTTAGTTTTTGGTAAATGTTTTTCTTTTTGGCAGCACGGCTGAGTATTTTGGTTACGGGCAGAAAAGGGTCCCAGCCAAAATAATAACCCTTTTGTCCGTGGAAGAAAGCGGTGGTCGGCTGGTAGATTTTTAGTAACTCATTGACCATGGTTGTTTTTCCTGCGCCGTTAACGCCGCTTAGGGCGATAAGAATGCCTTTTCGTTTAGGTGAGAGGCTTCTAAGAATTTTTTTACTTATTTTTGACAAAGGGCTGACCAACAAAAGCGGATTTTGAGTGAATCTTCCTGCGTAGGCTGATAAAATCATTTTTTTACTCACGGAGAAATCTTCTGCAGCAAATCTCCAGAAAGAGGTTTTCCAACCAAACTGGGAGAGATGTTGGTTAATATACTGTTTATCCTGCGCTTCTTTTTGATATTTGAGAAGAAGTTCTTTCTGGAAAGGTTTAACCTGGAAGTTTTCAAAGAGAGCATGGGCGGAATGGATGAGCAGAGCATCTTCCGGGGAAGGCAGATTTTCTTTAGCTCTGGCAAAAATCATGCCCTTGTCAAGAACGGGGATGCCATGCCAGGCTACCTCTCTGTGCAAATGCACGGCAGTTAAAGTATTGGTTTCTTTTTGATGTTTCACATACATCCTTTTATATTTCTCAATTGGTTCATCTAGGTACAAAAGATATCCTTCTTTTTCTAAAATTTTAGATGCTTTTTCGTACTCGAGGCCATGTAGGAATAATAAGTCTAAATTTTTATTAGCTCCTTGAAGAATATGTTCGCATTTGAAGAGATTATACTGCAATCCAGCAGCATCGAATAATCTGCAAATTTGCTGCAACTCTCCAGGCATTTTTCCGAACTTGGGTAAATCCATGGTCTAAATCTCAATTTTAACTTTATAATAATTATGGATTTTGGTTCAAAACCCCGTTTTCTGGCTTTTCTTTCAGTAAATAAAATAGCGCGGCTATTCCTAATAATGCTACTATAAAAGCAAGATGCAGTACAGCTCTGCTAATATTATAGATGATATGCTCGAAAAATGTTTTTGGGGTATAACCATCGTAAATCAAGCTTTTGTTTTTCCAGCCAATCGGGTAATAGAAAATATAGTGGCTTTGGTCGATGGAAGGATAAATCCCCGGAGGTATCTGCAATATTCCTTTATGTATCCTAAATATCACTTCATTACGTAAGTAGATTTCGTGGTCGAGGTCGGTTTTTTCTGTAAGCACTTTGGTGGCTTCTTTGCCCCTAGCAGCAACCCGATCATGATCTTCCTGCTTCCAGCCGCAAGCTTTATCCCAAGCGCACTCAATATAATAATATGGTACTTCGATTCTTTTTCCAGGAGCATTCTGGACGGCTTCAAAAAATGAATTGAGCTGTGATCCCTCTACATAATGTTTTTCGCTGAAGGCTAGAGCTATTGGCGCATTGTAAATTCGCGGATCGATAAGAGTTATGGCTTCTTGAGGAACAGTTTCAGCATACTTCATCAGTTCAATCCCGGGTGTCTCTTCTGAAAGCGGCTTGTAGATCAGCACTATAGTTATGGCGGTTAGGAGAAGTATTGCGCATACTAAAATGTGTTTTGCAGTTTTTGGATTTTGCACATATTTTTCTTTTATGGTTATAAGAGAATATCCAGAAAGTAAAGCAAAGAAGGGAACCATCAGCAAATTGTGGGTTCTTCCCCCATCACCATAGGAGTAAAAGATCCAGGGCACGGCGATGCAGAGTGTGAGCAAAATTATTTTTCCTCCATCTTTGAAAATCTGATTTCTAATTGATTTCACTATTAAACCAAAAAAAAGAAAAAGTAATAACAAAAACGTGGGATCCTTCAGAAATCCGACAAAAATAGACTTAGCAGTTCCCGTAAATCTGGTGAAGTCAAACTCTGCTGTGGTTCTTGATCCAAGGTTTTTATACACATCCAGGTCCAAGCGCAGGTATTTGCTGAAGCGTTGATCGAGAACCCCTTTTTGCGTGTAAGCTAGATAATTATGGGTAAGTACGGGAAGAAAAAAGAGAAATAAGATGAGGATACTAATGCCCATGACTTTGAGTAACTGTAGTTTGGAAGAGCGTTTTTCTTTTTCTGAGAGATAAAAATGATCAAGGAAATAGTAAATGATGTATGCCGGCAGCAGCAGTATGGCAATTTCCTTAAACAAGTATCCTATGCCCAGAAAAACTGCGCTGAAATAGAAATACTTTTCTTCCTTTGATTTAATCCCTTTGATGAAGAATAAAAAGCTGATCAGAGCAAAAAAAATGGAAGTAGTATTCATCTCCACGTTATAGATTAAAGCATAGCTGGAAATAGCAAACAAGAAACTGGCCAGGAGAGCTTTCTTTTTATCCAGGAATAATTCTTTTCCAACCAAATATAATAGCAGTGTGCTCAGACTGCCAAGAATGATGTTTAAGAGCCGCATGGTCCAGATTTGCAGTCCAAAGAATTTGTAAATGATATCTAACGTATAAAAATAAAGAGGGCTTTGCGAGAGAGTAGAAAGCTGTCCGGAAGAGATGAAATCAAGGCCCATCACTGAATAGATGAGTTCGTCAACTCCTGGATCGAGATTATGTGTAACAATGATACGCAAGGTGATTGCCAAAACAAATATGAGCAATAGATAAAGAGCAGTTTTATTTAATTTAAATTTCATTAGCAGATTAACTTAGAGTTGGTTTAAATTCTTTTCGTGGTCAGAGTATTTGGGTGTGTTGTTACTCTTCTTCAAATCTGCCGTTACGCAATACTCCTAAGCGGATATCGGCTCCCTGTGAATTCAGTCTCTCAATAGTAAAATTTCTAGCTCCTGCATCAAGGCTGCGTAAAAAAACGCCAACTGCATCCCCAATCAAGCTTTTTTCTGGCTCATTTCCTGGAGGAACATAATGTTTAATCAGGTATTCGGGAAGGTCATCTTTATGGACTGCATGCATGCGTTCAATAAATGTTGGATTAGTCTTGGCGACTAATTCATCTAGGGGGATAGCTACTTCACATCTCCAGGTGGCTTGCGAACTGAGATAGTCCACTGCGCCATGCACTCCAGTAGGGACGAGAGTTCCATTGAGCACTTCTTCCGTAAGATGAAGTTCACGTTTTAATTTTTCTTTCATTTCAAATTCAAAATTAAGTTTTCCTTCTCTTATTATGGCCATACCTGCGGCAGAAGAGTCCAGTCTTCGTCCGGCTAATAAGCTTTCTGCACGTTGCTGGACTAGATAATATCCATCTGCGCTTAAAACTGCGCAACCGACGGAAGCGGTTAATTGTTGCCGTAGTGTTGGAGAAAAGATGGATTTGTTTTTGGCTACTGCAAAATACTTGGCGTATTCAGTTTGACCGTAGATAAGCCCCTTGCTAGTATCTAGGAGCCACCCTATGGGTCTGCTTTTCCATCCTTGCTCTGCCGGTCCCCCTGGTGTATTCCAACCTTCTTCTACAATTCTCTCTTCAGCTGGAGTGAACAGCTCAGCTATATATTTTGAAGAATCATAGGTTGCATTACGAGCCATTAGGGCTGGATCTAAGGCAGGGTTGAATAGATAAAGCTGTTCCAATGGAGTCATGATTCAATAGCCAACTAATCTATTTATAAAAATGATGGAAGGAAAGATAAACTCAAGGAAATAAAACCAAAGAAATAGTATTCTTTTCAATCATAAAGTATATAAATAGTTTGCGCGGTGAAAGTACTATGAAGGGCGTTATTTTAGCAGGTGGAAAGGGGCTGCGGTTGTATCCTCTTACAAAAGTTACTAATAAGCATCTCTTGCCCGTAGGCCGGGAACCGATGATCTATAATCCAGTAAGGAAATTAATTGAAGCAGGGATAACCGATATTCTTGTGGTTAGCGATGCTGAACAGCTAGGAGGCATTACCCACATTCTGGGAAGCGGAGTACAGTTTGGCTGCAAATTTACCTACAAAGCTCAGGATGGAGCTTTAGGAATCGCTCATGCCCTGAGTTTGGCAGAAGACTTTGCTCGTGGCGATAAGATAGTGGTCATTCTCGGAGACAATGTAACTACTGGTTCACTAAAACCATATGTGGAAAAATTTACCAAGCAGAATTCCGGCGCTAAAATTCTCCTGAAGAAAGTTGATAATCCAACTCGATACGGTATTGCTTCGATAGATGAATGTCAAGTTCTAGAAATAGAAGAGAAACCCAACCAGCCTAAGACTAATTATGCTGCTCTTGGGTATTATATGTATGACGAAAAAGTTTTTGATATCATCAGAAAAATGAAGCCATCTCCTCGAGGGGAGTATGAAATAACTGATGTCAACAATATTTATGCCCAGAGTGGAGAATTAACGTATGATTTTCTGGATGGGGAATGGACTGACGCAGGAACTTTTGAATCATTGCTCCTGGCTAATCAAATGTTCCTACAAGCGGGTGATGTGGAAAAAAGTCCTATCACGACCAGAGTTTCCAAAGAGCAGATTTTGGATATGATCAATCATCACCAAACTAAAATAACAGAACTCAAGAAACATCTGAATTAAAATCATAAATCCTTTCTATGCCACAAAAATATCCTGACAACCGAAAACCTGAATTTTCAGTGGTAGTTCCAGCCTATAATAGTGAAGGTTCTCTTCGGGAATTATACCGTAGACTGGAAGCAGTTTTTCGTTCTCTTCAAGCGCCGTGGGAATTAATAGCAGTCGATGATTGCAGTCGAGATACCAGTTGGAAGGTTCTATTGGAGTTAGCTCACTCTCATCAGAATGTCAAAGCTATCAACCTGATGAATAATTTTGGCCAGCATAATGCTTTAATGTGCGGCTTTCATCATGTTCAAGGAAAATATGTTATTACCATGGATGATGACTTACAACACCCACCAGAGGAAATTCCTAAACTGATCTCACGGATAAAGTCAGGAGATTACAGTGTTGTGTACGGGCAGTACAAGCAAAAAAAGCATGGCTGGTTTAGAGATGTTGTATCTGCCTCCGTCAATGATTTGATTTCACGGATTACTGGGAGCGGGTATAGAGTAACTTCTTTCAGAATTATGGCGGAAGAAGTTGTGGAAAAGATACTTGCGTATACGCAGTATAACGTCATGATCGACGTTTTAATTAAAGATACAGTAGCTAGTTTTAGGGTAGGTCATTGTAAAGTTGAACATCATCCACGAACCATCGGAAAATCTAATTATTCTTTCAAAAAATTGTTTTGGTATGCGACCAATATGATTTTTAATTACACGGTCTGGCCTTTACGGCTAGCTACCTTGCTAGGTTTCTTTTTTTCCGTGCTAGGTTTTATGGGCGTTATTCTGGAGATAATCCTATATCTCTTACAGGGAACTCCGGTTCGGGGATGGACTTCTTTATTCCTGGCGGTTACTTTCTTCTCTGGAATAATCTTATTCATCTTAGGAATAGTTGGAGAGTATATGGGGAGAATTTTTTTTAATGTCAATCAAAAGCCACAATATGTGGTTAAGGAAATAGCGATGGATAAAACAGTACAGCAAAAACGGTGAAAAAATGCAGGAAAAAATATTTCGATTGTTGCGTGAAAATGGATATTTTATTACAAAAGAAATCGAAACTCTGGTTGAGCAAGTAGTAGATACAATTTCTGCATCAGAAACAGATATTGCTAATATTTTGAAATGGCTGGAGAAGAAAAGTAAGGAATATCCGGTAAAGACGGAAGAGATGGCTATTACCGCGCTGGATAAATGGAAGGTTGATACTCAAACCGGGAATATTAGTCATGATTCGGGAAAGTTTTTTTCTATTATCGGAGTAAGAGTTACTGGTGCAGAAGGCAGAGAAGTAGGTTCCTGGACACAACCTATGATCAAGCAGCATGAATGCGGTATTTTGGGAATCTTATGCAAAAAGTTTAATGGAGTTCGGCATTATCTTCTTTACGCAAAGTATGAGCCGGGAAATATGCCTCTACTGCAGTTATCTCCTACACTGCAGGCCACTGCCAGCAATTTAAAACAAGCTCACGGAGGAAAAAAACCGCTTTTTGCAGAATACTTTGAAGATGGCAGCAAAGGAAAGGTTATTACTTCTGTAGTTGGTGTAGAAGATGGTGGAAGGTTTTATTTGAAAACGAACAGAAATATGATTGTAGAAGTTGATGAAGATGAAGAGTTAACAATACCGGAAGATTATATTTGGGTAACTCTTCCACAACTGCGGAAATTGTTAAAGATAGATGGTGTAGTTAATTCCTTAACTAGGAGTGTAATGGGGAGCTTATAGGTGATGAAACTGTAGTATGATGACCATGAAAAAAGTTCGTATCGGTATTCTGGGATGTGCAAATGTAGCCGCAAAGTATGCTATTAAGGCTTTTCAAGCCCTTGATAGTGCTGAAGTAGTCGCTATTGCTAGTCGAGATTATACCAAAGCAAAAGAGTGGGGAAATAAATTTGGTGTTGAAGCAGTTCCCTCGTACGAGGAACTCTTGCAACGAAAAGATGTTGATGCAGTATACATTCCGCTGCCTATCGGTCTTCATGAAGAATGGGTGCTGAAGGCTGCTGCCACTGGAAAACATATTCTTTGTGAAAAATCTCTTTCAGGGAGCTTTGCTTCAGTAAAAAAAATGGTAGAGTCATGTCGCGGGAAAGGAATAGTTTTGTACGAGAATTTCATGTGTGATTTTCACCCCCAGCATGCCGCAGTAAAAAATATCCTTGAACAAGGTGAAGTTGGCCAGCCTCTGGTATTTCGAGGATATTTTGGATTTCCGCCTTTTCCCGAATCGAGTTTTCGATATGACGCGGGTTTAGGTGGGGGAAGCTTAAATGATGCAGGAGCATATACAGTTTTTATGGCTCGAAAAATGTTTGGCGAACCAATTTCTGTTACTGCTTCTTTAGCTGTTGATGGTAGGGCTACGGTAGATTTCCAAGGATCAGCATTCTTAGAATTTGCTGATTCGAAAGTAGGCCTACTTTCTTTTGGTTTTAATAACGTCTACCAAAATAATTATTCTGTCTGGGGTTCGAAAGGCAAGATCTCAGTGAACAGAGCTTATTCTGTCCCTCCGGAAATGAAACCGCAAGTAGAGTTGCTAAAAAATGAAAACTTGCGAGAAACAGTTACGGTTCTGGACATACCGGCAGCGAATCATTTTGAGTTAATCTTTCATGATTTTTGCGAGACGGTACTCTCTAAGGATGAAGATAAGATGAATTTTATGTATCAACAACTCTTATCACAAGCAAAAGTTTTAGAAGCAGTAAGAATATCGGCTAGAGAAAATAGGAAAGTTAATATCGGCGAGGTTTCTTAAAATACTATGAATGGAAAAACGGTGCTGGTTACGGGCGGAGCAGGATTTATCGGTAGTAATTTTGTGCGGTATCTTTTAGGAAAGTATCCTTCTTGTAAAGTGATTAATATCGATAAATTAACCTACGCCGGCAATTTAGATAATCTTCAAGATCTTCAACAGGATCCAAGACATGTTTTTGTGCAAGCAGACATTGCTGATCCCGTGAAAATAGAACAACTCTTTCAAGAATGGAAGCCACAAATCGTGGTTAATTTTGCTGCAGAATCCCATAACGACCGGGCGGTTCTTAATCCGAAACTTTTTTTGGAGACTAATGTTCTGGGCACTCAGAATTTGCTAGAAGCATGTAGAAAATTAGGCATAGAACGCTTTCATCACATCTCAACGTGCGAGGTGTATGGCGACCTTGCTCTAGATGACCCAAATACTTTTTCTGAACATTCTCGCTATAACCCGAAAACGCCTTACAATGCTTCTAAAGCGGCAGCTGATCACATTGCCAAGGCCTATTTTCATACCTTTAAAGTACCTATAACTATCAGCAATTGCGGCAATAATTATGGCCCTTATCAGTATCCAGAAAAACTTATCCCTTTGTTTGTGACTAATGCTCTTGAATGGAAAAAATTGCCTTTGTTTAAGAGCAGCCAGAATAAGAGAGAGTGGATTCACGTTCTTGACCATTGCGAGGCAGTTGATATAATTATTCAACATGGCAAAGTTGGAGAAACATATAACGTTGGTACTGGCGTGGAGAAAAGCATTGAAGAAATCACTGCCATCATTTTACAGCTCTTGGGTAGATCAGATGGCTTGAAGGAATATGTTCAGGATAGGGCTGGACATGATAGGCGTTATCCTCTGGATTCTTCTAAAATCAAACGTGAATTAGGATGGCAGCCTAAAGTTTCTTTTGAGCAAGGGATGCAAGATACTATACAATGGTACGTGAAGAATGGTTGGTGGTGGAAGAGAATTAAAGCCGGTGATTTTCAGAAGTATTATGATGAATATTATGGGAAGCTGAAGAAGGAAGATGCTTAAACCAATCCAGTAAAACTATTATTCTAAGAAAATTGTTGAAGCAGTTCTTTAAGGCTACAGTTATTCACGTCGACAAATTTGCTCTTAATACCCTGCGCCAATGCACGATCGTCCTGGCAGTTTCCTATCATCGCGATCTCAGAGAATTGCTGCAGGCTTGGGCTGTAATCTAATTCTTTCAGTGCATCGTAAACCATCTCTGGGCTAGGTTTACGTTTGGTTTTTTCCCGGACAAAAGAAAGATTTACTGTTGGTCCCCCTTTTGACTGGGCATATGCTTGATCAATATAAGGGCAATATTGCCAATGATCAACGTTAACTCCTCTGCTCCTGAGTAGAATATGGATCTGCCGATTGATCATCTCTACCGTCTCACAGTCAAAATATCCAAGAGCTACACCGGCCTGATTGGAGACTACGATGGTTGTAGTATTATATTTTGCCTGTAGATAGGCAAGATACGAAACAACAGTCTCTTTGAGCCTAATTTCCTGATTCCAGTTGCTGTTCTTTCCTAAAAATGGGCGATCTTCAATAAGTGTTCCGTTTCGATCCACAATAATCAGGAGATTTGTTGCGCCAGCTTTCATAGTTGAAAATCAAACATTTTGACGGCATTATAAATCTTTTGAACTTGTTTTCTATCTGTACTATCACGTTTTTAGTTTACAGTACATGAACCACTTTGGTGGTTATCATGTACAAACTAAACTTCAAAAAACGTGTATGGGTTGTTAAACAAAAACTCAGTGGTGTATCCACTGAAAAAATTTGCTTATCACAAAGCATAAGCAGAATGGCCGTAAGTAAAGTAATGGCTACATATCAACAATATGGCTGGGATGGCCTCAAAGACCATAAAGCTGGTCGTCCTGAGCTCATTCTCAACCAAAGCGCAGTGATACTCATTCTTGATTTACGAAAGCGCTTTGGGTATGGCGCATGCCATATTGAGCAAATCCTCAAAAAACAAGGATTTGCCATTTCACACAGGCAAATAGAGAAAACTCTTGTGCGAAATGGGGTGGTTGAGCCAAATCCGAAGAAGCAGAAGCCGCGTAAATGGGTTCGTTACGAATTACCGAACCCAAATGATCTGTGGCACACAGATTGGTCATTTGATCCATTTACAAATCAAAATTTAGCAGTCTACATCGACGACAGAACACGCATCATTACGAGCTTTGGCGTGTTCAAAAGAGCAACTGCAGAAAACAGCATTGCTCTTTTGTACTCAGGCATCGCTGAGTATGGGAAACCAAAAGCAGTGATGACTGATCATGGCTCGCAATATTATGCCAACCACCCTAATGCTGAGCAAGAAAAAACGCTATTTAGGTCAACTCTTGATATTCTTGGAATTAAGCATTGCTTGGCAAGAGTCAATAGACCACAAACCAATGGGAAAGTGGAGAGGTTTTTTCGAACATACAAAGAAGAATATGCCATCGGCACATTCTCTTCTTTAGGCGATTACATTAAACATTATAATGAAGTGAGGCTCCACATGAGCCTCCATTATAAAACGCCTAAAGAAGTGTGGGAAGCAGAATGTAAACCACTTTCGTGATGTAAACCAGTTTCGGGATAATACAAACTTGTTTTCTATCCCTTACAGGTTAACCGTTATTTTGACCTAAGAATACTGTCTTTTCGGAACAAAGCCGTATGTTTGATAAATTATATAAATCCAGCCATCACCGGAATTATATGAAATTTAACCATGTTTTCATCACCGGCGGCGCAGGTTACGTCGGCAGCGCTCTGGTTCCGAGATTATTAGAAAAGGGATATCGGGTTACGGTCTATGATCTTTATCTCTACGGCGATGTTCTCAAGCCGCATAAAAACTTAATGCAAATTAAAGGAGATATTAGAGATAGAGAGAAGTTAATCAAAGCAGCAAATGGCGCAGATGCGTTCATCCATCTGGCTTGCATTTCTAACGATCCGAGCTTTGATTTAGATCCGGAGTTGGGGAAGTCTATTAACTTTGATGCGTTTCATCATGTTATTGATGCCTGTACGGAAAACAAGGTTAAGCGCCTGATCGTTGCCAGTTCTACCAGCCAGTATGGAATTAAACCGGTCGGTGTAGAAGTTACTGAAGAAACTGCTCATGATCCAATTACCGATTATGCTAAATATAAGCGAATGTGTGAAGAATTGCTGGAACAAAGTGATACTGGAAATCTTGAATATGTTTTTGTCAGGCCTTCCACGCTCTGCGGTTATGCGCCGCGACTGCGCTTAGATTTGTCAGTGAATATCTTATCTATCAATGCCTTGGTCAACAAAAAAATTAAGATTTTCGGCGGTTCGCAGATGCGGCCAGCATTACACATTCAAGATATGGCACGATTTTATGAATTGATGCTGGAAGCTTCGGCAGAAAAAATCCATGGGCAGGCGTTCAATGTTTCTTGTGAGAATAAAACTATGCTGGAGATAGCAGAGATCGTGAAAAATGCGTTGGGCGATGAAAACATTACGTTTGAAGTTCTGCCTACCGACGATTTACGCTCCTATCATGTCAACACCGACAAGATGAAAACAGTTCTTGGTTTTGAATGTCGATATAGCTTAGCTGACGCAGTTTTAAGCCTGAAAGAAGCGCATGAAAAAGGATTGCTAAAAGATCCGTTGAATAATCCTTTTTATTACAATATTAAGAGAATGAAAGATGTGAAGTTGAGATGATTGCCAGGAACATCAAAAAAGTTCTCATCCTTGCCAGCAATTCCTTTACCGGAAGCCATTTTGTCAATTACCTTCTTGAAAACACCGATGTGGAAGTTATTGGCATCAGCAGGTCTCCAGAGTATAACCCTATCCTCTTACCATATCTGTATAAAAAACAAGAACGATCAAAGCGTTTTCGATTCTATCAGCTTGATGTGAATAAAGATTTAGATCGTGTGTGCGCTCTTTTAGAACAAGAAAAACCAGATATTATAGTCAATTATTCAGCCCAAGGAGAAGTTCGCAACAGCTGGAAATGGCCGGAACAATGGTTTGAAACAAATTGTCTTAGTGTTGTGAAATTGGGGCAGTTTTTAGTTAATAAACCTTGGCTGAAGCGATATGTTGCAGTTTCTACCCCAGAGGTGTATGGGGCAACTGAGAAAGATTTGAAAGAAAATAATTCTTACGATCCAAGCACGCCGTATGCTGCTTCAAAATTAGCTGGTGATCTCTTTTTGAGGACTCTTCATAAAAAGTATAACTTCCCTGTAATTTTTACCAGATCGGCTAACTTATATGGCATTCATCAACAGCTTTATCGCATTATTCCACGAACGATTATTTATTTGAAAATGGGAAAGAAAATCCAGCTGCACGGAAATGGTGCATCGATACGCTCATTTATCCATGCGAGAGATGTGGCCGATGCAACTTGGAAAGCTATCACGGAAGGGAAAAATGGCCATGTCTATCATCTTGCTCCGCAAGATGAAGGGATTTCCATCAAAGATCTAGTAAAGATGATCTGTGAGATGATGGGGAAAGATCTTCTATCTTCGGTAGAAATGGTTGAAGAAAATTTTGGACAGGATGCGCAATATAACTTAGATGCAACAAAAGCACGGGAAGAATTGAATTGGAAACCAGCTATTGAACTAAAAGATGGAATACAGGAAATGATTCACTGGATCGATGAAAACTGGGAGGAAATCCAGAAGCAGCCTTTAGAGTACGTTCATAAAGTTTAAGAAGGATTGTGCTAAAAAGATATTCATGGAAATAAAACATAATTTTCTTCCGCAGCAATATCAAGAAACAGCTACTCCTGCCATCAATCATAATTACTTGCCTCAGCAATTTGCTGATTATAAAGAGATTCTCAAGGAAATTGAAAGATTAGTGCAGAACTGTGATTATACTCTGGGCAAAGATGTAGATCTCTTTGAACAAAATATCTGTTCTTTAACTGGAGCAAAGTATTGCATCGGGGTTGGTTCTGGAACAGATGCGTTATTCTTAAGTTTAAAAGCAGCCGGCATAGGCCATGGCGATGAAGTTATTACTACGCCTTACACCTTCTTTGCGACAGTCGGAGCAATCGTAACTGCAGGCGCAAAACCAGTCTTTGTTGATATAAGTGAAGATTACAACATTAATCCGGATTTAATTGAAGCAGCAATCACGCCTAGAACAAAAGCTATCCTACCGGTGCATTGGTCGGGAATACCGTGCAAGATGGACAAAATAATGCAGATCGCAGAAAAGCATCATCTCAAAGTCGTCGAAGATGCTTGTCACGCCATTAACGGAAAATATCAAGGAAAAGCTCCAGGCACTTTTGGAGATGCAGGCTGTTTCAGCATGCATCCATTGAAGAATATTAATGTCTGGGGAGACGGTGGATTTATTATAACTAACAATAAAGAGATGCATGATAAATTAGTACTACTGCGAAACCATGGGCTCATAAACAGAGATGAGTGCGCTATTTTTGCGTATAACTCGCGCCTCGATTCTATTCAAGCCATTGTTGCCAATCATCTTCTGAAAAAAGTTAATCACATTACTGATGCACGAATAGAAAATGCCCATTTCTTTGATCAAGAATTGGCCAAAATTCCCCAAATGGTTATACCAAAAAGAGAACAGGACTCAAAATCAGTTTTCCACATTTATGTGATCATGGCAGAACGGCGGGAAGAGTTAAAACAGTTCTTAATTAAAAATGGCATCGATGCTAAAGTACATTATCCTATTCCCATGCATTTGCAGCCTGCTTCAGCAGAATTCGGGTACAAAAAAGGAGATTTCCCAATGGCAGAGAAAATTTGTGATTCTGTTCTTTCCCTGCCAGTTCATGAGTTTATCACTCCTGAACAAAGAAAATATATAATTGATAAAATTAAAGAATTTTATAGAATTCCTGCCGTTCCTTTTGTAAATCTGGGAGCAAATTATCTGCAAGTTAGGGAAGAAGTGCTGAAGAGATTCGACCAGATCTCTTCGCAGGGAGCATACATCTTAACGGAAGAGCTGCAAAGTTTTGAAGATGCTTTTGCCAAATTTTGTGGAACTTCCTATGCTCTCGGAGTCGGCAATGGAGCAGATGCGCTTTTTCTGAGTTTGAAAGCTCTGGGTATAAAAGAAGGAGACGAAGTTATAACTGCACCAAACTCTTTTATTGCTTCAGCAGGAATAATTGATGCAGCGGGGGCGAAAATAGTTTTTGTGGATGTGGGAGATGATTATAATATTAATCCAGAGTTAATCGAAAAGGCAATCACGCCGAGAACAAAAGCAATTATCCCCATCCATTTAACTGGTCGGCCGGCCGAGATGGATACAATTATGCAGATTGCCATGAAGCATCATCTTTTTGTGGTTGAAGATGCAGCTCAAGCTGTCGGAGCGCGGTATAAAAACAGAAGAGTAGGCTCTTTAGGAGATACGGGTTGTTTTAGTCTGCATCCATTAAAGAATCTTCATGTCCATGGCGATGGTGGAGTGATAACTACCAATGATTATGAGCTTTATAAGAAATTACTTCTTCTTAGGAATCATGGTTTGAAAAACAGAGATGAATGTGTTTTGTGGGCGTACAATTCCCGACTCGACGCGATCCAAGCAGGTATCGCCGGCATTAAACTAAAGCATTTGGATAAATGGAACCAACGATATCGAGAAATTGCTGAAATGTATCGAAAAGGCCTTAGTACTCTGGTGGAAACGCCCGTTGACAAACCACAGGAAGAAGCAGTATACCATAACTTTATCATTCAGACTGATCAAAGAGATGAACTGCAGAAATATCTCCTGCAGCTAGGAATAGAAACCAAGGTGCATTATCCAATTCCACTTCATCTGCAGGAAGCTGCGAAAGAATTAGGATATAAAGAAGGAGATTTTCCAGTGACAGAGAAGCAGGCCAAAAGAATTCTCAGTCTGCCCATTTATCCAGAACTGACTGACGAACAAGTAAATGGGGTCATTGGGGCGATCAAATCTTTTTTCTCTGTGATAACCGGAATGACACCTGCAACTGCGAGGTTCAGCAGACTAGCAAGATGATGTTCTAAAATACTGTTACACTAGCTTTAAATAGGGATTAAACCATGCTAAACCTAGGTAAAGCTAGAAAAAAGTTGGTTTGGGAACAATGGATAATAGAGAATATATTAAAGAAATTAGAGATAAATTTTCGTTAGAAGAAATTAAGAACATTCTTGATTCTTGCGGTAGTAAAAAGGTTCTAGTAGTGGGAGATACCATTATCGATGAATATTGTTTTGTCGAACCACGGGGGGGATCAGCGAAAGACCCAATGATGACTGTTGATTACCTCAATGAAGAAGTCTATGCTGGGGGAATTTTAGCCATTGCTAACCATGTAAGTAATTTTGCTGGTTCGGTTAGATTGGTCACTTTGTTAGGGGATCGGGCTGATTTCAAAAATTTTGTGGTAAGTAAACTGAATAAGCGTATTTCACCTACTTTTTTCGTGAAAGATAATTCCCCGACGGTACGAAAAAGGAGATATATCAGAAATACTCGTAATGAGAACGAAAAGTTGTTCATGATCGAAGATTTGAATCCCTCTCACATCTCAGAAAATCTAGAAAAAGAAATAATCGCATTTTTAGAACGAGAATTGCCGAATCACGATCTTGTGATTGTTGGAGACTTTGGACATGGGTTTATCACTGATAAGATCATCAAAACGCTGGAAGAAAAATCATCTTACCTGGCAGTTAATGTACAGACCAATAGTGCTAATTTAGGATTCAACTACGTTACAAAATACAGTAATCCTTCTTTTCTCACCATGGATGGTACGGAACTGGCACTGGCAATGGGGGAGAAGCTCAAGGATTTTTTAACCCTTATGAACACGTTGCATGAACGGAAAAAATATAATCGATTCCTGGTCACTCTTGGAAAAGAAGGAGCGGCCTACTTCAACCATGGAAAGATCCATACTAGTCCAGCTTTTGTTTCTAAAGTTACTGATATCGTCGGTGCCGGTGATGCAGTTCTTTCAGTAGCTTCACTCCTGTCATTGAGCGAGGTTGAAGAAGAACTTATACTTTTTATTGCCAATTGTGTTGGTGGCATCGCAGTAAGCATCATGGGGAATGAGAAGAGCATTGCTAAGGAAGAGTTGTTAGCATTTATTGAAGAGCTTTATACGAGCATAGATCATCGCGAGATAGATTATTATTTTAATTCCGTCAATGATACTCTTAATAATCTAGACAAGAAAAACATTTTCCAATTTGCAGAGCTGCTGCTAGAAACATATGAAAAAGATAAAGTAATTTATGTCTTTGGTAATGGGGGCAGTGCGGCCACCGCTTCCCACTTCTGTGGTGATTTAGTAAAAGGAGTTTCCTACGGCTTAGATAAAAGATTTCGAGTCATTTGCTTAAATGACAATACTCCTGCAGTGATGGCTATTGCCAACGATATCTCTTATGATGATATTTTTGTCGAACAATTGAAGAATTTTCTAAGGAAAGATGATGTCGTCATCGGTATTTCCGGGAGTGGTAATTCCATAAACGTCCTAAAAGCGATCGAATACGCTAACTCTGCCGGCGCGAAGACCGTAGCGATCTGTGGCTACAAAGGTGGCAAGATCAAAGACATCGCTTCTCTGGCAGTGCATGCGGAAGTTAATGACATGGAAATCTCTGAAGATATCCACAACCTCGTTATCACTCATTGTGTGAAAAGGATTCTGACAAATAGATTGAATAATACCAACGTTGGGGAAGTTTATGCAAAGCGAGTTAGTTAAGGAATTAAGAAATTAATAAGGTGTGGGTTAATGCTAATAGGAGGATATAGGCCTAACTGGCGGAGGATATGTAATGGTTGTAGTAGTTGATAAAAATGCTTACTTTTCCGAGAACGTTCTTACAGAAAAAGACCTTCTAAAGAAACTTAACGCCTTTAAAAAACAAGGAAAAAAAATTGGTTTATGCACGGGAAGTTTTGATCTCCTTCATCCAGGACATATTATTCACCTCCTTGCCGCAAAAAAAGAATGCGATATACTGGTAGTATCAGTCGCGTCAGACGAATACAATGCCGGGAGCAGAAAACAAAGAGGAAGACCCATTTTTACCCATGATATCAGAGCTTTTACCATAAGCCAGCTTAAAGCTGTTGACTTCGTACTCATTAATGAAAATTCACAGCAAATAATCCATCTCTTGAAACCAGATGTCTATATTAAAGGAATTGATTACAATACTCTTAGCGATCCCGTCTTAAGGTTAGAAAAGGAAGCCGTTGAATCGCACGGAGGAAAAATAATATTCACTTCTACTGAAAAGCTAGCTACGACAGAAATCATCCGATATATAAAAGAAGAGATTCAGTAAAGATTCAATCCGGGCCTAAAGCTAAAAATTATCTTTTCAAAACAAATCTTTTACTGCTTCCAAAAGATGGAGATATTGCCTTTTCTCGAAGACTTCTGGATACTCTTGCTGTATTTTTTGTTGCATAGCTTCAAACTCATCATGTTTTGTCGCAATAAATGCGGCAGTAACCTCAGCATTCCGGGCTGCCCCGATATCGCTGGCAAAATCACCAAACATAATTGCATTTTCCTTATCAATGCCATATAATTTCATGGCCGTGGTTAACATGCCCGGTTTTGGTTTTCTGCAAAGACATTCCTCTTCCTGAGAAATATTATCTCCTTCGGTGGGAGCAGCATGGGGGCAAAAGAAAACCGCATCTATTTTTCCTTGGCCTAAGCCTTTTTGAATAACTGCAGTCATCCCATAGAGGTCTTCCCTGGTAAACTGTCTTTTGTAAATACCCGGCTGATTAGTTACCAGTACTACAAGAATGCCTTTTTTATTGAGGTATTGAATTGCTTCTGGAGCGCCAGGAATAAGTTTCATATCCTCAGCCCGTTGAAGATATTTGAGTTTTTGTGCTTTTTCTACGATAACTCCGTCGCGGTCTATTAAGGCTATTCTCTTTTTTTGGTTAGGGAGTATAGGAGTTAGCTTCTCAAAAGAAATAGAATTTTGTGAAGAATTATTCTCAAATAAAATATCTCCTTTGATATTCAAGTGGTAGTGGGGTGTTTTTTCCATTGGCAAAACAAATAATTATTTAAAAATTAAAAAGATTATCTAATAAGAGCGCGGAACACCTGCACCGTCGACGGAAAAACAGGAAACCGCTGTAGCAAAGTATCAACTCCCTCCAACGGCATGGAATACAGAACAGGATGTTCTTTGATTGCATCCTGCTTTCCATAAATCCTGGCAGCCAATGCTTCGGTAGTGAGTGGCGTGCTTATTTCTAAGGCTGCAAACGGAGCTTCTTTTTTATCATCGAAGAGATGCAGCCCAGCAAGATGAAATTCTGAACCTTTCAAAGCAAATTCTTCTTCCATTTCTGCTTGAACATGCTCCCTGCAATATTGTTGAAAGTTAAAATCTAGAGTAAATTTTGGATTAGGTGTTGATCCAGAAAGGGAAATACAATCTGGAGCAGCGGCCATGCCTTTAGCTCTTTGGACAAAACTCAATTTGGTTCCTCCATCAGTAAGTAAGAGATGAGCGAAACCTAAGTACCTTGCCCTCTCTTCTGGACTAATTCCCCATTCATCAAAAAGCTCTGTCACTGTTCGGCCAGCAGGGTATTGATCTGGGACAAGATCGTGAGGAACAGCTTTGAGTTTAGTTGCGATAAAATCGTAATAGCCGCCCTGAAAAAGTTGTAAAGGGATACTTACTGAGCCATCAAAAAGAGCAACCGGACCATTATATCTTCCTTTCGTATCAGATGCTCTTCCTACAGCATCCCGATAGGCTTGCAGTTGTTCCGGAACTCGAAATTGTCTTTCTAAATTTAATCGCACTTCAAGATCATCAAAACTGTTGAGACTGCCAACAAGGTGGATGTCCCGATTAATACTATCCAAATCTAATTGAGCAGTTCCATCTTTAAGAGTAAGCGACATTGCTAGATCTTTCTCTGTTAGAGCTGGATCGACGGAGAAAGCCTCAAGATAAATACCTCCTCCTAAGTCGTGTTTATAACTTGCTGGTTTTGTATTCATGGTTTCATCTCTTATAATCTTCTTTCCAATTCTACATTTTTCTTGAAAAATTCCAGTACTCCATAAAAATCTTCAAAATGCGCATCGACATGTTTCTCGTATTCTGGAAGGTGCAATTCTGGTTTGTGTAAGTTCACACCAAGAGGTAAAGCAACAGAATTCCAGGGGCCAACGTCATTAAGACTATCGCCGATATAAGCAGTTGTTTCCCGATCTCCACCAATAGCTTGGTATGCTTTTCGGACTACTTCCCCTTTGCTGCCAAAAAGAACGTGAATCGTTCCTTTTCCGGTGAAACGACCTGTTTCATCAACGTGAATTTCATTAGCATAGGCAAACTGCATATCATTCTCTTCCCTAATTCGGTTTGCAGCATAGAGAAGACTGAGCGTGACGATACCGGTATCAACTTCATGCGACCGAAGATATCGACAGAACTGAGTAAACCCTGGCGCATAGGGAATGGAAGGGAAGACTTCGCAGGAGGTTGGAGCAACTTTACCCTCGAGAAATGCAATAGTTTCAGCAAACTGGCGCTGATGATTTTCCGGGGTCATTATATTGTGCACTTTATCAGCATATTTATCATTGATCTTCTGTTCTTCTTCTAGCAACCCCATGTGCCGAAAGAAAGCGGCATAGCTGGCCTCATGAGTATTGCGGAAGGCAATGGTTCCATCCATGTCAAAAATGACGGTCCGAATCTTTTCCATACTCTTCTCGGTTAAGAGAGCATTTAAAAAAATTATGGAATAGAGGTCTTCTGGAGCAGTTCTTTAATGGTTTTAACTAAATGTTCTGTAGTGATAGAATATTTTTTCATTAGGCTAGCTTGGGAGCCGTATTCGTCAGCAAAAACGTCGGGAATGGCTATCCGTTTAAATTTTTTTGGCTGAGTAAAATTAGCTTCCGCAATTATCTCGGCCACAGCGCTGCCCAAACCGCCGATGATGTTGTGTTCTTCTATCGAAATGATTACTGGAACATTCTTAGCATTCTTCTCTATAGCTTCCTGATCGAGTGGTTTGATAGTGTGATTATGGAGTATGCTTATTTCTATTCCTTCTTTTTTTAATTCTTCTGCGGCATCGAGAGCAGTTTTTAGTGTGATGCCGGTAGTTGCTACCAAAGCATCTTTGCCTGCACGTACCAATACTGCTTTTCCGATAGTGAGCGGGGAAACCTCATCAGTCACGATCGGATCATATCCTTTTGCTAACCTAATGTAAAGCGGTCCTTTGTGGTTAAGACTTGCTTCCATTATTTTTTTCATTTCATTGGCATCAGCAGGAGCAACAATCGCCATATTTGGGATAGCCCGAAGGATGCCAATGTCGTCGATAGCCTGATGAGTCGGCCCTAAGGGAGCGTAGACTAAACCACCACCATTGGCAATCAATCGAACATTCGCTTGATGTAAACAGAGATCAACTACCAGTTGTTCAAAACATCTTCTGGTCAAAAATGTAGCGATAGTATTGACATAGACGATTTTT
This sequence comes from Candidatus Nanoarchaeia archaeon, assembly GCA_035291085.1. GTDB lineage: Archaea > Nanobdellota > Nanobdellia > Woesearchaeales > GW2011-AR9 > JACPIL01. The sequence goes on along the minus strand of DATDTA010000015.1, from coordinate 18,649 downwards.
CCTTCCAAGGCTAAACCGGCAGCCATGCCGATGATGTTGGCTTCGCTGATACCTTCCATAAAAAAACGGCGAGGCATTTCCTTGGTGAACTGTCTTAAAATATCATCACTCAAGTCAGAACCGATGAAGAAGACTTTCTCATTCTTCTTAGCTAATTCCAGGATCATATTGATGGCCGTTTTTCTCATAGTCTATAATACACTCATTTCCTCTGGTCTATTGGCCAGAGGTGCATTCGTAAGTCAAAATGCACAGTTCCCATACACTCCTTAGCGAGTATGCAAGAAATTAAGAAACTACTTAATTTCTGCACAGAAATACAATCGTTGTAGTATTTCTTGTGCCACCAGTCTGTGACTGGTGGTGGTCACGAGCATTTTGACTTCGTATCTGTCTTTTTCTAATTTATTATGTTTTATTCCTCGCTGGGATATAAATACCCCGCTGCTCTGCAGCGATTAGCGAGGAATGATTGAAAATCCGTCTTGAAGATTTGCGTAATACATGAAAAAAGAAAACTATCTTTTTTCAGTACTGAAAACCAATAGTTTTTGGTTTTCATGTACCCCACAGCTCTGCTGTGGCTGGGATAGCAAATCTTAGGATTTTCATTTTATTTTCGCTTCATCCTTCATGCAATTCTCTACGCAAGGCTACGACTTCTTCTTCTTTTAATGCATTTTTATGGTGCCAGGAAAGATTGTTCTCGATGAAGTGGATGCCCTTGCCTTTGATGGTGTGGCAGATAATTAGGTTTGGTTTTTCCTCTTGAAATGGCAAAGCGGAAAAGGTTGAGCGTAATTCTTCAAGACTATGACCGTCAACTTCTCTGACTGCGAAGCCAAAACTCTTCCATTTATCGGCGAATGGCTCTAAATCTTGGATCTCAAATGTGGAACCAGAAGATTGGTGCTTATTATAATCCACTATCACTACAAGGTTGCTTAATTTGTGTTTTCCAGCGCAGAGAGCGGCTTCCCAGATCGAGCCTTCATTTGATTCCCCATCGCCGATCACGACGAAAGTTAGGTGTTTTTTATTTTCATGCTTGGCATTGAGAGCAAAGCCGATGCCGACGGAAAAGCCATGTCCTAAACTGCCGGTGGAAACTTCCACGCCAGGAATCCTATGTTCGGGATGTCCGCCTAAAAGGCCGTCGCTTTTACAGAATTTATCCAGCTCTGCAGTGGGAAAAAACCCTTTTTCTGCCAGCAGGACATAAAGAGCTAAACAGCCATGCCCCTTACTTAAAATAAATCTATCCCGATCCTCCCATTTTGGGTTCTGTGGGTTGTACTTAAGAAATTCGTCGTATAAAATGCGCAGGATCTCGATCAAGGAGAAGGCAGAAGGAATATGTCCGCGGCCTCCGATCTCAATCATCCTGATGATGCGTTCCCGTAATTCTTTCGATCTTGAGTCGAGTTTAGTTGGTTCCATCGAAGGTTCTTCAAAATTGAGAGAAAAGCCTTTATTTATCTTATGTAATAACTGTCCTGCTTTCTGCAGCTGCTGGCCTAAAAGTTCCTTTTTAACCTGCTCTTCAGCCAAGCCAGCATAGGCAAACTTGCGTCGTTCCAGATTATTGGGAATGAACTCATTTAAAATTATGAGGCACCATATTAAACCAACTAAGGGATAAGTCATTTCTAGAAATTCTTTGAAATTGTTTTGTGCTTGCTCTTGATATGCTTCCTTGCCAAAATCCTTAGCAAAAAAGGGGAAGAGCTCTTGTAAAAATTGTTCCTGTAGTTCTTCAGATAATTCCATTCCGGGGTGCAGTAGGAAATCAGAAATAGTTTTTGCAGGATTGTCCCAGCCGAAATATTCAAAGTCGAGAAAAATAATTTTACCGTCCTCTTTGCGAAGTGCATTATGGAATCCAAAATCTGATGGGCTAAACGTCTTTTGCTGATCGCTAATAGGGAATGGGAGTAGAGAGTCAGTCTGAGCTACTTTGGCGATACTTTCTTGTTTTATTCTTTTAAAAACTGGGAGAAATTTTTCTTCTAGGAAAGTATGAAGTTTTTGTTGTTCTTTGTTTTCTGCCGGAATTAATTTTAGCCTTTCCAACCGCAATTCAATGATATTAAGGAGGTCTTGTATAGAAAAGCAAGCTGCTGAAGCAGTTGGCATGGAAGAGTTTTCAGCAGATTGGGAGATTTCCTTCAAATGTTTTAAAAAATTGGTGGCAGCAACTATGTCACTGACAGAAATGTTTCTTGGCGAAATTTTTTGGCCGTTAATAAACTGGTAGATCCCGCAATTATTTCCGTAGTCTGCGGCAATAGGTTCGGGGATACACCTTATTCCTTTGTCCCATAGGAATCTGAGAGCGGAAAATTCTGTCTCCAGTCGGTTGCGACCATGACCTTTTTGCTCAAAATAAAATTTTGCGACATAATTTTCTTCTTGATCGCTATTTGGAAAATCATCTCTCTGACAGCGTACTTTATACACCTTGCTATTTCTCCCGCCACGCAGTTCTTCCAAAGAAATTGTCCGTTCTGCAGACCAGAGAACGCTGCGTTCTTTTCCTAGCAGGGCAGAAATGATTGACCGATATTGTTCAAAAATTTGTTCTGTGGGAGGTGTTGTCATGAATAATCCGATTAGATCATTGCATCTTCTTTGGTTATAACTTTCAATGAAGGAAGGGGAATGATGAATTTTCCGCCCTGTTCTAGATAAGCTCGATTTTTTTTCATAATCGGTTCTGCGTATTGCCAGGCCAGAATGATTACATAATCTGGTTTTTTATCATACAAGGCTTGGGAGCCGAGGACGGGAATGTGGAATCCAGGGCTGAAAGTGTTTTGTTTTTGTGGGTTATCATCTAACAGGAAATCTAAATAGCTACCTAGTCCTAGATGGTAGGTTAAAGTGGTAACGGTATGAGAAGCGCCGTAACCAGCGATAGTTATGTCTTCTTCTTTTAATCTCTTGAGCAAATGTAAGAGATTTTCTTTTTTCCTCTCAATTTCTTGAGCAAAGCGTCGGTAAATATCTGTTTGGTGGTAACCTTGCTTTTCTTCCATCTCTACGAGTTGGGTGACTCTTTCGGATACCTTTTTAGGTCCTCCTTGGAGCTGGACCGTTCCCCGTAGTGACCCGCCTTTGGTCGGAACATATTCTGCGTCTACTAATTCCAAGCCGTGGCGTTGAAAGAATAATTGCAATGGTCTTACATTGTGATAGCAGAGATGTTCATGATATATAGTGTCAAATAAAAATCGTTCCAGGATATGAACTAAATAAGAAACTTCAAAGATAAAAATTCCTTCAGGAGCCAGCAAAGTGTGTACCCCCTTGGCTATGTCCGCCAAATTGTCGGCGTGTGCGAAAACATTGTTAGCGGTAATAATCGAAGCAGGCCCTTCCTCTACTTTTATTTTTGCCGCGAGCTCTTTAGTAAAGTATGTTGGGATAGTTTTAATCCCTGCCGTAGTTGCTCTTGTGGCAATTTCCGCGGCTGGATCAACTCCCAGGACTTTCATTCCTTTTTCTTTGAAGAATTTGAGTAAGGACCCATCATTGCTGCCAATATCAATCACCAATGATTCTGGCGAAGGGGCCGCTTTTTCCAGCAGAGATGAAGCCAGGCGGCTGAAGTGCTCAACTAATCCTAAGGAACTGGAAGTAACATAAGTATAGTGAGCATACAATAATTCTGGGTCGATCACATCAACTAATTGCACATGGCCGCAGTCTTTGCATAAAGATAAATCTAACGGATAACGCTCTAGGGAAAGATGGCGCTGCTCTTGTGACAGATAGCGGTCAGCAATAGGCGTCGGCTCTAATTTCATGACCACTTCTAGATTGCTGCTTTCACAGAGACCACATTTTTGGCGATGATGAACAATTACTGTTTTTTTTGTGGCCTTATTTTTTGTATTTTTTTCGTCGCTCCTCTCATTTTGTCCTGTGTTATCTTGAATTTTTTGTTCATGTTTTCCTGTGCTTAAATTTTTTTCTTCAGAACTTAAGAATCTCCTGGCCAAGGCCTCGTGCCCTTGGATGGATATTCCACCGTCGAGAATTAAATTCTGGCCGGTTATAAAAGAAGCTTCTTGGCTGCAGAGGAAGGCAATGGCATTAGCTAAATCCCGTGAATTTCCCATCCTTCTTAAGGGAGTTATGGTTTCATATAATTTAGCCAATTCCTGATTTTTCAGATAGTATTCCTGTGATTCTTCCTTTTGGATAGCGCATGGAGAGACGGCATTGACTCTAATCCCTCGCGGACCCAGCTTGACTGCGTAATATCTTACGAGGTGATCCAAGGCTGCTTTAGCAACATGGTAGCTAGCTGGCTGATCAGCAGTAATGAATTGGCTGGCTAAGGAGCTGACCATGACGATGGAACAGCCTTCACCAGTTAAGTTGTCAGTAAATTGGCTGGTAAGACTGTCAACAATCTCTTTAGTTGCCGTGACGCTGACTTCCAATTCTTTATCCCAGGTATCTTGCTCCCCCCTATATCTCTGAAAAAAAACAAGAGAATCTATCTTTCCGTTCTGGGTGATTATCTCCTCAAGCAGCTTGGAGATTTTGCTCCGCTCCAGCAAATCTAATCTCCAGAAGTCGACATGAGCAAGTCGATCCCGAGAATAAGGTTCACTTCTTCCGACAGCCGAGATAGCATGCCCTAATCCGGACATTTTTTGAATGAAAGCACGGCCCATACCTTTAGTGCCGCCGATTACCAGTATGTGTTTGTGGTTGTTCATAGCTCTCGTCGGTTCCTATTTTCGATATCTTTTTGACATTTTTTTGCTGCGAGGAAGGCCTGTATCTCTTCCTGTAGTTTTTGCTGGTACTGTAATATTGCGGTAGTATCGCTCTCTTCTGGTGACCACGACGCAAAGATAGTTTCTTCTTTTTCAAATGGGCCTTTGGTGGTTTCATGAAAGACGAAATACGGTGAAGTAATGATTACAGTATGGTAAAGAGCCCCATTTAAGCGGTAATAACATTGTTGGTGGGATTGATAATCTCCCATCTCTACCACTTCTTTAATTTTTCCCTGCTCATCAAAGATTATGACCTTCGCACTGCCTTCAATGACGTGGAATGATTCGGGCTTCTGCAGATGCTTATGCGGCCTGATGTACGTTTCTTTTCCCAACGCGATCAACATCTCATGGACGGTATCATTTTTATCGGTATGGGCGCAGATCCTGCTGCGCTTGCGTTCATTCTGTTCTGCTTTCAACTTACACACTTCTAATTCTGCTTTTCCTATTTGTACTATCTTATCTTTAGGATAATACACCTCTTTATTATATTCGCTGAATGTATAGTTAAAATCGTCGAGCATCGTATCTTGCCTAACTAAATCTTCGTAATTTTTTGCGTTTTTGAAAAGAAAATGCTTGCTAGCTGGAGAAAGCGAAAGGAACTTCCCTCCTCTTTCCAAGAAAAGTTTGTTCTTCGCCATGATTTTTTCTTCTAGGTCAGGATTGAGACAAAATAGACCGAGTTTGATATTGTCCTGCAGCAAAGCTGCGGAAGATTTTATCGGTAGTCTTGAACCGGGCATGAAGAGGTTTTTCTTGTTTTCATTATCATCAATGATACAAGAAAGATACTCTTGCAACCCCATCACATTTATGAGCAAATCAGCAGTATGTCCGGCGCCAAACACAGCGATATTTCCTTTCTCCAGGCGGTATCTGGAAAGAAACGACCTTAGTTTTTCACGTTGCTGAGGAAACATTTCGAAAAAGTTGGCCGCTATTTTTTTTTCATTGATGATCCATTTTTGTTTCTGTTGATCTAATGATAATTCGGTTGATTCCTGCTTTCTCGTCTTTCGCAATACTGCGACTAAACAATTTTCCATGGTGTAAGGGTAGGAGCGGGAAAACTCGATTGAAAACCCATTCAAGACAAAACTGTTCTGGAATGTATCTGGAGTGAAATACATAAGATGTTCCTCCCAAATGCTTGAATAATCAAGGCTTTCAAAATTCCGGCTGTAATCGGGAACTTCAAATAATACCAATCCATCGGAGCTAAGGAGTTCTTTAATCCCATTCAGGAACTCTGGAACCGCATAGACGTGTTCTAGGATATGTCTTACAATAAGCAAATCAAATTTTCCCCTATCTTCGGTTACTTTTTTCGCTTGAACGGAGTTGAGCGCTCCTTGTACTGCTTCAGTACCTTGGCTACCGTCGTTAATACCCAGATCTTTACTAGGGTCGAGCCTTACCACAAGGTTAAATCCTTTTTTACGCATTCTTTCCAGTAAGGAATCGTCTTTATAACTGAGTGCGGCTATTTTTGCATTTTTTCCTGTTCTTCCCTGTTCCAATAATTTTTCTATTGTTTCTGCAACGTTATCAAGATGCCCTTCCGGTTCAAGATAAGTGATCCAGCTGTAACGTGGTTTAAGCTCTTCTGCTGTCGGGTGTTCCAGAAGCTGCACTAGGGCACATTGGTTACAAGTTCCAAGGGATAAACGGTGTTGGTATTCTTGCTCAAACTGATTCTGGAGGAAGCGGGTGGAAATTGGCTGCAGACCAAAATTAAGACCGAGCTTTACTTCTCCTTTTTGACAGATACGACATAAGAACTCCACTTCGTAGTTAGATTTTGAATTGTAAGGGTCCTGATCAAGTTCGTGACGTTGGAATTCCAGTGTTTTTTGTAATCCTGCTGATAAAGGAGTAAATGAGAAACTGGGCAGGAGGTGGAGCAATTTTTTGTTGGAGAAGATGAGGTCTGTTTTTGGTCCTGATCGCTCTTGCGAAGCAAGTTTGATTTGTAAATCTGTAAGTGGGGAAAGGATATCGACTATATCCGAGAAAGAATAGCTTTTTCCTGCGGCAGCGTTGAAGATGCTTGATTTAGAACAGTTTACAGTGAGCTGATATACCATGGCGGCGATGTCTTCTACAAAAACAAATTCTCTTTTTTCTGTTCCGTCTCCCCAGAGGACAATCGTTTCGTTGCTGAGAGCAGCTTTTACGAAACCAGAAGGCCCATAACAAGGCTGATCTCCGGGACCGTAAATGAGCGCCGGGCGAAGTATAAGCAAAGAACTGTTTGTGTGCGCGGTTGATTTGGAAATTTGCAGGTGTGTTTTTCCCAGCAGCTGTTCGGAAATAATTTTGGCTAGCCCATAATAAGTGGTTGGTCTTGGCGATGTCTCTTCAGAAATCTCTTCGGTAACCTCGGTACCATATACTTCTGAAGAACTGAAGAATAAGAATTTGCTAACGGGGCTTTTTTCCAGGGCCTTAGAGACGTTCACGGCCATAGCCACATTTTTTAAAAAAATATCAAGGTTATCCCCCTGCTGTTTTTTAATTCCGGAACACATGATCACTAAAGTCTCGGAGTCAAAATGGTTCTGCAGAATTGAGACGGACTCTTCTTTGGTCAGATCTACTTCCGGGAGATCAAGGCCGAGCACAGTAAGTCCCTGATTTTGTTCTTTGAAATATTTTTCTAGATGCTTCCCTACAAAACCTTTATGTCCGAGGATGAGTACTTTTTTGAAATCCATTTGTTGATTGCTTTCTTATTTTTATGGGTGTTTACATCATTTACTTATGTTCGCTTTTCTTTAATCATTCATATCAATCACGCAGCGGACAGCTTTGCCATTGCGGACCATCTCGATTGCTTCGTTGATGCGTTCTAAGGGGTATAGGTGCGAGATCATTTCATCCAGTGGCAGAAGACCTTTCTGCTGGAGCCTGATTAAGCGAGGAATATCGTAATCAGGGCGGGCATCACCGCCGTGCGACCCGGTGATGCTTTTGCTGAAATGTAAAGGGAAAGAATCGAGACTCATCTTCTCGCCATGTTTTGGTACGCCAACAAAAATGGTTCTTCCTTCCGGGCTGGTCAATTCGTAGGCTTGTTCTCTCACTGATTTGATACCGGTATTTTCCACCACTACGTCAGCTCCCTGAGAGAGAATTTCTTTTATTTTTTCTGTAACGTTTTCTTTTGAAGAATTGATAACATGAGTTGCGCCGAATTTTAAAGCCTGCTCTAGTTTAAAATCATTGATGTCAATAGCGATGATGGGGTATGCAGAAGAGAGAGAAGCGGCTAACGCGACCGCGATGCCAACGCCTCCGGAACCGAAGATAGCGATTGATTCTCCTGCTTTGAGATCAGCATCATTATTAATTATGCCAAAGGCAGTGGTAAGCGCACAGCCGTAAAGAGTAGCAGTTTTAAGATCAATCTCTGGGGGAATTTTAGTGACCCTATTCTCAGAGACCACTCCATAATTGTTGAAAGTAGTTACCCATCCAGCGTTGATGTTTTTATCTTTCCATCGGTAGAGGGGTGTTCCTGATTGAACTCCTTTTCCGGGCTTCCAGTGCAAAACTACATGGTCGCCGGGCTTAACTGTAGATACTCCTTTGCCGCATCGCTCGATGACACCAGCGCCTTCATGTCCTAAAAGATGCGGCAAAAATTTGTCAGGGCCCTTGACTCCGTCTATCTCACCGAGCTGGCTGCCACAGATGCCACTATAACAAATTTTGACTAAGATCTGGCCGTATTCTAACTCTGTAGGGAGATCAATCTGGTCGACCACTAGAGGCCGATTTTGTTCTACCAGGATGGCTGCTTTGACGATAGGCATTTTTTCTGTTTTATTCCTCGCTGGGATATAAATACCCCGCTGCTCTGCAGCGATTAGCGAGGAATGATTGAAAATCCGTCTTGAAGATTTGTGTAATACATGAAAAAAGAAAACTATCTTTTTTCAGTACTGAAAACCAATAGTTTTTGGTTTTCATGTACCCCACAGCTCTGCTGTGGTCGGGATAGCAAATCTTAGGATTTTCATTTTATTTTTCGAAACTTTTCCCCCCCCATTTCTCTTCATTCAAAATACATGAATTCGTAATCGCCATGATAACCAAAATGTTCAAAGATCCAAACCCATGATTCAGGAGAGAAAAATGATTCGCAAGTGAAAGCCCAGCATTGAAGATTAAATAATTCTTTCTCATTGCGATAGCTTTCAACGGTAATAAATTTATTTTTTCCTACGCGCTCGATTTCTTGCAACGCTTTTTGCAAATCAGGAAGAGCCATATTGTGCAAAGCCATGATAGAGAGAACTAAATCAAACTCTTGAGTAGGGAAAGGGTAATGGGCTTGGGCTTTGTGGACCAATATATTTTCCTTTATTTCTGGTTTTGCATTATTTACTGCATATTCGGAGATATCCAATCCAGTTATTGTCGCTTTTGGAAGGAGCCTTTTCAATTCGTACAGCAAAAACCCTTTTCCACAACCAATATCTAATATTTTTGCGTCTCCTGGGAGCCTATATGCTTCGATTATGGCTCTGGCAACAACTTCCCACCGCCCATCGTATTTATAACCGCCGTAACCAGTTCTTCTACTTCCATCCCAATAGTCGAGGTCATACTTCCGAGCGATTTTCATGCAGGCAACTTTATCGTCGTTCATCCTACTGAGATAATCTCTAGTGGTCTTTTGGTGCAGGGGAGTGATGATGTTCATTAACTGACCCATTTTTATCCACATTTAGGGAGCTATTTCATTTATAACATTTATGGAAGAGGAAGCTTATTAAAAAAGGAGATCCGCCCAAGAACACGGTGTTCTTTGTTAAATAATATTTATAAACTGATATCTGTCTGGAAAATAAGGAAATTATGGCAAAGCAAGTGATAGGAATCGATTTTGATAACACACTGATAAGCTACGATGATTTGATCCATACCCTCGCAGTGGAACAGAAACTCATTCCTTCTTCTTTTGTAAAACAGAAGAAAGAGATCCGTGATTATCTTCGCACTCAACCTGGTGGAGAGATCGAATGGCAAAAAATCCAGGCACTCATCTATGGAGCGCGAATCGGTGAGGCCCAGCTTATAGAAGGAGTAAAATCCTTCTTACGGAATTGCGCAAAACACGGCATTAAAGTTTACATAGTCAGCCATAAAACAGAATTTTCTAATCTCTATAAAGATGGTATAAATTTTAGAGCTTCGGCTTTGCAATGGATGCAGGAGCATCTTTTTTCCGAAAATCTTTCAGCACAAGAAATTTTCTTTACTTCAACTCAAGAAGAAAAAATCGCGAAGATTGCTCATTTAGGGTGCACCCATTTTATTGATGACTTGGAAGAAGTGCTGAATGCTCCGCATTTTCCGGAAAAGACAGTTAAAATCCTTTTCAGCCTGCAAGGTGGTCATTCAAATAACTATTCGAAAATGTGTTTGAATTCGAATGGAAGCATAAAAATATTTTCGCGATGGGCCGAGATTAACAATTATTTTTTTGACAACAACTTAACACTTAGATAACTAAGATCCATGAAAAAAATCAAACGTCATGCCAAAGTAGTATTAATTAACGGCATTGCTGTTGTCTTTTTCCTACCTTTAGTTTTGCTGCGGAAAGTTTTCAAAGTGAAATTATGGAGAATGCGCGGCAATAGGATAGGCCATCTTGCCGGAAATACCGAATCTCTGCTCCGGCTAATCCAGTTAGGGAAGGAGAGTAAATTCAATCATGTTATACTCTCCTCTTTTGATGTCGCAAATCAGCAGCTGCTGACTATGTTTAAGCGCAAGCTTAAAATAGTTGAGATACCACAGCCAAAACTTGTTCGAGAGCTGCTTCGAAATCTGGCACATTATTCCCTTCTGAACAAGACACACCTCTTTGCGGAATTGCCACCTGTCGGACATCAGCGTGAATTTGATACTACTGTGCCTAGCTTATCTTTTACCAACGAGGAAGAAAAGCTGGGGAAGGAGCTATTAGATAAAATGAAAGTTGATGGCTGGTTCATCTGTTTTCATTCCCGTGATTCTTCTTATCTAAACAGCCAATGGAAGCAAGGAGATAGCTACAACCATTATAGAAACACCGAGGTCGCCAATTTTCTGCAGGCGGCTGACTATATCTCCCAGAAAGAGGGTTATGCCTTAAGGATAGGTTCAAAAATAGATAAAGCTTTGTCTACTGATAATGAAAAGATAATTGATTATGCCAATCGTTTCCGTAATGATTTTGGAGATGTTTACCTCCTAGCCAAATGCAAATTTTTCTTGGGAACGACTGCTGGGCTGGTTAGTGTAGCCTTTGTTTTTGGGAAGCCGATTGCTCTTACCAATCTTATCCCAATCAATACAGCCTTCTTGGCGAAGCGAGACCTTTTCATCCCTAAGAAAATCTGGTCGAGCAACGAAAAAAGATTTCTCAGCTTTAAAGAAATCCTGAGTTCGGAAATTGTCGGATACACCACCTCTCAGGCTTATGAAAAAGCTGGCTTAGTGGCGGTGGAGAATACTCCAGAAGAAATTTTGGAGTTAACTGAAGAGATGAATCGGCGATTAGATGGAAATTGGAAAACAACTGCTGAAGATGAAAAGCTGCAACGAGAATTCAGGGAGATTTTAAGACAACACCGACATTGTTATCAATTTCAGGCCAGAATCGGCACAGTCTTCTTGCAAAAAAATAAGGAATTACTGTTGTGATCAGCGAACCAGACTCAATTCCCCAAACCTTTGTCTGGTGATTTTTGTAGCAGCTCCCGATAGGTGTTTAGGTAACCACTTAATGTTTTATTCCATTCAAATCTTTTTTTTCCAGTCTCTTGATATTCGCCTAGACTTGTCTTTATCATCTTTTCTGCTAAATCAGAGCTGTTTTTAGCAGAGAAAATAAGATGCTTTCCGGAAACTACTTCCGGTAATGATCCGGCATCGCTTATCACGATTGGCTTGTTCAAAGCAGCCGCTTCCGCTACCGCATATCCAAAACCTTCGGTGATTGATGGAATCACGACGTAGTCGACAGCAGCCAAGAGCGCGCGTAATTCTGGATAAGAGACCGAAGAGATAAGCTTAATATTCTTATTGTGGCCTGCGCTTTTTTTTTCTATCAAACGCAGCAACTCCAGATATTTTTTTTTGTATCTTTCTGGAGAACCAAGCATCAACACAAAAGCGGCATCCTGGACTTTTGCGGATACTTGAGGGAAAGCTTCAATAACATATTCGAACCCTTTCGAAGCACCGGGCCTTCCCCAGGAAAAATAAATTTTTTTATCTTTGAGGCCGAGCTTTTCCCTGGCCAATTCTTTTTCTTTTTTTGTAACCTTTTTATGGTTCCAAAAGGAATAATCAATTCCGTTGTAGACTACTTCAATTTTTGGCTCTTTGATTCCTCTTTCCATCAAATCGCGTTTGGTGGCGTGGGAGACACAGACATAACGGTCGAATGAAAGGAGATAAATCATTCTTTCTAAAAGATCATGAACCCGGCTCTTAAGCCAGGAAAATTCCGTAACTTCTTTCCATTTTCCAGCCCACACTTCATGGACGGTAAGAACTACTGGTCTCCTGCTAATTTTCCCGGCCAGCCAAGCAGGAAATGCTCCGTTAAAAGTAGTGGTTTGGATAAGATCATGTCTTTGGGCCATCTTTATTGCTTTCCAGATGGAGGTGAAAGTAAAAAGATATCTTGAATCAAGAGAAGAAATGCGATGAATCTCTACGTTATTCAGCGCTTCTATTTTTTTGGTCCCCTTAATCTGGTGTGTTAGGACAGAAACCTGGTGTCCCTGCTTACTCAACCCTTCCGCTAGATTCTTAAAGAGGATCTCCGCGCCGCCTAAATGCGGATAATAATTCTCACAGACAAACAGAATTTTCATCTTACTCTTTTTCCTTTTTTCTTTCTGTCTCCTGGAATGCTTCTCCTCTCACAAAGAGTTCTACTTTCCGTTCCATCTTTTTTACAGTGGCGTAATTAAAGAATCCAAGACCGAGAAGTACAAAAAATCCTAGCACTACGAAAAAATCTAGTCTTCGGTAAAAGTTAAGCGGATGAATGATGGGATCTAGTGCAAATGGCACTAAGGCTACCGTGACCATGGCGATCCAACCCGTAAACCAGACTAACAGTTCAAATCGGCTTAATTCTTTTCGTTTATATTTCACGAAAGTAAAATACATCATGCTCGCACCGAAGATTACTCCCAAAAATTGTATCCAAAATGTTGTACTCATCTCCATAACCTCCATCCGATCATTTTTCCAACTATAGTGACCCCGTCAAGTACGGTTGTTCCTTTGTAACGATCAGCATAAATTGTTTCAATTGGTATCACGGTGTGTCGTAATTTTTTCTTTCCAGCCCTGATAGCCATTTCAGTTTCAACATAATAGTCCCGGGCTTCCCAACGAATTTTGGGGTAGGCAGCGGCAGTGAAAGCGCGATATCCGCATTGGCTATCATCGACCTTGAGGTTATACAGTAGATGTAAGGTTTGAGTAATTACTTTATTTCCAAAGCGAAATACTAAGGGCATACTGTCTGGTATTTTCCGGCACGCGAAGGCGATCTCGTGCTGTTCAAGAGCAGTCAAGAATCGTGGCACTTCCTTAGGGTCATGTTGGCCATCAGCGTCGAGAGTAATCATTTTTTTCATTCCATGTTGGATTGCATAATCACAACCGGTTTTAAGGGCAGCTCCTTTTCCTAGGTTTACTTTATGTTTCAGAAGCAAAGCGCCAGCACTCTCTGCTTGGAATGAGGTATCATCCTTTGAACCATCATCAACAACAATGATATTATCAAGGTAAGGCTTGGTTTTCTGTATTACTTCTGCAATAGTTTTTCCTTCGTTATACGCAGGAATGATAACACAGGATTCTGTCTTTACAACCTCATTAACCATAATTAAGAGCAAGTAAAAGGGCTTATAAAAATTGTGGAATAGAGGGTTTAAAAGATGGAAAAAGTAAAGAGATCTAGTTCTTCTGCTGGCAGGAGTAATCAACCTTCCAGGTGGTGATTTTTCCCCCATTGAGGTTTTGTACTTCGTCGAACTTACTAAAACACTTTAATGCTGCGCCGTTGAAGTAATACAATTTTGTAAATGTACTTCCTGCTTGTTCTGGGGAGGCAGCCATAGTGTAATAATTATCGTTATTTTGAAGAAGGACTAGAGAAAATCCGGAGGTCTCTTCAGTAAATTTCTTTTCCTGGATCCCTTGACTCGTGGTATAAACGATGGAATTTGGACTAAGAGCAGTGCTGCTTTCAAAAGTGGCGTCATGAGTATTGAGATCAATTCTTACCATAAAAGTCTTTCCCTGAATAGATCCAGGACAACGAAGTTGATCTTCAGCGACTTTTTCGCACGTTTCCACTCCAGAAAGATATCCTGGCCAGGGAGCGATCCAACTGTCTGCACTAGTTGTCTTAACTTCGTTATAGTATTGTTCTGCTTCCTCAGAGGAGAGGCTGAAAGTGGTGGTCAGTTCAGCTACTGCTTGATTGTGCTCTAGGTTTTTGATTTTTTGGTAAATCACCGCGCGGCGAAAATCCCAACTGCCAAAATGTCCCCAGACTCCCGCTTTTCCGACCATATCTTCAGAAATGATGTAGTAATCTTCTGGCGGATTTTCACAATGGGTGAATTGCAATACTTTAGTAATCTGTTCAGGCGATAAGCCTTCTTTTTTTAGGGCTTGCATGGCTGCAGCTTTATCTTTAAGGATAATTTGGTTCAACATTTCGATTGTTTTTGGAGTATCATTGAAAATTTTATCTAATTCCATGAAAGCATTGTTCTGGCCGCAATTAAGCATGCGTAGTATTCTTACTGTAACTTTTTCGTCGTTAGTTAAAAGTGATTTTCCTACCCAGTAAGCTCCCCAGGGAGTTTGTGTACCACCATCAAAAGTGACTGGCCTCTCAGCTACAGCCTTAAACCAGTGTCCAAAATCCCACCAAGAAGTTATAACAATATTTTCAGGAGCTTCATTTTTAATCTTAGTGAGAGTGTTAAACCAAGCATCATTCATGCTGGGTGCTGAATTAAAGGCTTGGCTGTATCCGGATTTCGCGGGTTGAATTAAGAGTAACGCTAACAATAAGAAAACTAGCACTTTAGTTATAGTTGAGTTGAATTTCAATTCTTTCGAAATCCATTGTGAAGCGTAAGCCCAACTCAGGCCTAAAAAAGCACCTACGGCAATGGCAAAAATAGGGGTAGCCTGAAGTATGAAACGCACTCCTTTGGTGGTGGCAAAAAGCGATGCGGCTAACCAGAGCGCAATTAAGAAAGCGAGATGTGGATTTCGTTTTCCGTTTTCATCTTTCTTCAAAAGCAGGATAAGGATTGCACCTAAGGCCAGGACAAAAAGTAATTTGCCGCCCAATTGTTCGATGACATTGCTTAGAGAAGTGACATTAAGTTCAGCTACGGTAGTTCTAATATTAGGCCAGTACGAGGTTACGGCAACTGCTTTTAAGCGGAGGAATTGGAATGGCCCCAATACTACTCGCTGGAATTGACTAAAGGATGTAAAAATACTGACAAATAAGGATAAGCTGACTACATATATTCCTAGCAAGGAGAGGGGCTCGAGTATCAGCGAGGATTTGATGGTCTGGGAAATTGTTTTTCTGTGTATGACTGCAAGGTAGGCAAGTTGGAAGAGCATGGTTACGAGTAGGAAGGTAGCGATGTACCACCAGCCAGTCCAAGCAAAGGCAAATAAACCGGTAGCAAATCCTGCAGCTAAAATCCAGCCGAATTTCCATTTTTTTTCTTTTGCATCTAGCGCTTCAAGGAAGAGCCAAGTGATTAGCACGGGAAAGAATACAGCATACACGTCAGTGTCGGAACTTTCTCCGGTGGTTCGTGAAACAAAGAATGCTGAGACTGCTAAAAAGAAGGCAGTGAAAAAGCCACCAACATTATTTTTAGTGAGTTTTTTTCCTATGAAAAAACCGGGTATGATGGTGAGCGCAGAGAAAATTGTGCCTACGAAGAAAAAAGTATACATCAATGGGAAATCTCCAAAGAAGTTCAGGAAGCGATGCCATACTGCCCCAAACCAGTTGTGGAAATTCCATTCTCCTTCTCTACCGAGGGGGGCAAGCCGATAATCGTCCCAGATTATGCCGTCTTTTATACTACTTCCCGGATAGCCATTCTCCACTACATATTGGGCCTGGCGATAGTAATAATAAGGGTCAATGCCTAGCAAATAGAGAGTCCCTTGGTCGTCTTTAAAGGTTTGTTTGTACTGATTAGAAAGCATTTCAATCTGTTGATTAACAGTGTCTTTATTTTCAGCCAGATGTTTTTGCCACTGTGTTTCTATCAATGCTTCTTTATTTTGTTGAGGTAGATTAGGATATTGTTGCTCAACTTGAGTTTGTAATTGGCTGCGATAAAAGTTTTGAACTGAATTCTCTGCCCAGTTGTCAGTAATAGGAAGCCGTTGGGGAGTGGTGCGGAAATAAATAGAAACGGTCATGGCAATGAGAATACAGATCAGGGGAATAATCCATCTAGCATGTTTTTTCAGACCTTTTTTAATATCTGCAAGATCAACAGAAACAGCTTCATCGCTTTCTTTATGCGCTTCTGCTTTAGGTGTGCTTTTGAAGAAACTTTTAACTTTGTTCTTAACCTTAGAGAGATCTATTGCTTCGTCGTCAGTTTCTTTTTTATGTCCTTCGCTCACGAATAAACCACCTTTCACTTCAGAACTAGGGTTGGTTTATAAAATTTGTTGTGGCCGAGCTGTTTGAGATTCATAATTCTTTTAAATGACCCATCATCAGTCACAAAAAAAGGAATGGTGGGGAAAAGTTGTATTTTATTAAAATCAATTTTATTATTATACTTCTTTATCATTCAAATATAAAATGTCTTCGGTTGGGTGTCGATATAATCCTTCTTTCAACCTCTTCTGATCTAGAATATGGCCAATGATGCCAATGCTTCTGGAAAGGGCAAATAATCCGTTCATGTAACCGATCTCGATAATTTCTTTGGTTTCTTCATCGCTGAATTCTTGCGATGATTCCAAAGCGTCTAAAAACAACGCAGCAATGCACCCATCAACATTAAGGATTAGGTTTTCTGCTTTTTTCGTGGTTATTTTTTCTACCTGCAAAGCATATTCAAGGTTTTTGGTAGAAGGAAAGTTCTTTCTGGCAAATTCTTTTAGTAATTCCACTCTCTTGTCGGGGTTGCGGATGGATTTTACTCGATGTCCTATTCCGGGAATGGGAATTCCTTTTTGTTTCATCTCTTCTATGAATGCTGCAGGAGCAAGGTTGCTTTCAACTGCGTTTCTGAAATATCTACCGGCATCATCAATAGCTCCACCAAATCTTGGGCCGATAGTGAGTAATCCACTACATAAGGAAGAAATAATATCTTTTCCTGCTCTTGCGGCAACAATAGCATTGTGGGCTCCGGCAACGGCCGGACCATGATCGGCAGTGAGAATGATACATTTTTCTAAAAATTGAGTGAAGTAATTGGGAAGTTTTTTCTTGAACCAAAGTAGCGCAAGAAGATTTCCAAGGGAATAATTTTCTTCAATAACCTTGCTGATAGGAATTGCTCCATAAGTTGGTTCTTCTCCTAGGTCTGAAGAGATAGTAGTGGTAATGTTAGTTGCTTTTCGGACTAATTTTTCTTTGAGGGCTTCGTTATAATCTAGAGGGACATTCTTAGGAACTCTCTCTTCTTTTTTGGGCAAGGACAAGGTTGCAAAGGTTTGAGCGATGGTTTCTTCAAGTTGTTCAAATGATGCTGGAACAATAATACCTGCTTCTTTTAACGCTTGATTTTTAGCTTGCGCACTTTCTTCAGTACTTCCTGCCTTTGCTCCAGCATGACCGAACTGCACTTCCCAGGGGAAAATATTGGCGCAGGTTCCCGGAACCCACATGATTAAGGGTTTCGTAATTTTTCCGTCCCGTTTTGCTTTGATAATATCGTATTCTTGTTTTCCGCCTAATTCACCGAGGGCAACCAAGAGCTTGATTTGAGGGTCTGCTTGGAATCGTAAAAGATTATCAAGTAAAGTTGATCCTGGAAATAAATCTCCGCCGATAGCAATTCCTTCCTTTGCTCCATCGGTAGTTCTGGCGAGGATATTGAACAATTCGTTCATCATGCCGCCGGATTTGGAGACTAAACCAACACTACCGGGGCGATATAATTTAGCGCGGATGACATTTTCGATTTTTCCTCCAGCATACCCAGCGATACGGAAAGAGCCGGCCGCGATTCCCCCCACGGTAGAAGGGCCGATGAGAAGTTTAAGATTTTGCGGTTCTTTTTTAGCCAGTGCAATGAGTTCTTTAGTTTGTCGTTCAGGAATTCCTTCTGCAACGATAACAATGGTTTTGAGGGTAGAAATCCCCAAGGCTTCTTTTGCGGCATGATACGCCGAACGATGCGATGCAAAGTTGATTAACACCTCTGCTTGAGGATGTTTTTTGGTTGCCTCAGTCAAATAATCGTAGATAGGTATGAGAATTTCCTGCTGTCCGAAGAAAGCTTTGTGGGTTCCTTTCTTTCCAGGATGGACGATGGCGGAAACGCTGGGATTTCGTTCGCACAGATAATCGAAATCCAGCATCTGCTGTATTGGAAGTTGTTTTAGGTTGTAGAATATTGCGGTTGTTTCGGTGGTGAATTTAAAAGTCATGATAAGGCCTCAGCTACTTTTTCTACTATTTTAGTCATAGAATTTTTTGGTTCATGAATGGTAATGGGGATCTGTAATTCTTTTCCAGTTTTTTCTATCAGCTGGAGTCCTTTTTCATAGTTGGGGCCTCCCCTGCGTACATAAAC
>DATDTA010000014.1:0-3452 GCA_035291085.1 Candidatus Nanoarchaeia archaeon | reverse complement strand
TACGTTTATTTTAATCGAGATACTCGAGAAAAAACGGAGGAAATCACACTATGGCAAGAACAAAAGAACATATCAACCTTGTATTCATCGGTCACGTAGACCACGGTAAATCTACCACTGTCGGACGATTGCTTTTCGACTCTGGTAACGTCGACGAACAGGCTATGCGAAAGCTGAAAGAAAAGGCTGAGCAATTAGGTAAGAAAGGGTTTGAATTCGCCTTCGTTATGGATACCCTGAAGGAAGAGCAGGAAAGAGGGGTAACTATCGACTTGTCTCACAAGAAATTTGAAACTCCAAAATATTCTTTTACCATTATCGATGCTCCTGGGCACCGAGACTTTATCAAGAATATGATCACTGGTGCTTCTCAAGCTGACTGTGCAGTTTTAGTAGTAGCTGCTAACGACGGAGTTAACGCGCAAACTATCGAACACTTGAGATTAAGTAAGATCTTCGGGGTTGGACAATTAGTTGTTGCGGTCAACAAAATGGATATCTCTGGAGTAGATCATAAAGAATCACGATACAAGGAAGTAGTAGAAGAAGTTAAGAAACATGCTACGCAAGCAGGATGGAAAGTTGATATGGTTAGATTCTTACCTATCGCTTCATTGCCAGGAGAAAATATCACTAAGAAGTCTGATAAGTTAGCTTGGTGGGCTGGCGATACTTTGTTAGAAGCTATCAACAAGTTTGATGTTCCTCAAAAACCAACTAACTTGCCTTTACGATTGCCTATCCAGGACGTTTACAACATTACCGGTATCGGCGTCGTTCCTGTTGGAAGAGTAGAGACAGGAGTTATGAAGATCGGTGACAAAGTCATGGTTGTACCTGGAAGAGAAGGTAAGGGTATCGGTGGAGAAGTCAAGACCATCGAGATGCACCACGAGGTTGTTCCTGAAGCTGTGCCTGGTGATAACATTGGATTCAACGTACGCGGTATTGCAAAGAAGGATATTGCACGCGGAGACGTTTTAGGTCACGCTGACAATGTTCCTACTGTGGCAACCGAATTTACTGCACAAATTGTAATCATGCAGCACCCAAGCGTTGTAACTGTTGGATACACACCGGTGTTCCACATCCATACTGCACAGGTTGCTTGCCAGTTTGTAGAAATCATAAAGAAGATTAATCCTGCAACTGGTGAAGAAGTTACCGAGAACAAGGATATTCTGCGAAACGGAGATGCAGCTGTCGTTAGGCTGAAACCAATGCAGCCACTTGTTATCGAGAAAAACAATGTCATTCCACAAATGTCTAGATTTGCTATCCGTGACTCAGGGGTCACCGTAGCAGCTGGTATGTGTATGGATGTTGTTAAGAAACAGATGTAGATTTGTTTTTTATTTATTACTTTCATAATGACGCATAATAAACGGAAAAGTTTATTGTGTGAAGGTATCAAAAATCATGGCCCAACGAGCACGTATAAAATTAGCCAGTACCGATATTGACAAGATCAATAAAGTATGCGCCGATATTAAAGATATTTCTGATAAGACTGGCGTTAAGTTACATGGTCCAGTTCCTCTTCCAACGAAGAAATTGAAGGTAACTACTCGTAAGTCCCCTTCTGGAGAGGGGAAAGCATCCTGGGAACGATATGAGATGCGAGTTCACAAGCGCATGATCGATCTAAGTGCAGATGAAAGGACTTTACGTTTAGTAATGAGAGTTCCTATTCCAGAAGGTTTGAATATTGAGATCGAAATGGTAGATCTGTAAGTGTTGTTACTTCTAAGTGGGTATAGGGAGTAAAGTTTATAAAGTTCAGGCTATCACCTCCTCTATGAACACAGCAAAGGGGTCTATTGACGATATCGTTTCTTTACTAGACCCAAAATCGTTAGTTCGTTCTGCTTTTAAAGGAAGAATCAATTTAGGAGATAATCCTCTCCCTACTTTTTCTCCAGATGGAAGTTATACTACTTTGGAAATAAACATCGCTAAGAAAGAAGACACGTTGAATTATGCAGGAAAGATTGCTAAAATTTGTGAAGAAGGAAGACATACCGGAAAACAGGAACGTTTCCATGCTGGAGTAAATGAAGCTTTCCGTAATGCCTATCAGCACGGTAATAAAAAGGATCCCTATAAAAAGGTAACGATTTCATACCGAGCAACAGAAGAAAATTTCGAGGTAGTAGTAAGTGATCAAGGCGGGGAAATCAATGCTGATTTTATACCATTTATTCTTTTACATAGATATAAGCAATTAGGACAACCCCTAGATTTTTACCAATTTTCTGGAACTAAAAAACCATCTGAAAACTCAGGAGTTGGCACTTTTGTTATTCACGTGGTTTCTGATGAAGTTAATTATTTTAGAAATTCTGATGGTGGATTAAGCGTGCAGATGATTATTAAGAAAGGAAAATAAAAATTTACTCTTCCTTATCTTCGCTGCCCTCTTCACGCCTGATAACTTTAACTGCATCCATCTTTACGGTGATAGGGATAGGAACTGCGGCTTCCAATAATTCAACCACAATTTCTTCTTTCTGCTTGTTGATCCTGACAACTTTAGCGTTTTCTCGCTTGAATGGACCAGAGATAATTTCGACAATGTCGTTCTTATGGATGTTCATTTCCACTTTAACCTGCTCTAACATGTGTTCAATTTCAGTGTAAGGGATCTCATTGGCTAACAAACCACGAGCATAGGGAACTCCCTGCAAGGTTGCTTCTGCTTCTCCTTTAGAAGTAGCTTCCACGAAAATGTATCCTCTCATTCCATGAGGCCTGATGACTGCTAAAATCCCCGCATTAGGGTTCTTCTGTAATTTAGAAATAAGATAGTCTACTACCTGATCTTCTCGATTGGCAGCTGTCCGTAAACCGTAGATTTGTGTTGACATGGTTAAAATAAGAGTTGTTTTCCCAGGAAGATGATGAAGCCAATAACTCCTATTACCGCAATTCCTAAAGCAGTAATCTTGACGATGCTTAAGTATTCTTCTTTATTCGGCTTTTTGGTAATTCGCAGTACGCGAAGGGCTTCTTTTATAAACCTTTTTACTTTGTGCTCTTTACCTTCCTGAACTTCCATTAGGGTGGTAAAACAGGGCTTCTATTTATAAAGATTTTGTGGTGATTTAAACACAGATTGAAAGATAAGGCCTTCTCCCGGGAAATTAAGTAACTGTAGGGTATGAAATGATGCTTGCTCCCCTTTTATAACAAAAACTCCGCCCATTCCATCGTGAGTTTCGCCGTTAAGATATTTCCAGGTTTCTAAACTTCCGAAGTTAGCGGTGAACTGCTTTACCCATTCTCCTTGTTTTACTTCCTCCCCTTCATGAGTTGCGGCTAGTCCGCCAGCTTCATGGATATGCCCGACCACAGCAAAAGGGATATTATTCTGTTTCATCATTTCTGTGGTTGTTGTATCTCCGACATCTTTTCCGGAGTAAATGGTGGCGGGACCATTTTTTCCGTCAGTA
>DATDTA010000013.1:0-27956 GCA_035291085.1 Candidatus Nanoarchaeia archaeon | reverse complement strand
GAAAGTGTTAATCTCGCAATTAAAGGAGTTGCCCTTGCCAATAAAGAAAAGGGGAACCACATCATCACCAGCAAAATAGAACATAAAGCAGTCTTAGAGACCTGTAAATATTTGGAAAAGGAAGGATTTTTGGTAACCTATCTTGAAGTAGATAATTATGGCCGAGTTGACCCAGCAGAAGTGGAAAGAGCTATCACGCCAAGAACAATTTTAATTTCCATCATGTACGCTAATAATGAGGTGGGAACAATTCAGCCGCTAAAAGAAATTGCTGCTGTAGCCAGAAATAAAAAAGTAGTATTTCATACTGATGCCTGTCAGGCCGGATATCTGGATGTAGACCTGCAAAAGTTAGGCCTTGATTTATTTACCTTAAACAGCAACAAGATCTATGGCCCGAAAGGGACAGCCTTGTTGTATATTAAAGAAGGAGTGAAGGTAGAACCGCTAATTCATGGCGGAGGACAAGAGTTTGGGTTGCGCTGCGGTACAGAAAATGTCAACGCAGTAGTTGGATTTGCCAAAGCCATGGAATTGGTAAAAGAGGAGAAAGAAGCAGAAAATACGCGTTTAGAAGAATTGCGCGATTATTTTATCGCTGAAGTTCAGGCTAAGATTAAGGAAGTAACGGTAAATGGCCATCCTACAGAAAGACTGGCAAACAATGTGCATCTTTCTTTTGCTGGAGTGGATGCTGGCACAATATTATCCCACTTAAACCTAAAAGAAATTTATGCTTCTGCAGGAAGCGCTTGTACTGCTAATGAGATCACCATCAGTCATGTTCTGAGAGCGATGAAAGTTCCTGAAGCTCTGGCTCGAGGAAGTATACGCTTTAGTCTGGGGAAATATACAAGTAAAGAGGATATTGAAAAGACAGTGAAAGTTATGGTTGAGATTGTTAATTCATTGAGAAAAGTATTCTAAATTTTTTAACAACATAAACTATTTAAACCAGTCACGCTCCTAGTGCCTCACAATAGGTTGGAGGTTAAAATATGAAAAAATTAATAGTATTAATGATGATTTCTCTTCTGGTATTTTCCGCGCTGGCAACAGCAGCTGGAAATCAGCCGGAAAAAGTACGAGTATTCTTAGAATTTAAAGGGAAGCCAGATGTGGGCGCAGTACATCTTGCTGGTGGAAAAGTATTGCACAGTTACACTTTGCTTGAGAATGTTGTAGCGGTAGAAGTCCCGGTTACTGCATTAAATGGGCTTCTGTTAAATCCTAATGTTGTTGGTGTTGAATTCGACGCTGAAGTTCAAGCTTCTGGCAAACCTGCTCCTTCCCAACCGGCGCAAAAGCTGCCCTGGGGAGTTGATCGAGTGGATGCTGATTTAGCAAATAATACTGGCGCAGGTGTAACAGTCTGTGTTGTCGATACCGGAATCGATAAAGATCATCCTGATCTGCAAGGTAATATTGTGGGCGGAAGAAACTTTGTCGCGAAAGGAGCTACCGTTGATTCTACTAAATGGGATGATGATAATGGCCATGGATCACACGTAGCAGGAACAATCGCTGCAGTTGACAATACCATCGGCGTGGTAGGAGTTGCGCCAAGTGCTTCTTTATTAGCTGCTAAAGTTTTGAACCGACAAGGTTCAGGATATTTGAGCGATGTCATTGCCGGAATCGATTACTGCGTGCAAAGCGGCGCGAAAGTTGTGTCTATGAGTTTAGGAACTAGTTCAGACATACAATCCATGCATGATGCTGTTGATGCTGCCTATGCCAGCGGAGTATTATTGGTAGCAGCTGCTGGTAATGATTATGGTGGAGCGGTTTCGTATCCAGCCGCATATGATTCTGTTGTAGCTGTCTCTGCAACTGATAGTGCGGATAACCTTGCATCCTTCAGTAATGTCGGCCCGCAAGTAGAATTGGCTGCTCCAGGAGTAAGTATTTTATCTACCTATAAAGGCGGCGGATATGCTACTTTAAGCGGAACCAGCATGGCTACCCCGCATGTTTCAGGTGTTGCAGCACTAGCCTGGGAAGCAAATCCATTGCTTACAAATGCAGAAGTTCGAGCATTATTGCAAAGTACGGCTGACGATCTAGGGGCAGTAGGCAAGGATGACTTGTTTGGCTATGGATTAGTAGACGCTGAATTGTTAAATTAGATTTATTTTTATTTTCTTTTTATTCTCTTTTTCAAACTGAAACGCTTAATCAATAATATAATTTTCTGTACTTATCTCATTTGCAGGAAGAACTCTTTGACCATATAGATTTTTGAGAACTTCACTTTCTACATGCACTTCAATATCTGGTCTAATCACGTCAACATTTACTAAGGTCATTTGCCAAGAGTCAATTTCAATTATTGTTCTCTCTAAGCTTTCAGATACAATGTTGGATTGTGATTTCCCTTTTCTCGTTATTTCTTTTCTGGAGAAGTTATTATTTAGTAGATAACTTATTTTTTCTTGAGCAGATAATTTTTGTAGATCAATAGTTTGAGCTTCCTTATAATTTTCAGGATCGAATAGATACAGAAAACAACCGTTCTTAGAATAGAGTTCTTTCACACCAGAATCTAGAGAATAAATTCGAATTGCTCCTATCCAGTCGCCGTTTTCCGGTCTTACATACGTAAGATTTCTTTTTTGCACTCTTTCTCTATCAGTAGAACCCATCCACATAGCCATCCAGGCAAAATGGGGCTGGGTCAAATAAATCCCATAAACATTCTCATATTCCCAGCGTGATTGTGCTCCAGTAGCATGAAGATGATCAACGGGAAAACTTTTTCCATTGGCCCAATAACGGTTATTTTTAAGGAACCCGTTGAGGCCTTCTATGCTATTTATACCTTGTTTGATCATCTTCTTTACTGAGAATTGAGTATTTAAAAAAAAATTGAAAGGATCTTCCTTAACGGAGTTTCTCCAATAGATTTTTAACTTCTCGGGGTTTATAACTATCATGAAAGTCCCTGCACAACATCCCCAAGAAATCGAAGTGTGGTATATCCTGCCAGCGATCAGAAGAGAGTTAGTGGTAGCTCTGAAAGAGAAAGGAAAATCACAGAAAGAAATCGCTAAATTACTGAATATTACGGAAGCTGCGGTTTCCCAATATGTTTCGGAAAAAAGAGCAAAAGAGATTACGTTTCCTGCTGAAGTGAAAGAATTCATCAAGAAATCTGCGGGAAAAATAGTTGACAGCGAAAGCGCTTTCCATCAGATCCAGACCATTAACGAGTTCATTAAAAAATCAAAAGCCTTATGCCAGCTGCATGCCCAGATCGAAGGAGATCTGAAAGGCTGCGATGTTTGTTATAAGAAGTGAATTACTTTCCTCCTAGTCCCCGCGTCAGCATAGCTAAGAAATCTGAAGGTGCTTCTCTCAGTCTAGCAAGGTCTAATTTCCATTCTCTGTCGACAACATCACCAAAAGTAGATAACGAGACCTTATCTGGCAATGTTATCCATCTTGAACTCCTCTCTGCATAATTGGTTCTATCAAATCTAACAGAAGTAAAAGCTTTCGGAGAAAAAATAATTTTGTCAATATCACCTACCGTATAATCGTAAAAGTGAAAGCTAGTACTACCTTTTAAATAGGCTGTCTCTCCGCTTTGCGAAAATATCCTCCATGTTGCAGAAATTATCTGAGGAAATCCTTTATCTGAATCTCCGGTGCGTTCTAATTCTCCAGCAGTTTCCCGTATACCTAAACTTTCCTCAAGAGTTTTGGAAATCTCATCAAGATACAACCTTGGTATTTCATGTGGTTTATACCTTTGGTCATATGGTAACCACATTCCACAAAGCGGATTCGTAAACCAACCTTCTCTCTCTTGTTCTCGGCGATTAAAAGTAAAATTATGAGCATCTCTCAGTAATGTTAAAGCTGACGAAACGTATTCGATATTTTTCTCATATTTTCCTCTGAGCACATCCAATGTACTTTTCGGAGAAGCTATTTTTCCCATGATCTCATTTTTTAAGGGAAACTCTTAAATATTTGTCCTCCAAAATGAGTGGATAATGGAAATACTAGAAGATATTGGTTTGACAAAGGGAGAGATAAAAATATATCTCGCTTTGTTAGAACTAGGCGAAACTACTGCAGGGCCTATCAAAAAAAAGACAAAAGTCCAAAATTCAGTAGCACACCTTTGTTTGAATAGCTTGATAGATAAAGGCTTGGTTAATTACGTCAAAAAAGGAAGAAAAAAATTTTATACTGCCACAAAGCCGGAAAATATTCTCACTTTTATTGAAGAAAAAAAGAGACGTATCCAAGAGATAATACCAACCTTAATAGAAAAACAAAAGGAACAGGTGAAATATAATGTTTCGATATTTGAGGGAGATAAGGGGTTTAAATCTGTTCAGGAAGACATTATAAGGGAATTGAAAAGTAAAGATGAGTTTTTGGTACTTGGAGCACCGAAAGAAGCGCAAGATCGATTTGAACCCTATTTCAAAGACTTTCATAAAAGAAGAATCGAAAAAAAATTGAGATTAAGAATCATTTACAAGAGAGACGCCAAAGAGTACGTGCCTGCAAGGAATAAGCTAAAATACACACAAGCCAAATATTTAAATGAAAAATTATTAGCTCCAATGTGGACAACTGTTTACAAGGATAAAGCTATATTATTTGTTACTGGAGATATCTTTCTCTCAATTGTAATAGAAAATAAAACAATCGCAGATAATTTTAGAGAATTTTTTGAACTGGTTTGGAAAATATCTAAGTCATAATCATATCTCAAATGTAACCACGATCGGATAATGGTCCGAAGCTATTTCTGTATCTTCATTCTTGAGGACATATGCTTCTTTAACTTTAAGATCATTAGACTTAAAACAGAAATCCATACGTACTCCAGCTATTTTTTCCCCATAGGAATATGAAGTAGGAACTGTTGATTGCCGTGCGGCAACAGGAAAAGTGTCTTCCAAGCCCTGCTCAAGCAGCCAAGTGACAAATTCTGCTTTGCGCCAGTTTTCCACTATCCATGCTGCTTTTTCAGGATCATATGATTGTAGATCACAGACCAATTGATCCCAATCATATTTATCATCAGGATGGATGGTATTAAGATCTCCAGTAAGAAGATAAGGCTCTTGACGGCTGCTTATCAATGGGCGTAAGGTTGAAATTTTTTTGTTATCATCAACAGAATAGGAAGGATGTACCACATCAACTGTAAGAATTTTATCCTCCAGCTGAACTTTCCCACGGACCGCTCCTTTGTAGGATAATTGTATCGCTTCACCCTGCATCGGAAATTGCGATAACAGGCAATTTCCACCTTCATCGCCTTTTCTTGGTCCTATTACAGGATAGCTTCCAAATTGACCATGTCTAAAATAAAAAAGCTGCTGATAGTCCATCTTAATTCCATGTGAATTAGGACCGCCGTAACAGGCTTCGGTAAGTGCAAGAAGATCTGGTCTGACTTGCTGCACTATTCGTTGTGCTGCCTGCAAGCGCTGTTCTTCAAGAAGATGATTGCGACTGTGAAAACCACGTTCAATGTTATAAGACATTAAAGTAAAGATCATAAAATTAATTTTTCTCCTTAAATCTCTCCAAAATAAACTTCAACGCTTCATCTACTTTATCTGATTTGATAACTGCTCCGCCGACTGCAAAGTGCCCGCCGCCAGAACCGCCAAATCTCTTCCCGACTTCCTGACACAATTCACCGATATTCACTTTGCAGCGCTCTTTGTGGAAGATATTTGAACCTATCCCTAATCGGCATTTTTTCTCTTCATCGATAATCCGCAAATTTACATTATAACTTGCTTCTGGAAATTTCATGTAAGAATAAAATCGGTCTGGAACCCCCATATTCATTTTGGCTTTTCGGTCATCTTGGACTACACACTTTGCATCGGCATCATAGGTTAAGTAAGTATCGACATTCTTCCGCCATTGTTCAAAACTTTCTAACTGCGCTTTATAGAACATCAACGGATTCAGCTGCCATAAGGATGGGCTGGAAAGAGGCGTCTCTCCCAATTCATGAGTAAGCAAGGTTCGAAAGATTTCATCGTTCAGAATCCTGTCACGAGTATTAAACATTGATCCGATCATAGTCAATTTTTGCAGTGGATTTTGTTGTTGGTAGCTCTTCCTCTTGTAATAACATTCTTTGATATCTTTTTTAGTGTAAGCGGCGCTGTCATTGATGTCAATCACTTTTTTGAACTCCAGAAGCTCTTTGCTTGATGTTGCTCCTTTTTCCAAAGCGATATCTATCAAGAATCCAGTACAGCTGGGAGTCGCTTTCCAATGATGATTATCTGGAAGCTTTGCAGAGGGTTTAGTAGTCAAATGATGATCGCACCAGAAAAAGATTTTTGCATCTGTTCTTGGCAGATCCACAACAATATCTCCCGAAGAGAGTGTGACTTTGCCTGCTTGGACATCCTGCGGCTGCACCCCCAAAACGGGAATTTCTTGGATCTCTTGGTCAGTTAATTTTGCATCGAAGAGGATATTGAAGAATCTTTTAACTACAAAGGCGCTGCTATAACCGTCGGTGCAGTTTCCGTGGGTGATGATGCGGTATTTCATGATAGCTAAAAATCCTGATTATATAAAAACATTCCTTAATCTATTCTTCCTGCTTCCGCTTCTTGACTTCTTTTCTCAACCATTCTTTGAATTCAAAGTAAATCTTGTCTGAATCTAGTTTACCGGTTTTTTCTTTTACTTTATCAGAAACGATTCTGAAGATATCATTTGCTCTGATTACAAATTCTGCTTCCAATAATGATTCATCGCCGCTTTCTGAAAATGCATCCACGATAGCTTGTTTGCAATTTGCTCTCAGCACAATATTATTCCATACTGCATCCCAGTCGCCGGCAAATTCTTTCACCCGGCCGGCCATTCTCTTTAAAATATCGGAGTTTCCATTGCGCAATTCATCAGTTATTTCAAGCTGATCAGTTACCGGATTATAGGCCATCAAATCAACAAATCCGTGCTCTCTAAGAGGGTCTTCGTCCCATTCTTTACGCACTTCGGTAATGCGTAAAACTCGTTTGTATTTTTTCAGCCCGGAAATGACGGGATTAGCAACCACAATTATATCAATTGCTTTGAAAGAAGTTTTAGGAACCCCAATATCATTTACCACTCGGTCAAATACCCCATATGGAGAATCGGCGTGGATTGTCCCTGCGACAACATTTGCAGCAGCACCTACTCGCATGGCTTCGAAAAGGGCGATGGCTTCCTTCGATCTAACTTCGCCTACGAAGATAGCAGAGTCTCCTAAGCGCAGGGTTGATCTGATTCCAATAGAAGGATCTACTTCTGATCCGGGCGCAGATAAGGCCGAGGCAACTTTCAATGGTTCAATGTTATATCCTAACTTTCGCATCGATTCTGTCGGTAATTCAAATGTATCTTCGATAGTAAGGATTCTTGCCCGGCGCATTATTTCAGTCAGGAATGAACCTAACAAAGATGTTTTCCCAGAACTTCGCGTTCCCGCAACAAGGATAGCAGCATTGTTATCAATTAAAAAACTGAGCAATCCTGCACCGAGGGCATCAACAAATCTAATTTTTGGCTGCATGTACAGCGGAAAAGTCCAGGGAAAATCCCTATGCCGACGAAAGGAAAAAGCTAATCCCGTCGGACTTAAAGGCGCAGTAAGCGCGGAAACTCTAGAACTAAATCCGGTTACTTTTAATTCTGTGTCCAGAATGGGATTTGCTTCATCTAATGGTCTTCCAGAAATTAATCGCAGCTTAGTGGCCCAACTCTCTACTTCCAGCAAAGTAGGGTAGATATTAGTATAACAATCACCGTAATCCTGATGTACAATAAAGATCGGCAGTTCCCCATTGGGAGAGTTAATGTTGACGTCTTGAACTTTTGGATCTGAAAGAAGAAGTTCGATCAGTCCGAAACCGACAGTATGGCGTAGAAGAGTCTGCGCCAATTGGTTGAGAGTTTCTTCTTTTAATTTCAAATTACGATGCTGAGCTAGATCAGTAATAAGATCTTTACCGATATTGAGAAACACTTCACGCATGCGTTGTGGATCGACAAATTCTTCCCGGCTTGGTTTATGCTCGGACATAATCCTTTTAGCATCATCAAGCAGTTGGTATTCATCTTCAGTAAACAGAAATTCCGGCGGCGTTAGGTGGTAGAGCGTTTTTACATCTTCATCAAAAGAAAAAATATTCACCTCGCAATCATCGTTATCAACTTTAAAGTTGTAGCTGTCTTCCAAATTACCAATAGGAAATTCGGTAACCAATTTGGTGAACATGAAATCTGGTTTGGTAGTAGGGTGAAAGATATTATTGTAGATCTCTCTTTCCCCAACTTTATACTCTTTGGTATGCGGCATTAAGAGTTTGATGATTTTAAGATTTTCAATCAAAGCGACAGCGTTTTCCAGTACGGCAATAAATTTTTTCTGACTGGAGAGATGCCGGGCATCAATTAATGAGTTGACTTTTATTTTTTCCCTGGTTTCCAGGCGTTTTAATTCTACATAGGCCGCCAGAGGATCTTCTTTGAGGCGCTTGGAGATCAGCCGTTGAAATTGGGCGTAACTGCCACGGATATAACGCTCATGAAGAGGATCAACCACGATCTGCGAGTACATGAAACGCTCTTCCTGGCTTACGCGCTTGTAAAGTAAAGCTAATTCAGTGAGCAAACTGGTTTGATCGTAATCATATTCATACTCACGCCGCTGGGAAAGGATGATGATACTAACCCCGGTCACTTGAGAGAGAGTATCTATCAGCTTAGCCATACAGATATCGCTATATTCTATGGAGGGCGGGAAATTACAACTTTCACAGAAGATTTTAAGAATTTTGTTTTCTCCCTCGTGATAGGTATCATATTCAAAACACGCTTTAGTATCTGCCATCTTTTCAGAATTAAAATAGAAGAGGAGTTTATTATATTTTCTGTGAACAAAGCTTTATTAATAATTATCTTTCTTCATAAAAAATGAAACAACTCGACCTTTTTACTGGAGAAGAAAGCGATTACAAACCAGATCCGATCCAGTATTATTCAAATTTTGAAACGCCTCAAGACTTAGGACTGTTGTTAGCTAGATTAAATATAGTGGAAGTAGGATTATTTTATTTAGGAGATAAAATGAAAAAAAGGCCGATTAGCCCCAATTATCAAGGGCTTTGTCCTTTCCATAATGAGAGAACACCTTCCTTCTATCTCAAACCAAATAAAAATAGATATGTATGTTACGGTTGCGGAATTAGTGGAGG
This sequence comes from Candidatus Nanoarchaeia archaeon, assembly GCA_035291085.1. Lineage (GTDB taxonomy): Archaea > Nanobdellota > Nanobdellia > Woesearchaeales > GW2011-AR9 > JACPIL01. Next base: position 18,708 of record DATDTA010000013.1, on the reverse strand, counting down.
GCCTTTATCACTGGATTATAAGCTGGGGGAAAGAATTTATAGTAGTATTGCGCAAAAAGCAGGAATTGACGATTTACTGCCTTCACTTCCAGAATTGCACTTATCACCTAATTCTCAAGATATGAACGACACGCAGAAGAGATATATTGAAGTAATATCAAAAGCTTTTGAAAGAGAACACTACCACTCTCCAATACTCACATAAATTTATTATATTCTCTTCCTTAGGATAAAAGAATGGCAAAAGCACCAGATTTATCTCCAACCTCAGGATTTGATAATGCAAAACTATATGTCTGGATAAAGGGATTAGAGAGTAAAGTTAACAATCTTTTACGAGAAGTTGATGTTCTCAAAAACGATTTCATTACTAGAGCGAACAAGCTCAATAGAGATTTCAAAACTCTTAATGATGATATGGTTGAGTTACGGCACCAACAGCAGAAAATGGATCAAAAAATGGTGCTGATCATTAAGGAGTTAAAGCAGACTGCTGGGATAGAGGAAGTGATGACCTTAAAGAAATATGTCGAGTTTTGGAATCCGCTTAACTTTGTAACCCAGCGGGATCTGGAGAGAGTAGTGGAAAATAAGCTGAGCATGAGCCAAATGCAAACTGCTGAAAAAAGCCCGACAATAGAAGAAAGAAAGAAAAATCTAAAATTACAGTAAGCTGTGAGATTTTTAATCTCCTCAGAAGCAGAGCTTCTGGGACGTCGGAAACTTTGTTTCCTCACGTTTCGTGGGTAATCGAAGATAATATCGCCTACTGAAAGCGTAGACCCACGAAAGAAATAAAAAGACTAAATGAGTTTCCTAGTATATTGGTGATATGATGGCATTGTTTGATAAAAAAAAAGCTTCCCCTGTTTCTGAAGTAACCCAGCTACGGCAGCAAGGATTGACTGATGATATAGTGGTTGACGAGCTTTCTCAGCGAGGGTATACCCAGCAGCAGATAAGTGAAGCTATCGCACAGGCAGACGCCGGGCAAGGTCCAGCATACGGAATGCCAGCTGCACCGGATCAAATGTCAAGTATGCAGCAGGAAATGCCCATGCCTTCTTCACAACCAGCATATCAAGACGATGTTAGTAATATCTATGAACGCATTGAAGAGATTACAGAAAGCATGATCGATGAACGCTGGGATGATTTAATTGGTGAGGTAAAGAAGATTGTAGACTGGAAGAACAAAGTAGAAGAGAAACAGATGAAGTTAATGCATGATGTGGAAAAGTTGCAAGATGATTTCAAGATGCTGCATGAAGCGGTTCTTGGAAAGTTAGACGATTATGATTCCCGAATGCAGGCAGTGGGAACAGATCTGAAAGCAGTCGGCAAAGTGTTTAAGGATGTCATTCCGACTTTTGTCGATAACGTGAAAGAATTGTCTTCCATTAAAGAAGAATTGAAAAAGAAAAAATAAGATTACAAGTCAGTTCCATGCTTAGTTGATCCTTGTGGTTCTTTTGGCGGTTCAGCTTCTTCTTTTTTCCCGTTTGCGCTAAATCCAATGAATGGCGAGAATTTGTTATACCATTTTCTGTCCCCACCACGGAAGGTAAGAACTCCAAGTTGAAGATAGTTACCATCTTTAGCGTAACAGATTAAACCAATTTGTACACCGTTGAAATCATCGCCAGCTATGTTGAGAGCTCCGAGCTGCAAACCATTTATTTCTTCTTTAACGTAATTAAATAGTCCTGCCTGACCTCCGTCTAAATCTCGTGCATAATTCCATACGCCGACTTGAGCGCCGCGTACGCTACCCGGATCTTTATCGAATTTAAGCGAAAGATTAGCTCCCCCTATTTGTAAACCGTATATCTGGGTTGTGATATTTAGAACTCCTACTTGAGCACCAGATATATCTGCTGCATTCACAACCCCGACTTGAAGACCATACACTGCTCCGCTATCAACGCCATTTAGAACACCGATTTGAGCTCCGGAGAAGTTTTGCCCAACAAGACTAATTATGCCAGCCTGCAATCCCTTAAAATCTTCGCCTGCTGGAACATCATTATACAATCCCATCTGCAAGACATGATGCGGGTATGATGATTCATTCTTAATCCCAAGCTGTACACCGTAAGAAGAATCTTTTTTATTATTAAATCCAAGCATTAATTCCAAACCCATGATTTCAATCCTCCAATAGTAGATAAAAAGCTCAAATCTAATTGTTTTAAAAAGATATTGCAACTAAAAGCTATAATTCTTCCATCACTTTCCTGAAAAATTCTTTATCTTTCCGATGGGTTAACAATTCTACGGCTTTACTTTTCTCTACCCAGCGCGCTTCAGGATTGTGCGGATCGAGAGGCGCGAGCTTTTCTTGCTTAGTGGTAAAGAGATAGATATGGATGGTCTTGAATTCTGAAGTATCATCGCCCCCATCTAAAGCAGTCCTATGCCGCTGATAACTGCCTAAAGCTTTGATGAGTTTTAACTGCTTCACCCCGGATTCTTCGTAGATTTCTCGTTTGGCAGCAGTTAGAGCGTCTTCTCCCGGATCGATATGCCCTTTCGGCAAAGACCAGGATTTCCGTTGCCTATTTGTTACAACCAGCACTAAGCCTTTACTATTGAGAACTACTCCGCCAGCGCATTGAGTTTTCTTCACAGATTAAGAAAACAAAGAACCATTAAAAATGTTCTTGAGAAATTATCCGCTCATCAAGGCTACCGTAAATACCGCTATGGCAAAGACGATCAATAATCCTAATACTTTAGGATGAAAAATAGTTAAAAAAATACTTTGCTGAAAGCTTTCAGAAGCGACCCCTCCTCCATCTCCAGCTTGAACTTCTGTTGGCTGGGCAGCCTGCTCCAGCAAAGATTGGCCTAATACTTTTCCAAAAGCGGCGAAGGCGATTAAAATGCCGACTGCAATAAGCACCCAGCGCACTCCTGGGTCTTGATAGGCATTTATTTCTTTGTAACCCATGATCATGAATAACAAGAGCAGCAAAATGAAGAAAATGATGGCAATGGCAAACCAAGGGATCATGAAATTGATCAAATCGACAACAGTCCGAGAAAGCAGGACGGTAAATCCTGCGACAGTAGCGATAAGCGCATTGACCACCATGGCATCGCCGATGATCTTTGTCTTCTGCAGCATGGCGAACATGAAAGCCCAGACTAGCAGAAAAGGAAATATAAAATCAACAACACCTAACAGCCCTAAGTCGAGTGGCGTGGCCATTTATCTTTTACCACCGATATCTTCTATGATGCTGCCGACACTTTTCCAGGCATTTTTGGCACTAGATCCGAAGCTTCCTTGTCCTGGTTCTTTGACAATCAGCCATACTATAACGCCAAAGATAAGCAGGATAATCATTAACTCGGTTATTTCCGGACTCCACCAGGAAAAGACATCGTAAGGTCCTCTCCAGAGATTTAAGGAAGAACCAAAGATAAAGACCACGAAACCTAATGAGATTAGGGCGATCAACGGCGCAGCGGCTTCTGAAAAACCTTTTCCAAAGATTCCCAACAACAGCAATACCATCACCGCAGCAACAGATAAAAGAGAAATGCTGGGCAGGGTTTCATTCAGAACTTGAACTGGGTCATAACCTAGGGGATAGCTGCCAGTGATATGCGGAGCGACAAATACTAAAGCTAAGGTGAGTGCAATAACGATCCGAAAATTCTTTTCTTTAAACAAAGATATTCGACCGGTAACCGCATAAATTATAGTAAATACCAACAAAAACGGAAGTAGGAAATCCATCACTCCGTATTGTTGAAAATATCGCGCTAAATTAGTAAAGCTTGGGCTGACCATTGTGTAACCTCCACACTCTTATTTTTTATCACTTTTTGATTCCTCTTTTGGTGTTCTCGTTATCCAGGCGATGAAGCCGATGATGATGACTATGAAAATGATCGATGAAGCCCATTCGGCGTTCCAATTTTCAAATAAGATTTCAAGATAATGCAGCCAGCCTAGGGCGTTGAGGAAAATAGCTACAATACCTATAAACATTAAAACCATAAAAATGTTCTGCCAAGTTGGAAAATCTTTGAGCGAGAATTCCTTGTCCCCAGCAAAAAAAACTCCCACTAACAACAAGAAACATACCCCTAAAATGACCAATAACACTACATTAGCCATGACTTCATTAATAATTCCCACCAGTTTGGTGGAAGCGATAACTAAGAACGCCATCACAAAAGCGACCATGGCATCGATGTTCTTTTTAGTCATCTCCTGGCCATCGATCTTTTCCGTGCCAAAGATTTTGGTTTTTTCTAAAATGGCAAAGATAATAGTAAAGACTAACAGAAATGGAAGTATGACATCGTATACACCTATTTTGTTCAGAAATCCGATCATGCCCCGGAAGGCGCTTTCTTCCACCATCTATCTACATCTCTTTTACTGAGCTTAAATTAAAAGAACAGAATATATAAATGTTGCGGAGAAGCAAAAACGAATTCTTTAAATAGTAGTTGCAATTAATGGTATTTAAAGAGGTGTAGTAAAAAGTGCGAGGGACGAAATTTTTTTTGTTACAGGTATTATTGCTATTCCTATTTTCTGCTCTGGTTTTTGCAGAATCAAGCATCGTTTCTGAACCAATAAAAAATGAGATTAGCACCATCGAGCAGGCTTCATTTAGGCTGACCATTACTAACAATGCTGCAAATACTCAGCGCTACAGTATTTATTCTCTGCAATCTGGCCAAGGATGGAACGTCGATCCTTCCCCATTGAAAGATAAAATTATTGAGTTAGGTCCAGGAAAATCGTATACTACAACTATTATCGCCAAACCTCTCGAAGATTTCTCCCCGGGAATTTATTATGTCCATGTTACCATTCAAAGTGACTTAGGAGAATCGTATACCGAAGCGCTGAAGATGTACCTGAAACCAAAAGAACCAGTAGATTACATTCCCGCAATCAAAGCCTCGGTGGATATGAATGATAAAATTAATCCGCAAGAAGCACAGTCAGTAAAATTATTTCTCGAGAATAGGAATCCCTTAAATTTATTGGGATTAAAAATTAAGATCCAAACCGATATTCCTGAATTTGAACAAGAAGTTTCAGTTGATTTACCGCCTTTAGAAAAAAAGACGGTTGAATTCAGCATTATCCCAAACCCTTACCAGCAACCGAAAGATTATACTCTTTTCTTTGTCTTTGAACGCAATGGAGAAACCGTAAAAATCATCGAACAGCGAATAGAAGTCCTTTCATTGATCTTACCATTTGAAGTAACAACTTCTGAGGAAACCGTGTACTTGAAATCGTTTAAAACGGTAGTGGCTAGAAATTCAGGAAACGTGCGTAACACCCAGATTGTGAAAACTCCTATTTCCTTGTGGCAAATGCTCTTGATCCAAAGCGATGGAAAAACCCTGATTGAAGAAAGTAAGCGTTACTTAGCCTGGGAGGTTACTCTCGGACCAAATGAATCGGTAGCTTTGCCTGTAACGGCAAACTATAGAATACCAGCCTACGTGCTTTTAGTACTGCTCATCTTTGCAGGATTTTACTTTTATGTGCAATCCCCCGTTAGCGTGCAGAAAACTGCTATTACTGCTCGCAGTGGAGAAGATGGCACACTCTCGGAAGTCAAAATCACCCTGGAATTAAAAAATCACTCTAAGAAACCCGTTAAAGACGTAGTCGTAACTGACCTCGTTCCCAGCATTGCTAATATTGACAAGGGTTTAGAACTCGGAACACTTAAGCCGCAGGAGATGAAACAGACTAAATCGGGTACTAAAGTAGTCTGGTCGTTAGCTGAGCTTGATGGACATGAACAGCGCTTGATTACCTACAAGATAAAAGCAAAATTGAATATTTTAGGAACGTTCAGCTTACCCAGAGCAACCATAGAGTTCAAGCGTAAAAAGGGAAGCAGGCTTTCAAAAGCTTATTCCAATATTTTCCGCATCGGCGAATAAATAAGCTGTCTGCACAATCTAAATATCCGAAGATAAAAACATTTATATATAAGTCTGTTTCTCTATGACCTTAAGTTTCACTCATAATTATAACAAAAAGCGAGGGTGTGGAAAATGAAAGATTTTTTATTACAATTGAAGGAAAAATTTATGCGTCCTGAAGAAGAGCAGCAAGCTCCAGAAGGCGAAAGTTATGTTGAATTAGAGAGCGGAGCTTCAAAAGAGGATAAGGCTAAAGTATTAGTTCGACCTTTTGTGATGGAAGAATTTGAAGATATCAAAACCGTTCTTGATGTATTACGGGAAGGATCAACCATTGCTCTGATTAATATCAAACCCTTGCGGGAAAAGGATTTAGTAGAATTAAAACGAGCTATCTCAAAATTAAGGAAAACCTGTGAAGCTATTGAAGGAGATATTGCTGGATTCGGAGAAGATTATGTAGTAGCGGTCCCTTACTTTGCAAAAATTCACCGGAATACCCTTATGACTGACGAAGGGGAATAAATTAATTCTTTTTCATTCTATCCTTATCTATAGAGAACTTTGAAAAATAGGGATTTTGCTAATTTTTTACTTGTTTTTTGGCAAAATCACGGCCATTTCAAAGTTCTCTATAGTAAAGTTTAAAAACAAAACTAGGAGTTTTAACTTCTATGCCACCGTCGCTTAATCCGGTATAGCGCAGGATTGCTAATCCTGTTCCGCAAGGAATTCCCGGTTCAAATGGCCTGTTACACTAGGCGAGTCGTATTCAAGTGGGGCACGCGTTTCGCTTGACCCCACGACATAGCTTTATAGTGTGACGGCGTGAAAGTCCGGGCGGTGGCGCTTTTATTTCTTAGAATTATTCTCTGAAACAAAATTCTGCTTTTCCAGTATAATTTCCGTCTTTAGCCCAGGTAGGTACCATGACTGTAAACGAAACTTGCTCACTATGATTAAGGGGAAGATGAAACCTTTGGGGCTTAATCAGCGTCCAGGAACTCAAATCTCCCAACATCTGCACAATAACATCTGTTTCTTTCGAGTATTGTACAAAAATGGAACGAGTTATTTCTGTCCCTGGAGAAGCACCGCCGAAGTTAAGACTTTCTCTATCAGTATTCATCCCGAAGTAAGCTCGGGTAGGAATGTTTTTTACAAAAAGAGAAGAATCGACCACTTGACGGTTAGCACAGGGAGAAGACCAATGTAATGTGGTTAACATAACTAGCAGAGTAATGCTTACAACAAGTAACGCAACAACAATTTTCTTGTCTACTTTAAATTTACTTATTTTAAATGAGCTGATCTTAAACGGCATCTTGTTTATACCCCCCCAAAACGTTTTTGAATGATCAACAATGATAGGATGACGAGGAGGATAAACAATACTACTAATGTTGGGATAAAATAAAAGGACTCAAAAAAACTTTTCTTTTCAGAAACGAATAGAGTCGGTGTAGGAGCAACAACTTGTAAAGTAATGGGGACTTCTTTTTGCTCGCCTTCAAAAAATAATTTTAATATTCCTTGATATACGCCTGGCCCAAAAGGAATTTGCACAATCGCTTTCATCTTTCCTTCTTGCCATGGTTCTAGATTCATGCTTGGGGTTTGTAACAATTCCTGTTGTCCAACAAAGAGTTTTGCATAGACATTGCGAAGGCTATTTCCCCAATTATTTTTCACCGTTATTGAAAAATCATTGAATCCGGGAAGCAAAGAAGAGCTATAATTCAGGAGCTGAAGATCTATATTGCCTATCTGAAAAGTAGTGTTGACGGTCTTAAATTTTCCATCATATGAAACAATAGCTCGAACTTCGTAAGGGCCAGCCGGCAACTTGCTGCTATCAAAGGTGGGTGTAAAGCTAAGGCTTTCCAATCCAGGTAAAGATTTTGTTTCAGTGAAAATTGTGCCAAGAAGTTCTTGTTGACTGTTATGGATAGTAATTTTACCTTGTACAGCATCAATGTCGGGATATCCAACGCTCTCCACAGTAAGGGAAAGAGTCAGATTATTTCCTTGGTTAATAGACGGAGAGTTAAGATAAATATTAACGTCCTTCTTATACGAGAGAACTTTCACTAAAAATATTTTTGAAACTGCCACTTGGGTGCTTATCGCGGCAGTGCTTTCAGAATTTTCAGATATTGATAATGCCAACCGGTACTCGCCGCTGGGGATGTATTCTTCAGCTGGAAAATCAAAAATGAGATCAAATTGATTATCAACGACTTCACTAACACGGATGTGAGAAAATGGGCCGGCATCCACATAAATGTTAACTGGAGTATTGGTGTCAGAGTAGGCATAATGATGGGCTTGAAATGTTCCAGGAATATAAGTTATCGGGCCAGTACTTTTTCCAATAAGGCTCAGCGCTTCAGCTGAGGGAAAATAAAGGAGTACAAAAAACAGCAACAGCAGATAGATTATATTTTTCTTCATCACCGGCCTCTCTTTTGGATTAGCAAAGAAAAAAGAACTTAAAAGGTTTTCGCTCCTCTTCTTTTATTAAAATTTATGTTGAGAAGCTTGAAGTTCCGTTAAAGGTTAATCTCACTGAATTCCTAACGCTGGTAACAGGAGCAGTTGCTGGAACAGTAACGTTGATGTCAACCACAGCAGCGTCCTTGGTATCAGCAGAGTCCAGCCAGTATAAAGTTGCATTCCCGCACAGCCAATGTCCGGCAGGGCTTAAGACGGCATAAGTGTTGTTACCAAAACGGCCATAATCGGTTTGGTTGGTATAGCTACTGCTGTTCGTAATATTCCAACCGATGGAGTGTGAAAATCCAGGACTATCATCGCTGCTACCACCCTGGCAAGATCCAGCAGTATCTGTAGCACCAGTTTCCCCAGCTTGTTGCCAAGAGCCCGGACTAATAGCGTTAGCTGCGTTAGGAGTGACTTTGATTTGTAATCCGCCCATGCCCGGAGCGAGATCGCCGCCGATAAAACTGGCATGAGTGCAATTGGCGCCGCAGGTGTAGCCAACAGAAAGGTTGACGTTTCCAGTATTCTCAAGCAAAAAACCTAGGCTTTGAGAAGTATTAAAAGTAACACAGCAGGTTGCAGCATAACCGGTAGAACTGATGTTAGAACCGTTGGTATAATAGGAGATGTTCTGCCCGTTACTGTCCATGCCGCAGAAATTACAACTGCTGTTGACATAGCCGGAACCAAAGTCGATAGTAGTGCGCTGATTGGTAAACGCAGTGACCGTGTTAATTGTTAGGTTCACCTCGCCCAGAGAAGTGCTGGAAACTGCTCCGCTTAGCCATAAGCCGCCCGCTTGTAGCCCAAAATGTTGACTAAGACCAACAATAGTAGTTAAAGCAGTCACACCTACTGCAAACAATAACAATAGAACAAGAAAACTATCTGGAATTTTAATCATCACTTTCAACCCCTAGGTTATCAAATTCCGTTTGCGGAGTTACGATGCGTATACCAACTTCTCCATAACTAGCCTGTTCCTTGGCTGGCTTTTGTCCAAATGCATCGGTTGAGATGAGATAAATTCCCACGTTAAAGATACTTAACAAAATAAGCACCACCAGAAGAAACATAACAACATCGGAAAAGCCCTGTTTCCCGCGGGTTCTACGATTTCTTAAAACTTGTCTTTTTCTCAACACCTGTTCACCTTTTTGATTTAAATGATGATGTTCTAATTTATATATCTTTCTGTTGATTAGGATTTAATTTATGCTTCCCCTGAAGCAGTATAAATAAACTGCAATCAGCTCTTCTTTCGTTTAATTTCCTTGATCCCATTCATGTAAGGCCAGATAACTTTAGGAATTTTTACTGTTCCTTCTTTAGTCTGGAAATTTTCGAGAATTGCTACTATCACTCGAGAAGTAGCAATAGCAGTGTTGTTCAACATATGCACGTATTTTCGCTCTCCATTTTTATTGACAAATTTAGTATTGAGAGTTACCGCTTGATATTCTAAGCAGTTACTGCAAGAAGTTACTTCACGGTAGGTGCCTTTCTTCTCATTCTGTCCGGGGAACCAAGCTTCAATGTCATATTGCAATGCTTGTTTGTTTCCAATGTCGCCGCTACATATTGCAACAACCCGATAAGGTATTTCTAATTGCTGAAAAATAGATTCGGAAATAGCTTGGATTTCTTTGAAAGATTTAGCTGATTCTTCCGGTTTGCAGATCACAATTTGTTCTACTTTGTTAAATTGATGTACACGGAAAATTCCTTTGGTATCTCTTCCATGGGATCCTAATTCTTTTCTGAAACAAGTGCTTATACCGCCGATTTTTTGGGGAAGTTCTGACTCTTGCAAAACCTGGTCCTTTTTCAGAGCTAATAAAGGATGTTCCGAGGTTCCGATTAAATATAAATCCTCATTTTCAATTTTATAGATAGTATCTTCAAATTCAGTGAGATTTACTCCGCCTTCTAACGCTGCTTTATTGAGCATGAATGGCGGCCAATGGAGAGAGAAGCCGTGTTTGAGGAGCACATCTATGGCAAATCGTTGTAAAGCCAAATCCAGCAATACGGCTTCATTTTTCAGATAGTAAAATCGCGCTCCAGAAACGGCTGCGGCAGTTTCCAAATCAAATAGGCCTAATTCCAATCCTAATTCAATGTGATCCTTAAGAGGAAATGTTGGTTTGCTAATCTTTCCCCATTTTTTAAGTTCTTTATTATCATTTTCATCCTTCCCGGCGGGGACTTCTTTATCAAGAATATTCCCGATATTCTTTAAAGTAGCATTACGCTCATGTAAAATTTTATCAGCATTATATTCGCGTTCTTTGATTTCCTCAACCACCCCCCGCATTTCCTTGATTTTTTTAGCTGCATCTTTTTCCTTTTTATTTTTCTTAGCTTGATTGATTTCCTGAGAAACAACATTGCGTTTATGTTTTAATTCTTCCACTCTCTTGAGTTCTTTTTTCCAAGTTTCATCTAATTTGAGAACTTGATCAACGATCTCTGGATTCCTACCGCGCTTTTTCTCAGAAGCCTTTACCAGAGCAGGATTTTCACGAACTAGTTTGATGTCAAGCATAGAATTGCCATTATTATTTAGCGTATATAAATATTACTAAATAAAAAATCCCAATCGGAGCAGAGCTCCAAGGTATTTTTTAATCTTTCCTGGTCGTCGATCTGTAATTCGATGTCGCTGCGAGCAGAGGGGTATCAGGCCCAGGAAAGAAATAAAAATAACTTGAAAACCGCCTTAAAGACTTTTTCTTAAAAAACTTAAAAACCAAAGATATATAAAGCCAAAAACCCCTTCTCCAGCAAAAAGAGGACGATGAAAAAGATATCGTTATTACTAGTATTATTTGTCATCCTAGTTAGTGTTTCCTCTTTGGCCGATATAGATACCGGTTATCCTTGTTCTTTAGATTGTGAAGCTCTTGCTGATAATGGTGATTCTTATTATTGTAATTTTGAAACAGGAACATGTTTTCAAACCGTGGAGACCGCTCCCGTAAATGAATCGCTGCCAGCAGAGCCGGTAGTTGCCGCTTCTCCTAGCAGCATGACGACAGAAGAGAAAGTTGTGGTATTGGAAGAGAATTTGGTTTTGCTACAGAGTAGTTTATTGGAATTATCTACCAGTTCTGCTTTAACCAATCAAGACATTGCTACTATCAAAGATCAATTGGTCTCGCTAGAAGGAGATCTTGCTACTCTAAAGGGTTCTATTGATCAACAGATTAGCCAAGGTAATACTGTTGCTACTGGTCTAGCTGGCTTGCAACAAGGTGTAGAGAAAACACAGGAGACTCTTACAGTAGTGCAAGATACGCTCAGCAAACGACAGGCTCTGAATCGCTTTATCACCATCACCGTTTTAGTTCTTTTAATTGGCGGAGTAGCCGGAGGAATTTTTTATTATGTTAATCGAAAACAAAGAAAAATCAGTCCAGAAATTGGGCAGTATATTACCCGCCATATCAGACAAGGAAAGAAGTTTCCGCAGATAAAGCAGCAGCTCTTAAGTGCGGGATGGGATGAGCAAGACATTGATTGGGCATATAAAGAGACAACAAAGCAAAATTACCGGCGATATAAAGGAACTACTGAACCAAGAAAGGAAATGATCCAAAATTCAGAAAAGAAAGAGAGAGAGACTAACGAGACTAAGCCTGGTTTCGGATATGATCCAAAAAAAATGATTAGCATAGCTGTGGTAAGTGTTTTATTGATTGTTGGAATTTTATTTGTATTGCGGGGAGTCACAACTGGGAAAGCGATACAGTTCCAAAAATTAGTGGGCGGAGAAGAAGGCGGGACATCGGGTGAAGTAACTTACGCAGTAGAATGTACACCGCCCCATATCGTAAATCCAAGCGGTGATGCCTGCTGTTTAGATGTTGATAATTCCGGAGTCTGTGATACTGCAGAAGCACGACAAGGACAGGTCACGGGTGGGGTATGCCAGGATAATAATCAATGCCCACGGGGCGAATTTTGTGTTGATGGTAATTGTAAAACATTAGCTTCATTGTATAGCGGAGCAGGAGATTGCACTAAGCTGTGTAGTTATTATGCAGTTAAAATGCTAACCAGTGATGGAGAAACATACAGCATCAAACCAAATCGGGGAAGTTATACTGCCGCTGGCGCTTTAGAATGGAAATTGTTGGAAATGCCCCAGCATTGTAAAGGAGAAACACCGATAGTGCCAGTTAATATTATTTTGAAAAGACCAGGAGAAATAGTAAGCGAAGAAGTTATTACTTTACAACAAGGAGAGAAAAGCGAAGCGTTAATGCACCCAGATTTACCGCAGATAGCATTTACCTTGACCGCAGATACCGTCTTTGAGACTTGTCCGAAGTAAAATGGATCAGAAAGCATTAGAGAAAGGCTTACTAAAAATTAAAAGTGAGATTAGTGATTATTTAATTCCTAGTAATGCAAAAATTTATCAAAAGACCATTGATGAATTGATTAGACCCTTTAAGGGATCAGGAATCAATAAAGTTGTAGCTATCGATATGAAAGGGCTTATGTATGGACCGATTATTGCCAGCAAATTAAGAGTTGCTTTTGTTCCTATTCTTAAGGGCGGAAAAATAAAGAATAGGCAAAAAGCTTTAGTGAAGGATTTTATTGATTATTCTGGGAAAAAGAAATCGATTGAAATGTTCAAATCATCTATTGAGAAAGGTGATAAAGTTTTACTAGTGGATGATTGGTTTGATTCTGGAAATACTGGCAAAGCAGCAATTACCTTAATTGAGCATTTAGGAGGAAAAGTCAAAGGAATTTCTGTTATCTTTAATCAATTAAATGAAAAGCAAGAGAGATTCTTTAAGAGTTATAATTATCATTTTATTGTTCGGTTGAAGCCGAAGGATTCTAAGTAAAATTAGTCCTTTGTTCGTGGAACTGAACCTGTTGAAGTTCCACTTGACAGAATTTTGGTCAAGCTTTTTGCGTAGACAAAAAGGTTGTAAGCAAAAAAGGGGCCCCAAAGAGGGGGTGAGGGTGGTAGAATTTCTATGGGACCCCTGCTCGCATCGTAATGCGGCAATTTTTGCCTTATTGTTACTAAAACACAACAGATATATAAATGTTACTTTTTTGTATACTGGTTGTTAAAAAGTAGCTAACGACACTAGGAAGTCTAATAAACTATAGCCGCTATAGTATCTATAGAATGGCCACGACAATACAAATTAGCAATGAAACAAAAAAGTTAATCAGTACCTTTGGCTCTAAAGAGGATACCTACGAAACGATTATTAAGCGCCTGTATGACTTTGCAGTTAAAGAGCAGCTTAGAGAATTTTTGCTTTCTTCAGAAGATACCATGTCCATAGATGAAGCTAGGAAGGAATTAAATAAAAAATGGCCAAGGTCGAAATAGTAAGGTCGTTATTTCAAGAGATCGAGGCTAAGTTCAAAGGCGAATCGCACGAAATAATTGATCTGTTGGAATCTCTTGAATCCTCTCCGTACAAAGGGAAACTTCTTGGCAATGTAAGCGGAATTGTGATTAAAGAGTTGAAATACAAGAATTTTAGATTCTACTTCATTACCGATGGGTTTAGACTACAGTGCTACGATCAAGAAAAATTAGTTGATCTTCTGTTGCGGTTTGTGCGGATGTCTGATAAGAATCATCAGCAACAGACCATTGATGAGATCAAGCAAGTATTAAGGACGATTGGAGCTGGCGGGTTTAATAAATAACTTCGAGAGTTGGCAAAGTCTTTTAAAGTGCTTCTTCAGCAGAAAATAAGTGACCTTATTAGAAAAAAGATTAGAAAATAGTTCTTATGTTTCCGTTACCGCTACAGGAGTAGATTATTCTCGCTTTGATTTTGATCGATTTAAAGAGAAACTGTTCTCTGGTTTTTGGGATTTTCAAGGAGAATTTGGCATCCGAATCGAAGATCAACATCAAAGAATGAGTGAGTTGTATGGTGTTTTTAGGCCTTTCAGAAGAAGAGCAGCTTTGACTAAACCTCTTCAGGTAGAAGGATTACATGATGAGGGTGTAACTTTTTCATCAGAATTGCTAGACCAGTTAGGAACATTTTTCAGAAGATTAGCGGCAATAGATCCGCCCACTAGAGAATCTACTACCTATTGGGAAGGTGAGTTCAAGAAAGTTCTAGTTACTAGAATTATGCCGGAAAGACAATGGTGGAAAGGGATGTTCATTGATCTTTATGTGCAAAGCGATAGTGTTATTGATAGATTATCGCTTATGGATGAGCGAAGCAGGAGAGTTCTTCACGAAAGTGATCATTGGCAGAGGTACGAGATTGTTAGACGATATGTTAGGACTGTACAGGAAGAAGCTGGGCATTATCGGAAAGAAAAGAATGAGTTAAGATACACTGATACTTTGAACTTATTACAAAGACATGCTTCATACTTAAGACCTGCTTTATTTAGAAATGGAGATGATTACCAATATTTTCTCTTAGGATTTCATCACGCTAATTTTCATATTGAAGATATACATGCAAATGTGTTGAAATATTTTGGGGAACAACGAACTTTAGAAAGTTATGTTAGTCAATTTAATGCGGCGGCAAGAAAATTAGAACTGTTTGGCAGTAATGGAATTAAATTGGGTCGGCACCACCAAATATTTGGTAAAGATGTGACGAAGGATGAGTTAAATGACACATACGATAAAGTCGCAAAAAGTGGAAAAAAGATGAGAAGCCCCATCACGATTTCTGATGATCTTTGGAGCCTAGGATTTTTAACTTTGAAAAGAAACAGGTGGAGAAGTTTGGAATCTTCAAAAGCATCATATGCATTGCTAAAAATTAAGGGAAGAAAACCAGTTTTACAAACGACATTGCCGGGAATTGAGCAGAAGGTAGAATTAGAAGAGGAAGACTTCTCTCCACGAAAAGCGCCAGAACTTTTTTTCTAATTCATCGCCCAAAAAATTCTTTCAACATTCTTTGATACTCCTTCGTCACTCGTAACCCTTCTCTGGGCAGGCAAGCATAATAATTTTGCCAGGCAAACCTTTCATCAAGATAAATCACTGCTCCCTTATCGGTCTCGCTGCGAATGCATCTACCTGCAGATTGAATACACTTAGACATGGCTGGATAAATGTATCCATAGTCCCAGCCTTTGCCGAATTTTTCTTCGTAATACTTGACGATTTCTTTGGTGTATAAATCAGGTTTTCCTAGTGGTAATCCAACCACCACTACTCCATTAAGTAAATCACCTGGAAAATCAATCCCCTCGGCAAAATTAGCGCCGGATACGCCAAGTAAAACCCCACCCTTGTTCTTATATTCCTTAAACTCGGCTAGAAAGATGGTCTTATCTTCAGAAGACATTTCTTTTTTTTCAAAAAATAATTTTTTAGCAGAACGTAAATGGTTAGCAATAGAATCACGTAGTTGATAGGACGGAAAGAAAAACGCTACATTGCCAGGGATAAGAGAAGCCATCTCGGAACACATTGCAGCAATCTTTTGAAACATAACTTCTCCGCGTAGATTGTACTTCGTACTAGTTTCTGGAACGATCAGGCTTAATTTATTTTCAGGAGGAAAGGGCGAGCCGTATTCCTTTTCCACTGCTCGGGAAATGCCTAAAACATCACGATACATGAACAGCGGCGTTAACGTTCCGCTCATGATAACGCCAGCAAAAATATCTTTGAAGATGGATTCAGTAATAAGGCGTGGATCAAGACATTGATAACTTAAATTGGTGATTGCACCATAATTACTTTCTCTTTCTGCAAGGATCCGAGCAAAACCCTTGTCTTCTCCTTTCCAGGCTTCCAGAAAGGCGGCGATTCCGCCCAAATAACTTTTCTTTTGTTTTTTGCGAACTTCTTCTGCTCCTAATTCAAGTTGGTTGATTAATTCTTCATATTCTACAACTGCATTGACCTTGGCAGTAAATTCTTCTTTGGTCACGAGTTTTTCCCTCGATCCAAATTCTGGCTGGGTTGCTTCGCAAATTTCATGTAATATCCTTACTAATTCTTGGAGCCAGAAAATAACTCCGTTATAGCCAAACTTTTTTGCTTCTAAGACGGCATTCTTGAGCGTAATGCTGCTCAAGGTAGAACTAAGCACATCAACTACTCGAGAAGGGAGATTATGTCCTTCGTCGACAATCACGATCACATCTTTCAATTCTAGATCAAGCTTATCAAAAAAATTCTTCTGAATATGGGGATTAAAGAGATAGTTGTAATCCGCAATAATTACCGTTGCAGTTTTAGCCAAGGCCAGAGCAATTTCATAACCGCACATCCGCTGTTCTTTGGAGAAAGACATAATCTCAGCATTGTGCATAGGAGGATATTTTTGCAGGTCGCTCACTGCTTTTTTGGCTTCTACCGTTAACTGCTGCTTAGTACGCACATTATTATAAAATTCACATTCTCCTTTGCCGACGATAGTCTTGCAAAAATCGTTGAAATCATTTCCAAACAATCCGGCAATCTCTTGGCTGCACATCGATCTTTTTCCAACTAAATCAATACTAGAGAAAGAAATCCCTTTTTGTTTAATCTCCTGCAATGTTTCTACTGCAATAGCGTGCTGAGTATGCCGGCTGGTAAGAAAGAGGATTCGCTTTTTCTTTTCCAAGGCATGATATAATGCTACTGATAAGGCCGTAGCAGTCTTCCCTAATCCAGTAGGAGCATGCGCAAGAAGAATCTTTTCTTCCCCCAGGGCTTGATCGAGATCTTTCAGTAATCGGTCCTGTTCGGTCCTGATCTTTTGATAAGGAAAAAAATCGCTGGCAGAATTCATTTTTTCTGGCAGCCCCAAAAGATTTATATAATGAATTCTTTTACAACATAACCATTCGAATAGATAAATGTTTAAATACAAGTTTAAAACCCCAGTTTACAGAGGGCAGGTGGATGGTTGGAGGGTGTGAACGTGAATAAAGCGAAGAATAAACCGATATTCGATGTTTTCTTTCGAGAAAAACCAGCAATGATGCTGGTCGAGTTGAAGAATGCTGATGCCGATGTCTATGCATCGGTGCTAGCGAAACAGATCGACTGCACATATTCTCATGTGGTCAAGATCCTGCAGGAGATGCAGAAATCTGATTTAATTAAGTTCAAGAAAGAAGGACGATTAAAGTTGTTAGAGTTGACCAAGCGCGGCGAAGATATCGCTACTAATATTGAAAGCATACGAACTATGTTGTAAATTTTTTTTTATTTTAATTTTAAAATTCTTAATTTATAATGGGACTGGTCTCGTTCCAAAAATATAGAAACTTTGTCTAAACTTGAGTATTCTGTTAAAAAGTTTTTTATATTCTGCATTACTCGCTAGCTTTATGGTTAAAGTACTTGAATTTGTATTTGGGATTACAATGATTATAGCGGGAATTTGGTGCTTTACTTCAAATAAGAGAATATCAAAAACCCATAGGGACGCTTTTTTCCATAAAAGTCCTAATAAAAATTCAAAAAGACTTATTGCATTTGTACGAGCCAGAACTTATTTTAGCGGATTCTTTCTTTTATTTGCGGGTGCGGTCTTAATTGTACTGGCATTCAAATGAATCTCCCAATCAAGATTAATTTAATAAGTTGGTTAGGAGCGCTGATCTTGCTAGCAATAGGCATTATGAACATTTTTTTTAACAAGCAAATGGCGAGAGGTTGGCGTTCGGTAGAACTCTTGTGGTGTAGAGACTTTAGTTTAAATAAAGGTGTACAAGATCACCTAAAATCAAAGAAGCATTTTATTGTTCTTAGAATAGGCTCTTATCTAATTGGCCTAATCGCTATCTTCTTTGGAATCAGGATTATTTTTGTTCTTGCATAATCAAAAAAGAGAAAAAAATAAAAATCCGGTCTATTCCAGATAGATTTTCAATCTATTCATGTCTAATTTCCATTCTGTTGGAAGCCGTTCAGTTCTTTGGTAGTATTTTACCAAACGTCTGATCTTGGAATTAGTTAACAACAACCCGCGTTTAGCAGCTTGGTCGTGCTTGTTTTTTTCCATATGCCGCTGAATGTAAACCATTTTTTTGATAAGGTTGCGCAAGTCTTCCGGCATTTCCTTTGTGAGATCTTTTTCTTTAAGGATAGCTAATACTTTTTTTCCTGCTAAAGCTTTAACGCTGCCTATACCATAAGAATCTCGTAAGATAAGGCCGATTTCAGAACTACTTTTTCCGGCCTTAGCATATTTTACCACTAATTTTTCTACATCTGTCCCTTTATATGGAGCCCAGCTTTGTACTTTCTTAATCGGTTTGGTACTTCCGCTCTTTCCTCGAGCTCGTGAATGCATTTTTGCCATG
>DATDTA010000012.1:0-1396 GCA_035291085.1 Candidatus Nanoarchaeia archaeon | reverse complement strand
TTCCTGAATTACGTTAACATGAAAACAGCATTTGTAATTGATAGGTAATTCAATTTTTCATTAAAATTTTTAAATTAAGACTTAAATAAGTGCATGAACTATTAAACAGAAACGTGACAATATGGTACTAATTGATTTTGGTGGACAACTAGAAAACGTGGTTACAAGGGAAGAATTTCCTTTGGAATACGCAAGTAAAGTAATTGCTGATGCAGTTATTTCAGACCTTGGATACGGAATTCAGGGGCGCGGGCAATCACTAAATCTCAGGGATAATGGTTTTCAAGTTTATGTTGGCCAGAGGCCATCTGGACGTCATTATAACCAAGCACTGGCAGATGGCTGGGTACCTGGAGCAAATCTGCTTTCAGTTGATGAAGCTGCCGAAAGAGCGGATATAGTTCAATTTCTTCTTACAGATTCTGGGCAGAAGGAATACTGGCCTCGCCTGAAAGAGTTGTTAAAGCCTGGAAATACTTTAGTTTTTTCCCACGGGTTTGGAATCGTATACAAAGATCAGACAGGAATCGTTCCACCTAAAGATGTTGATGTAGTTTTAGTTGCTCCGAAAGGTTCTGGAACTTCTGTCAGAAGAAATTTTTTAGCAAAAACAGGTATTAACAGCAGCTACGCTGTTTGGCAGGATGCTACTGGACAAGCAGAAGAAAAGGTAAAGGCCCTTGGAATTGGGATAGGGTCTGGTTATTTGTTCCCGACAACTTTCGAAAATGAAGTTCATAGTGACTTAACAGGCGAAAGGGGAGTCCTAATGGGGGCTCTTGCTGGTATAATGGAAGCTCAATACGATACTCTTAGAGCTCACGGCCACAGCCCAAGCGAGGCATTCAATGAGACCGTAGAAGAATTGACAGAAAGCCTCATTAAACTAATTTCCGAAAAGGGTATGGATTGGATGTATAATAATTGCAGCGAAACTGCTCGCATAGGAGCTCTGCGATGGGGACCAAGATTTAGGGATACTGTAAGACCCTTGTTCGAAGCTCTTTACGAATCTGTTGTATCAGGTGAGGAATCTAGAATCGTTCTTGCAAGAAGCAAGGAACCGGATTTCAAAGCTGGATTAGATGCCGAATTGTACAGAATGAGAGATTCTGAAATGTGGAAAGCAGGCGCCACAGTAAGATCGCTTAGACCTGATGCAGAGAAAAAATAACTCTACTTAACAGATATTATTTCTCCAAAGCCTGTAAAGCCCGGCTTCATTATTGAGAAAAAATACAATGGAACGTCACCCCTGTTTTTGATTGCGTAAATTTCATATGGTTTTATTCTCTCGTGTGTCTTGGTCGGATCCGAGTAGTGATTTATATTGTCTCCCCTGCGAAATTCAAAATTGCCTCCGTTAGGAAAAACAAGACGCTCTACCCAGCCTTCC
>DATDTA010000011.1:0-2859 GCA_035291085.1 Candidatus Nanoarchaeia archaeon | reverse complement strand
CTTCACGAACCTGTCCTTCTTCCCCTTTGCGAGCTGGACATGGATGAGGCCTTCCCCGAAATCAAGGCAGGCTTTCTTCAGGTCGACGATCTCAGAGACTCTCAGCCCGCAGCCGTAGAGCATCTTGAGGATGAGCCGGTGTTTGGGATTGCCTGTGGAGAGGATCATCCGCCTCACCTCGTCCGGAGTCAGGATCACCGGGATCTTTTTTTCCCGTTTTGGCCTGGGGATGCTGGCCTCCAGGCGCAGGATCTCCCTGAGGAAGAACTGCAGGGCGGCAGCGTCATGCGCGACAGAGGACGGCGCATGGCTCTTCAGGAGCTTCCGGAGGTGCTCTTTGGCAGCGTCCTCATCAAGCTTCTGCGCTTCGCGGAGAAAGAGCCTCACCGCAGACAGGTAGCCCGCGACAGTCTTTCTCGAATAGTTCCGCAGCTCAAGCTCCCCCCGAAGCGTCTCAAGATACCCCATACCCGCCGACAACCCACTTCTGTTTAAATGTATTATGATTGCATCCCGAAAGAAGGCTGGCATCATGAATAAACTTATGATGCCAGCGTGTTATACGCAATCGAATTTTCACTTTAAGAACGAGCCGAGAACCCCCACATTGTGCTTCGCATAAAAATGCAGAACCCCCTACTTTACTGAACTTTTCCAGATTAGATCAAAATAGTCCAGATAACCTTTAGCTATTTCTTTGTCTTTGATTAAGAATAAAACAGCATTTCTTCCTTTAATGTGTCCAATCACCACATTATCTTTAAAAATCTCTATCCATACTGGAGAAACCATTTTTTTAGGCAAATATCTAACTTCTGTTAATGGCATTTCTTCTCTTACTTTTCCATAATCCCTGACATCACTATCATAAATATACTTGCACTTTATACCTTTCTTTATTCTTCTTTTGTGCCAATCTAGAAGAAAGCCCTCAATCAATTCATTTCCTATTCTTGGAGCTCCAATAATATATTGTATTTCTCCTTTCTGCAATGTTGATATTATTTTTTCATATACAGATTTAGCCCCTCTTAAACCTTCATAAATTTCAGATTGAATTATGTCTTCGCCAGATTTTTTAATTGAATTTAATTGTGGCAGAATCTTATCAATTTCCTCCTCTTGCTCTAAAATTTCTCTTTGTTTTTCCTTTAGAAACTCTTTTAGGAATTCTGGTTCTGTTGCAGAAAAATGTTTCTTGTTTGATTTAATGACATAAGAAACAAGACCTTTCTGAATCAATTTATCAAGAAACACATAAACTTTTGAAGCATGAATTCCTGCTTCTTTGATTATTTTGGTTGTTGTGGATTGTCCTAATTTTAGAAGCGTTAAGTATATCTTAATTTCTGTCTTTGTAAGCCCGATTTCTTCTAAGATTTGCGTGTTCATATTGTTAATAATTTTTATTTCTATATAAATCTTACTAATTTCACCCCTTTGGTGGGTGAAGTAAGCTTATATTCTAAATATATCCCTCTTAATTTATGAGTAGTAATAACCTTAAAATACTGAAAGCATCCTCCTACTATTTAGAAGATATTAGAGGACTTGACTTAGAAGAAAGAGCACAGAATGGAAGCCTTTCGTTTATTTTGTTAAATCAACCGCCTCTATGTGATTATCATTGTAGAAGATGCTTTATGCCCGATTATAGAAGACAAAGTTATTCTTCAAAACAAGCGTTAACTTTGCCAGATTATGAGCAAATTCTAAAAGACGCAGGTGATAATGGCATAAAGTGTTTAGAGATTTCTGGTGAGGGTGAGCCTCTCTTATCCAGAAATTTGCAGGCAATTATTGAATCTGCTAACAGAAATGGTTTAATGACAACTCTAATCACAAATGGAAATACTTTAGATGAACAAAGAGCTGCTTATTATAGAGACCATAACGTGACTCTTGTTTTTAGTTTGCACACTTTGGATAAAGTCAAATATGAACAAGATAACAAATGTTCTGGCAGTTTTGATAAAAAAATTGAACATATCCAAAGAGCCTCAGAAATTTATAGCGGAACAAAAACAGAAGAGAATGGTTTTGAAGTCTATAGGTTAGCAATTCATGCTACCCTACAAAGAGATAATCGTGATGAAATTGAAAAATTAAGACAATTCTGCCACGAAAGAGGTATATTCTTCAGTATTGCTCCTCTTGCATTAGTAGGCTCTGCACTTAATCATCCCGAGATACATCCGCAAAATGGAGAGAAACAAATAGATGACGTTGTATTCATGGGAGACAATTCTATCATTCATTCCCATAGCTCAATAAAAGTACTTGGAAGAGAGGTTTGCGGAACTGCATTTTATGGATTAAATATTGGATGGGATGGAGCAATACTTTTTGATGCTCATTATGGTTATGAAGTAGGAGAAAAGAATCTACTTGGTAACATAACAGATATTCCCTTTGATGAAGCGGTAAGAAGACAAAGAGAATATATGAAAACTCTATTTCAAAATATTGATGGTTCTTGCCCTGTAAGAGATCCAAGAGGAAAAGAATTTCTAGAGAGAGTATTATCTGGAAAAGTTAAATTTTGAATAGTAGGGGGTTCTCGGCTCTAAAATGGATACTCTGCTTACGCAGAAATTGATACTCTTTTGTGAAAATTCGACTCTTCGGTTTCCCTTCGGGACGTTGCACTAAACCTCGTTTTTCTCTTCGAGAAAAAGCGTATAACAGGGCTTAACCGACTACGAAACCTTGCAGGTTTCTCCACCCAAATTTTGCCCCATCTCTGAAAATTTCTCCAGCTCTGTTCGGATTTTCCAGCTCTGAACTGCGGTTCGAGGGAAAATCCTCACGAGGTCGAAATTTTCGAGGGGTCAAAACTTCGGTTAAGCCCGATGTTAT
>DATDTA010000010.1:0-1713 GCA_035291085.1 Candidatus Nanoarchaeia archaeon | reverse complement strand
ATAGTGGTAGGGCTGTATTCATTACCGATGTCATTCTGAATGACAAGAGCTGGTCTTGTTTTGCCCTGCTCTGATCCAACAACAGGATCAAGGCTTACTAAAACAATATCCCCCCGCTTTATGACGGCCATTTGATATCAGCTTTTTCCCATTCTTTGTTTATTTTTTTACTTTCATTGGCCATTTCTAAGTAACCTTCCTTCATAAGTCTTGTCCTTTCCCGGTCATTTTTCTTTTCTACTGTAAGAATAAGCTCGTCATCCGAGGAAATATTCTGCTGTTCAACTATCTCATTGGGTATGATAACGCCAATAGAGTTTCCCCACTTTTTTGCTCGTGCTGTTGTTTCCATAGTAACCAGTATAACTAATGTATAACTAAATATTTAAAGATACTTGTACGGGCACAAATTTCACATTACAAAAATTTGTGGACGTACAGAGGAAAAGAAGGGAAGCCACCGGGAAGACTATGAAATTTTAGTATAAGCGGTGGCTTGAGTGAAGCTCACCATAGAGCTAAACCAGCAATTTCTTCATTTCCAAGATGAATTCTGCGGCTCTCTTTACTGAGGTTCGTGCCATCTGCTCCTGCACTTTCAGTGTCATGTTATACTGGAACTTTGATCTTTTCTCAAGCTCCAACTCGTAGTTTTTCATCAGTTCTTCAGATTTCATGGAAGCTATTTCAAGAGCATCATCCTTAATGTTCTCATATTCCTCTAACAGCTCCTTTCTCAGCTTGTCCAGGACTAAAACAATAAGTGCATCGCTTGTAACTTTATGAACTATCTTCCGGCCTGTCCTGTAGCCGAGATGAAGCAGAACAGCGTTAGCCATATAGAACATGGAGTAATAGGAAACAACAATAGACCACAGGTAAGGCTTTAGTGAATCATCGAGCATTTTCTCAGCCAGTTTCAGGGATATGTCAGAGTTATGAATGTACATTTTCTCTGCTTCAGCATCCTTCTGTTTTCTGATAAGACCTTCTCTAAGGTACTCAGAAAAGTTCTCTCTGGCTTCTTTCCTTCTTTTTTCATCTATCACTTGATCAACTCGTAATAATTCTCTATGCCATATAAAATGACATTATTTTTCATAGCTTCTTTCCCAACATTAAATTCCTTTGCCTTTATCATATCAAGAAACTGGCTCTCTGAAAAAGTCATGTGATGGATTGGCAGCGGCATTAATCTTGTTGTTTGATGAACCTTCTTTTCGAAGTTTTCTAGAGAATTGTCAGGCACTATAAACATGATATCTATGTCAGAACTCTTTGTCTGTGTCTTTTTTGCATAGGAGCCAAACAACAAAAGAATGAATAGAGAGGATTCCATATCCTTCTTGATCTGATTCAACATAATCAGAATATTTTTATTTCTGAGAATATCTTCCCTTCTAGCGTATTCCGCTTCAAAAATAATCGGGTGAATTGCCAGGTTGAGATCCACTTTATTGGACGAGCCGAATTTTTTCAGCGTGACCAGTTTCTCTTTTTCAAGCCGTTTTATAATATCAAAAACGTTTTTATAATTCATCTTAACAGATCTGGCTATAGCAAGAATATTCAGTTCCTTATCGCTGTTTTCTAACAAATATCTGACTATGTCGGCGTTACGGTCCTTCATGTTAATATCACCATAACATTATGGTAGTATAAACATATATTTAAAATTATCGAACATGTAAAAATGAAAAAGCCACCGGGAGG
>DATDTA010000009.1:0-15638 GCA_035291085.1 Candidatus Nanoarchaeia archaeon | reverse complement strand
GGAACGACTTACATTGTTCCTGAGATAGACGGAGTTTACTGCTGAATATTTTCATAAAACTAACAGTAAAAGAAAAAATTAAACCCACTTTTCTGAATTTCTAAGAAGACCTTTGCTTTCTGAGGTTATAATATGTTTTTCGCCTTGAGAAATGTTGCCCGATAGGCCTTTGCCTGCATACATTTCTGATGCATTCCAAAATTGCCACCATGGTTTTGTAGGTCTTTCATCTAGCTTGGAATCTGGATCGCATCTGAGAACAGTCTCATCCTCACCAGCAGTATACACGTGCCCACCAATTGCGATCGGGCTAAATGTTGCCCCATACATTCTGGGAGCAGAATCATGATTTCCATAACTAGGGAAAATGGCTCCTCCTAATTTATGTTTAGCTTCATATTCAAGCACTGTTTCTGTCGATCCTATTACTGTCTCTGTAGAATCTATCGATGAATGAATAGCTTTCGCTTCCAACGGAGAGATTATTCTTTCTGTTGATCCAATTAATTCTCTAGAACGATTGGATGTTTTAACACCTTCCATCTTAATAGGCTTAATAATTTTACAATAAATTCGGCTTGTAAATCCACCATCATACATCTGTTCCATTTGCATCACCTGTTGATGACAGAAATATCTTGAGATTTATAAAGTTTGTTGGTACAACCAACTAATACCTTGACTTACTAATTCAGGGATGCCAGTATTATATTCTCCTATGCCGGTAGCAAAAAGAGCTGCTCCTCCTGCAACTTTTAAAGCGAATGAGAAGGGATTTTGTAAACGTGGCTCTTCCCTTGCTTGTGCATAACCCTCTATTCCTGCGTACGATGCGAAAATAGCCGCTGAAGCCAATACAGGGCCATATCGAGCCATAGTTTGGTATTCAGTCAAAATTCCTTGCGCTTTTGATAAACCGGAAACAATCCCGCCCAGAACACAAGCCGCCCCAGCAATAGAAGGAAGAAGAATTTTGGTTATTTTTTCTTCTAATCTCTCAGTCATAGTTCATTCCATAATTTTTATCATAGCAGAATGCTCTGTTTTGATTAACCTTTTCTTAAAAGGTTATTCCATAAATCTTCTCATAGCTGGATGCATATCCATCATATGCTGCTTGGCAATCTCTTCATACAACTTATAGATTATCGAAACTGCTAATACGATGCTAGTGCCATTTGCCAATGCCCCAGTTAAATCCGCCATCGCTGCTAATAATCCGATAGCTGCACCACCGACAATAGTTAACGGCCAGATGTACCTGCTTAAGACCATCTCTAAAACCCGTTCATCCTTTCTAAATCCGGGAATCTGTAATCCAGAAGCAAGAATTTGTCGTGCTTGGCTTTTTGCATCCATGTTTGCCGTTTGCATCCAAAAAATACTGAATACTACTGCGCCAGCAACTAAAACTATACTATAGACAAACGCCTGTCCTATTTGGACCCCGGTGAATGTGCCACGGATAATATTACCGATTAAATCCGGCGGGCTTAGCCAGTACACTACTCCGCTTGCAGGGGAACTGCCGGAAAAAGTACCCAACAAAGGCAATCCCCAATTTTCAAATAATCGTGCAAACAATTGCACGTTCGCTAAAAGCGCAGCCACTAAAATTACTGGAATATTCGAAGTATAAAAAAAGTTTAATGGCCAACGTATTCCTTGTCCTCGAACTCGGCCAAATGATAACGGAATTTCTACTTTCATTGACTGCGCATACACCGCAACTCCAAAAACCAACACTGTGGAAAGAATACCGGCTAACATCAATGAAGCCGTGGTCACATCCCCACCAACCAATGATTGAATTAAAGCAGGGATCGCACCGGCAGAGATATCAGGATTAGTCGGTGAAGGGAGAAAGTTAAACAGCCTGATAAATAATTGCTGCGCAACTCCTGCCGCAATAAATAAACTGATTCCTGAACCGAATCCCCATTTGCTTACTACTTCATCCATAAACAGGATTACAATACCGCCGAGAATCAACTGGAAGATCAGCATCGCTTCTAATTGTGCAAATAACGATGTTCCTACTAATGAATTTGAAGGCGCTAATCCCCCCATCAACACATAGACACCTGCCTCAAAAATAACAAAGGCAATCCCTAACAATTTTTGCAAGCCTTGAAATTTCTTCTTTCCTTCTGGCGTGGTTAAATCGATCTTTAACATTCCTGTTCCAGAAAGCAATTGCAATACAATAGATGAAGTAACTAAAGGCCCAATACCTAAAGAGATTATACTTCCAAAAGAAGCGCCTAAAATAATTGATAAAAACTCAAATTGCTGCAGCGCGTTTTCCCCTAAACCATACAAAGGAATATAACCCATCACGAAAAAAATAACCAGAATCAGCAGCGTCCATTTTAACTTCTCTTTAAATGATAAACGCTGCTTCGGACCTTTCACCTCGGGAAGGTTTGAGATAACTTTATCCAGGAAAGACATTTTGTAGTTATGCAGTCTCTTCAGAAGAATCTTCCACCACTGAAGCGACTACTTCTCCACCCGCAGCTTTAATTTTCTCAACTGCCCGGGGACTGCATTTCGCAACAGTAATCTTCAATTTTAACGAAGTATTACCCGTTCCCAGCAGCTTGGTGTATCCTAAAGCTCCAAGATCAATAGAATAAAATGCTCCTTCTTTAAGTGCTTTTCCTTCCGCTACTAATTTTTGAACTCGTTTGGAAGTGAAATAGTGAACATTGACTGCTTTTCCGTTCGTTCTGCTCTTGGAAGTGAACCCATGTTGCCCCATGATATGACCAGCTTTCACATGCTTCATCTTCATATGTCCTGCTCTTTTACCAGAACCAGCAAAACCACGTCCTCCACGAGAACCTGCACCTCTGCGTTTCTTTCTAGCCCCGCCGCCATGCGTACTTCCACCGCGGTACTTGACAACTTTTTTCCGTTTATTTGTTACCATGATTTCACGCCAGTGATATAAATCTACAACATCCTCTTCAATAAATCCTTCATCTTTTCTCCCCTATAACCGAGAGCGCCGCCTTTGGTAAAAGGAGTTTTTATTCCCTTTCTATCAAATCCTTTTCTAGGCGAATTAAGAGCAAAATAACGTTTATACTTCTTACCATTAACTTCCAAAGCTTTACCTCTGCCTTCTAAGAGTTGACCGCGTTTCTGTACTAATTCTTGAAAAGTGGCATCATCAATTTCGCCCCAGGTGATGTAATCCTTTACTTTGAAAAGCATTCCTTGATAAGTAGAAGTATTTTCAATAACTACGCAGTGATTTTTGCGATGTAAATTGAGCATTGCTAACGTTTCTTGGACCGGTTTAACTACTTTAACCATTCCTCGGACTAGCACGACTGCAATTTTTCCTTTTCCAGCTTTTCCTTGAGGAGCCATGGTATGTTTATGCGGTTTCCTTTAATTTTCCTTCGACGATAGCTAATTTTTCAATATGTTCTGGGCGCACTTTCACTTCCGTTAATTTCTTCAGCGCATCCATAAGTGCAAAGACTAAATTAACTTTGGTGCCGGTTTGGCCTTTAGTTTTACTCCAGACATCTTTAATCCCAGCTAAAGCCAATACTTTCGCGCACTCCTTTTCTACGCATAATCCTTTTCCTTTGGGAGCAGGCATTAACTTAATGCGTACAGAACCGCATCGTCCTTCTACTGCAAACGGAACGGTGTTAGGCTCAACTGCGCCGGATTCCCAACTACCGCATCCGCGCCTAATCCGAATTAAATTTAATCGTGCGGTGCGTTTTGCTTTATCTCGGGCAGGGACAGTTTCTTTACTTTTTCCCATGCCGATACCAACATAGCCGTTTCTATTACCTACGACTGCGCAAACTTTGAAATGAATTTTGTTTCCTTCCCTGGTTTTCTTCTGAGTCTGTTTGAAAATACGCCGTTGCCCGCCGCCAAACTTACCTTTAGCTTGACCGATAAGTAATAGATCTTCTTCTAAATTAGGAAGTAAAACGTTAACGATGCCCGGTTCTAAAATATTATAACCTTTATCGAAAATTTGATCAATATCCGTAATCTGGCCTTCTTTAACCATCCTGCCTAATGCAGTCTTTGGTTTCCATTCGGTGTGGGGAGCTGGAACTGTTTCAATTACTTCTTTAATTGCTTCTAGTTCCGGCAACTCTACTGGTTCTGGTACGTTTACTTGTTCAGCCATTTTCTTAACCTATGATTTTTTGTTTAACTTGCATAAAAGCAGCAGTAAGGCTTTCCGGCCCTGCAGCACTTTTTAAATATTGTGCAAACTGCCGGTTGTACGCATCTTTGTCCGCCTTAAGTTTCAATGCATATTCTTGAACCTGAGCTCCTTGGATAGTCTTCTCGTCGGGGAAAAGATCTTCCTTGCTATGCGGCACAGTTATTCCTGCGTCCACTACTCCCTTCAGGAAGGCATAGGCTTTTCCTTTGTGCAAAGGGGAATTAAAACCAGTATCAAGCACTACTACTTCCTTGAACTCCTTTTCTTTCGCCTTTCTTCCTAACAGCAAACCAGTTAGGTATGCTGCAGGAAAATTCTTGCACGAATATTTCCAACCGTATTTTTTCAAGCCTGCGGAATCAACACCAACTAATACTTTGTCTCCTTGAGGAGTAAATTCTACTATTTGCGCTAACACTTTACTGTTGGTAAAGCGGACTACTAAGCGCTTCTTTCCAGACAACAATAGTTTTAATCGTTTAGAGTAACTAGTCTTTTGTTCCCGTTTTCTTCTGTACAAGACCGTTCTTGGTTTTTTTGATGCCATAGTTTACCTATCTTTTCTATTCACCTTATTGTTTTGCCTCAATTAAATGGTGTTCCTTGAGGTATAGCTTGATGTGACGTCGGTTTCTGAAATATCCCCCCTTGGATTTACGATAAAGCATCTGATAATTTTGAGTGGAAAGCAATTGCTTATCTCTCAATTCTTTCAATAGATTTCTCTGCGCTCGAACCCGGGAAGTCCACTTTTCTTTTCTGGTAACCAGGGAATGTTTGGTTCCTTTCCTGCTTCCTTTCCCCCTTCTTCGCCCTTTTCGCTTCTGCGCGGCAACTTTCCGCGCGCCTGCTCTGGAATGTTGATTGGCATTAACGGTAGAAATTTTTCCTACCGCAATCAATCCGCGCATATCAGAACGGGTGATGGCTTTCTGAATATCTTCAAGAGCATCATCTGCAAATCGAACTTTTTTAGGCGAAACGCCTAAAATTTTTCCAGCAAGATTTTTTTTATGTCTCATTTTCTTAGTTTAGTGTGTTTATTGAGGTTTGATGATCGTTTTTTCTGCCATTTCCTTTTGTTCTTCTTCCTGTTCTTTCACAGGATCGTGATCATGATCGTGCTTATGGCCTTTTTCCTTGGCTGCTTCTTTTTTCGCTTTCTCTTCAGCCTTCTTCCTTTTCTCTTCTTCTTTCTTACTTACTTCGACTAATTTCTTTTTCCGCAATTCTTTACGTTTTTCAAAATCAGCTTTGATTGTCTTTGCTGAAGCCGCAACATCTTTTACATTAAGGATAGTGATACTTTTTTGTTGTGCTAATTCTAAGAGGGATAGTTTCTTCTTCTTTCCAACTCCGCTACCGATGATTGCGCCCTCAACCTTAGGATTAACTGCAAGCAGTTCTTCTTGGTTA
Source organism: Candidatus Nanoarchaeia archaeon (assembly GCA_035291085.1). Taxonomy (GTDB): domain Archaea; phylum Nanobdellota; class Nanobdellia; order Woesearchaeales; family GW2011-AR9; genus JACPIL01. The sequence continues at coordinate 10,009 of DATDTA010000009.1, read as the reverse complement.
TGAACTACTATCATAGCTAGTCCAGCCGGATGTAAGCCGCGTACTTCCGTTGGTGCGCCGTAACCTGGATTAGGCATAGCCGGTCTACCACAATGCATTTGTCGCACCTTGGAGTGTCTACCATAAGGGTATCTCCAGCGAGTCTTAATGCGGGCAGAAAAGTTTGATTCTTTAACTACAAACTCTCGGCGCTTGTGTTCCTTTCTTAGTTTTAATGAGTTTTCAATGGTCATTTTATGCACTTCCTGCTTTATCAAAGATATAACATCCATCTTGGAAAATCCTTCTGTCCCTGTTGGTGATCCTGCAAGCAGTTTCAATTTTAGCTGCAGTTTGGCCGGCTATTTCTACATTGCAACTCTTCACGGTGATTTCTTCACCATTTACTTTTACTTCTGCTCCTTGCATAATTTCTACGCGTCTTGGCACTGCTTCCCCGAGGAAATTCTTAATCACTAATTCATTGCCGGAAACGGCAACATTCATAGGAAAATGTCCTGAACAGATTTTTAATCTGTAGACGTATGGTTCCTTCACGCCATGAACCATATTTTTAACATGCGAATAAAAAGCACCGAGGATTGTTTTTTCACGCTTGGTTGCTTTTGGTGCTAAAAGGACAATCTTATTCCCTTCCAGAGATAATGTAACCTTAGGATGAAGGAATATTCTGGAGACTTCGCCTTTGGGGCCTTTTACAGTTAGCTTATTTGCATGTACATGAGCTGTGACTTCCGAACCAAGTTCAACTTCCTTTCGAAGATCGTCTTTCATAGTTTAGTAGCAATACGCGATGAGCTTTCCTCCAGTCTGTTTTTCTTTTGCTGCAGAATGAGTTACCAATCCTTGCGGAGTAGAAACCATAATTACACCAAAATCCTTCGCTGGAAGGTATCGCTTCTCCCATTTTTCATACTGGTCTTTTGCAGTTGAGAATCGTGGCTTGATAACTCCGCATCGGTTAATGTTTCCTAACAAATTAACTTTTAAGATGTTGCCTTTACCATCTTCAACTTCTTCAAATGAGCCAATATACCCTTGTTCATTCATGATTGTTAACACTCGCTTAATGATAGAGGAAGCAGGTTTAATCACTACTTCACGCTTTCCAATGCGTTCGGCATTCAGCACTTTGGTCAAAGCAGCCGCCAATGGGTCGTTAAACATTTTTTGTGTACCTCGTTATCTTAACCGAATTTCTTAAAGTATTGCGTTAGCAATAATCAAAAATTTGGTGTTAGCCAAATTTTTTGAATCCTAAATCTAGAGCCATGTCTCGGAAACATTGTCGGCAGACATGCAAACCATATTTGTTAATATGGCCCTTAGCTCTTCCACAATTGCGGCATCTTCGTAATGAAATACCACAGGAGCGTTTCTTAGGACTGTTAAATTTGATGTACTTCGCTTTCTTCACTGGTTTATTATCCAGTTGGGTGAAAGCCTTCTTGTAATCGCTGGTTGTCATAGTATTATTGTACCTCTACCCCTAATTTCTGTACAAAAGCAATTGCTTCTTGTTTGCTGATGCGGTGATTAATGCCGATAGACGCCGGCTTAAGTCTTCGCTTCTTTACTCTGAATCCTGGGCGTTCTAGAGTTACTGCTACTTCTAGCCCCATTATTTTTAATTCTGGGTCGTAATCCAATCCTTGGATATCAATATACTCTGGAACTCCAAAGGAAAAATTACCTTGATCATCAAAGCTGCTATTCTTTAAGGTGTTTTCTTTGGCAGCCAAGAGGCGCTTCAATAATTTCTCGCAATCCTGGCGTACCGTAACCTTGCAGCCGATCGATAGTCCTGGACGTAATCCCCAACCAGGGATACGCTTATTAGTTTTTGTTTCTACTGGTTTGCAAGAGGAAATTTTCTGCAAAAGCTTTAACCCCTTCTTGAGCATCTCTTCATTCTTACCTACGCCTACATTTAGTGTAACCTTGGTAATCTTGATTTTCTTCATTGAGTTTTCTGCTTCTGCCATGTTATAGTATTAGTTAGTATTAGTCTAATTTAATCTCCATGTCTTTTTCGCCCACCACAAACAGGTATGCTTTTGCCGTTTCAACATCTGCACCAGCCGCAGAGTAGGTTGCTTCATTACCCCTGACTGCTTTGAGCACCCCGAGGTCACCTGCGTGTTTACCTTTGGTCAAAAAGATTTTTGCTCCGTTCTTCAATGGAAGAATTTTTTTAACACTTGCCTTCGGAAGCGTTAGTACAAAAGTATCTCCCACATTTGCTTTTCCGCCACTAAGGATATTTCTTCCATCGTGAAGGTTGAATTGAACTTTGCTGCCTTTCATCATGGTTTTTCCCATAACTTTAGCCAGCTTGAGTGTGCTTTCTTGAGCAGAAATTTCTCTTAGGGTTAAGCGCCCTTTTCTATCCAAGACCATACGGTAATATTTTTTTAATTCTGGCAAGGAAAGGACATCGAATAAGCCCACCATGAAACTATGATCTTTCCGCCTAATGCCATCAACTAATATTTCTTTATTGTTAAGCATCTTTTTTATTTCACCCATGGTTGAAGCAAGTTCTAGATCATCCCGCAATAACACGCCCAAAGGTAATCCATTATCTAATGAATGCGCGCCGGGGTTAGGACGTACAATAAATGTGTTTATTTTTCTGTCCACAAACCAGGTTTTTGGTGAAGCGATACGCTTTAAGTGATTCTTCATGATTTACGTTCCTCGGTTTTTGCTTTAGTTTTGGATTCTAATTTTTCCTTGCCTAATTTTCGTCTTTTATCGTTGGTATCTACTACCGTAATCATCAGATTGGACGGATTGAAAGCGACTGGAACTTTGCTGCCATTTTTCTTGGTATATTCAAGACCGGTAACAAATACTCGTTCTCGTTTCAAATTGACGCGTTCTACTTTTCCTTCCTGTTTTTTGAACTTGCCGCGCATGACTTTTACTTTGTCTCCTTTTCGCACTTGCACTGCCCGAGTGCCATGCTTTTGTCGCAACTCTCGTGAGAGGTGAACGTGAACTAACTTTTGTCGTACATGCAGAGGAGCATTATATCTATACTTGCGCTGTTTGCGCGGTTGGGTACTACTTTTCCAACTGGTTGAAAATTTTTTCTTTTTCTCGGTCATATTATACTACCATGCTTGCTACTTTTGCCACTGCCGGCCATCGTTCCGCTACTTCCTTGGCGATCGGCCCTTTGAAGATAGTCCCTTTTGGGTTTCCTTTTTCATCTTTCAATACTACTGCGGCATTATCTTCAAATTTGATTCTGGTTCCATCTCTTCGACGGTATTCTTTACGCTGTCTGACAATAACTGCGTACACGACTGTTTTCCTCATTTCTAACTTTCCTTTCTTGACTGAAGCCATTACTAAATCTCCTACGCCTGCAGAAGCAATTCGCCCTTTTACCGTCTTTGATCCTACCACGGAAAAGATTTTCAATAACTTTGCTCCAGAGTTATCACAGGTATTGACTCTTGCCTCAACTGGCAGTCCCCGTACTACATTGGCCTTAAGCGCCTTCATTCTTCTTCACCGCCTTCATCAGCAGTTTCTTTCTTCTTGACAATTTTCTTTCCAGGCTCTTCTGCACCAAAGTGGTGCTCAACTTTTCCGCCTTCTAAAACCTGGATAATAACGTGATGTTTGGTTTTACTTATCGGCCTGCTTTTTGCTACTAACACTGACTGGCCAATCTGTGCATCCAAGCAGGGAGGGTTGTGAACTCTTAAACGTGACCTTCGCAATTCAAAACGTTCATACTTAGGGACATAATGGGAGCTAAACCATTCAATCGTTGCTGATTTGTTGGTATCTTTCTTAACGACTCTTCCTGTAAGCAATTCTTTCTTCACTGCTAAACCCCCAGTAAAAGGACAGTTTTTATCATAGTACTTACTATCGTAAGCCCGCTCTGGCGCGGGAATTCCCAAAACTTCTTTCCGTGTGTTTGTCATTTTTTGATTATCCATTTTTTACTTATCCTGTCAAAAACCGTTGCGGTTTTTGATCACACCAAAATTATGCCATTCTTGAATGGCTAATTTTCAGTGTTTAAGACGATCTTCCGGTCTTCTTGCTACTGACTGCCCGAGAACTACTTTCCCGGTTTTCATCAGCTTGAAGGTGATGATCTTCTTCATCAAGACGATCTCCTTTCCATCATCTCGACGAATGGCAATCGTCTCCTTGGTCTCATCAATAATTTTCCCATGAATGCCAAGATTACTTTTATTCTTGGAATCGATAATCTCGATCTCTTCACCGATCAGTTCGTGAGGGAATACATTTTTGTGAGCCATTTTCACTGCCACACCAAGATTTTCTTCATCTTGATGCTTAGGGAACAATCTCGATGGTTTCTTCTGGGAAACCCAGATCCACCAAGACTGCCTTCATTCTTGATTTATGATCGCCCTGAAGTTCTATCTGCCCAGTTTTGGCTGTTCCGCCACAGGCAAATTTTGACTTCAAAGTCTTGAATATCTCGTTTACATTTGCTTCCTTTTGGATGCCGCTGATCACGGTATATTTCTTGCCAAATTTTCGCTTTTCAATGGCAACAGTTATTTTTTGCTGCTCGCGAGCGATGGCTTCACAGACGCACAAGTCCTCTGGAAGCCCACATTGATTACACACTCCAACCATGCTTATTGATGTCCCTCTTTCTCGTTAAGTATAGTTAATACTCGAGCGATATTTTTTTTTGTTCGTTTTACTTTTCCCGCACTGGTTGAACCGCTTCCTGCTCCTACTTCTACTCTCAATTTCAGGAGTTCCTTTTTAAATTCTTTCAATCGATTTTGAAGTTCCGTTGCGGATAAAGCGCGCAGCTCTTGAGTTGCTTTCATTGTTCTGCTCCTCGTCTTCTGTATAACAACCCAGCTATGCCCCAGATTGCCGGTGCAACGAAATATACTGCCCATTTGCCAGATTGTGTAATCTGATTATTAGCTTGACTTTCAAATCGTTGCCTATCATCTTCGTTAACCGCGCCAACTTGGCGCCGATAACTCATTCCATAATCAGTAAAGTGATCACAACTCTTCGTACCGGTGACTGCCATGCCTAATAAACCGCTCAACATTATTCCGGTTCCAATAATAGTATGTCTCGTACTCATGATGCTTCATTAACCTCAGTAGTTTCTTGCGTTTTATCAGTTGTTTCTGGTACGCTAGCTTCTTCAACTGCTGGCTGCGGTGCAGTTTCTTTTTTCTTTCTGCTTGCTCTTTTTTTAGGAGCTTCTTTCTTAACTGGTTCCTTCTTTACTTCTTCCACTACTTGCTCTAGTTCTGCTAGGATAGTAGTCTTATCCGGAAGTACAATGTCAGGAGGCATGATTGCAACTTTTATACCAAGGATGCCGCTCTTTAGCAATGCTGCTTTTTTGGCAGTGCGTACTGAAAGGGCTACGTCCCCGCATTTCTTCAAATATCCAGTATAAAATCTCCAACTTCTTGCTCGAGCGCTTGGCACTTTTCCTGAAACAGTAATTTCTACTCCTAAAGCGCCGGCGTTCATGACGTTCTCCATCATCTTGTGCCCGATACCTTTGAAACGAGCGGAACCAAAACGTTCTAAAGATGATACAATCCTTTCGGCAACGATATTGGCATCAAGGAAAATATTTTTGACTTCGTTAATTTCAATCTGAGGATTTTCCAAGTTAAACTTCTCTTTCAAGGTTTTAGTAAGAGAGCGGATGTTTGCCCCTTTGGAACCAACAATAAGACTTGGTCTGCTGGTGTTGATAATAATTTTTTCTCCCAATGGAATTTTTTTTAGAGAGATGCTGGAGATACCAACGTTTCCCAATTTTTCTTCTACAAACTTGCGGATGAAATATTCCCTTGTTTTTTGCGCGATGAATGTTCTTTCAATCATGGTCTTCCACCTTTAGCTGATCGTAAGGAGCCCTTCTTTTGCAGCTCTTCATATAGATTAGTAACATCTTGAGTTTCCTTTTGTTCCTTTTCTCGCAACTTCAATTCTGCTGCCTTTTGCTGTGCTCTGCGTAATAGCTCTGCTGAAGAGGGTTCTTCTTTCACTGCTTTCGCCTGCTTCATTTCGGAAACTGGTTTCGGAGTTTCTTTTGCAACAGGTCGAGGTTCTGGCATTGCCGGTGCTTCTTCTTTCTTGGTTGCTTTCACCGGTTGAGATTTAACTTCTTCTTTACCTGCTTTTTTTGCAAAGCGTTCCCGTACTTCTACTTCAACGTGAGTGCGTTTAGTTCCAGTTCTATGTCGAGCGCCAGTAAATGGGATGGAAGCTTTGTTAGCCAAAAATTTTGTGATCTTCAAATTAGCGGTATCTAATCCTTTAGCCTGAGCATTCGCTTCTACTGATTTCAGCAAGCGTAAAATTTCTTTAGCTGCTTTTTGCGGATATCGCCCTGCCGACATCCCTGCTTTGTGACCAGTGTCTTGGATAAATCTCTTGAAAGGAACAGCTCTTCTTAAGACGGAAACTTCTTCCAAGTATTTCTTGGCATAGGAAACGTCCTTGAATCGAAGGTTACGACAGATTTCAATACAGTGCTTAGTAGAGACCGGCAAGTTTAATGCTCGAGCTACAGCCATATGCCCTGCGTTCTGTTTCATTGAATCTTTTGCCATTATATTTACCTTGCTGAAATTGCTTTACTTGATCTAGTTGCTCCAATACCTGCTGCACTGTGAGTAACTCCTTTTCGAGTAGGGGAAAATTCTCCCAAGTAGTGTCCTATCATGGCCGCGTTGATCATAACTGGAAGGAATTCCTTTCCGTTGTAAACACGGATAGTTTTTCCAATCATCTGAGGGATGATAACGATATCCCGGCAGTGAGTCTTAACATTATTATCCCCTGCGCTGATTCTTTTCACCAAGGCTTTCTGCGCTTCAGTAAATCCGCGTTGTAAAGATCGTCTTGGTCGTGAAGTGGTCAAGGCCATGAACTCTTTCATATCCATGTTCTTTAGTTCTTCTTCCGTTTTTCCTTTCCAGGTGAATTCTTTAGCCACAACCTTCTAAAAGTTTGATCATTAAGGTGACATGCGCTTTTTTTCAAAAAGCTTAGTCACTAAGACCATACTTCCCTCCATCGATTTATGATTTTTATTTGTCATTTTTTTTGATTGTTATCTCCTTATCTTTTATATAATCCTTTTAGATTTTGCGCTACTTCTTGTTTTATTTTTGCATAATTTTCTTGACCGTAAGTACCTACAAAACCATCAAATCGTGATAATTCTTCCTCAATTCTTGCAGTTAATCTTTGCTCTTCTGTCATCGCTGGATCGCGGCATGCTGAACCTGATTTTCCTACGCGCGCACCTGCGGCGCCTACCTCACGCACCCCACGAGCAAGGCCGATGAGGTTGAAAGGATTGTTGTCACAAAGGAGATAGAACCTATCTGTATCGATATAGAGCCAGACCGCCATCTCAGGATGATATTCTCTTCCTTGTGCTGATGGAGTCAAGATGTACGGCCGTTTTCCGCTTACTCTTAACAATATATCTGCTGCTTCTGGTACATTATACTGCAATACCTCATCTTGAAGCGCATTCTTCCAAGCAGAATCTTTCACCAACTGGTCAAGATAGCCATCTCCTAATGGAATATTGCTATTTCTATAATTGAGTAGTGGCCCCGTGCATAACGCACTTTCACGTAAATCTTGAAGGATTCCTGGTAAAAACGAATCATCTCTTTCACTCAGGTGTTTTAGAGTTACAATATATTCTTGTACAGTTGGAAGTCTTTTTCCTAAACCAGCAAAATGTTCTTCCCAACCTAGGTGAGATTTTGCAAGATACTCCCCATCTGCACCTCTTTCCGCTTCACCATCTAACCAAAAATTATCTAGCACGATTGGTTCAACAGTCCTAGTTCCTGCCCTTTGTAAAGTTTCCATTTTCTATTTCTTCCTTCTACCAGTTCTTCGCGGCGCGATCTTACCTACCTTTCTTCCAGGTGGGGCGCTTCTAGGCGACTGAGTAGGTCGTCCCTTGACGTGCGAACACTTTCCACCGAATGGGTGATCCACTGCGTTCATTGATACTCCGCAAACGTGCGGGTATAACTTATTTCTTGCCCGCATCCTATGATAATGAGTTCCTGCTTTCAGGAATGGTTTTTCCACTCTGCCAGCACCAGCTAAAATACCAATAGAGGCCCTGCAAGTTGGTAAAAATAATTTCTCTTTCTTTGACGGCAATTCTACTCGGACTGCTTCTTCTGTTTTTGATACTATTCTCGCAAAAGATCCAGATGATCGAACTAACTTTCCACCATCACTTGGCTGTAATTCGATATTGTGAATAAGAGTGCCTTCAGGAATATCTCTCAAAAGAAGAACATTTCCTACCTTCGCTTCCCCATTGCCGATAGAAATTTCATCGCCAACCCTGATCCCTTCTGGAGCTAAAGTTAATCCTCGTTCCCCATTTAAGTAAAAGACTTCCATTAATGGAGCGCTATGTCCTGCGCAGTGGATAAGATCGCGAACTATGCCAGTAGTCTGCATGGCATGATGCTTTGCTTCTCCTTCGAAGCGATGACCAGGTGAGCGATACACTGGTGTGCCGCGTCCACGGCGTTGTTGTATTAATCGTTTACCCATCTTAGATCAACCCTAAATCTGCGCTTAAATCGGAAGCTAAATTTGCTGGACTTAATTTGACGTATGCTTTTTTAACGCCGGTAAATGAATTGTCCATGTTAACCTTAACCACTTTCACATTATACAATTCTTCGATTGCTTTCTTGACATCTGCCTTGGTTGCAGAAGGAGAAACGGAAAATACAATTTTATTGTCAGATTCAATTTGGCGGATATTCTTTTCTGTCGATAAAGGAGCTTTGATCACCGCGTAAGGATCAAATGAAGTTTCTACTGAGGCAGCTCCCTGTTTTCCTTTTTTTTGTAAAGTTTTCTTTGCCATTTGTTCACATAAATAATTTATCTTCAGCTAATTTCTGTACTGCTTTTTCTGTCCATAAGGTTGCTCTTCCTGCATCCGTTCCTGGCGCAAGTAATTCTGCATTTAATGCCCGCACTTCTACTACATCTACCCCGGGAACATTCTTCGCTGCCTTCAAGAGCGGACAGTCACCGCTAGTAACTATCAAAACTCCTTTTCTGCGCTGGTATTTTCTTCCCCGCATTTTTCCTATACCAGCCCGTACTTTTTTCTCTGCCGATCTTTCTAATTCTTCAGCAAAACCTAAATCAAGTAATAATTTTTCAACATCATTTGTTTTGGCAACATTTTCAACATTGCCGGCAACTACAAATGGATAAGCATCAGGAACTTTGTGCCCTCTCTCTAAGACTAACGCTTTCTGTACTGTTGCCGCCATAGCCGACCGGATTGCTTTTTGATTTTCCTTTTTGTTGATTTTCCGTTCCCAGATTTTATCTGCTTTTGGAGGATGAGATCTGTGACCACCAACTGCTTGAGGTGAAAAAGCTCCAATCCAGCCAAATCGAGTTCCTCGACGGGAAACAATCTTTCTGTTGATTCTGCTGATACCAAAACCGTAACAACCGCGGTATTTCCTTCTTCTTTTACTTAATTTTGAAGAATGCCGTAATCCTGCTTCCTGATCTGCGCCATGCTGTTGGCGAGATTTACTTTGTAAAGAATGTACTGCTCTCTTGATTAAATCCGGCCTATACTCCTCAGCGAATTGGCTGGGTAAAGCGAGATCGCCAGTTTTCTTGTTTTGGTCGTTAAGGATTGCAAGTTTCATGATTTAATAGACACATAGTTTATTTTTGGTGCTTCTTTCGTCATAGACGTGTCTGGTCTAATTGATTTAGTAAGCATGACTGCTCTCTTTTTTGGACCTACCACTGAGCCTTTTATGAGAAGATAATTATTCTTCAATAAGCCATACTTGTGAATTCCGCTCTGTGGGTTCAGTTCTGCACCGTTTTTTCCCACTTTTAATAATTGTTTATTATACTCTGTTCGTAAGTGGTATCCCATCTTACCGGATTGAGCGACGCTGTATCGTACTCTGTTAGG
>DATDTA010000008.1:0-16881 GCA_035291085.1 Candidatus Nanoarchaeia archaeon | reverse complement strand
AATACTTCTTTCAGAATCGGCTCAAAACAGCCGTTAGCAATTTCAACTGCATCCTTTACTTCGTGAATAGTCGGCTTGTATCCATTATAATTAATATTATGCCGCAATCTTCTAAGATTATCAAGCACTCCTAAGGGACGCAGGGTTAAAACTTTTAAATCCATCACTTCTTTAATTTGTGTCACGTGATCGATAGATTCAATGCCTTTTGCGACCAGTAAAGCATCTCCAAGCATTCTAAAACATTCGTATATATTTCGTACTATGGTTGAACCAGAAGCTTCTGTAACTTTAAGCGATAACGTAAATTCCATATCATTTTTTGCTGCTTCGACTATGCTAAGCGCATTCTTTTTATCTGGTCTTTTTTGCCTGATTATAGTCATGGTCTAACCTCCAGAAATCCTTCTAAGAGGATGCCATTTGCAATGTTCGAGAATAAGTTAATATCTATTTTGTTTCTAGAGAATATATGTAGATTAACTTGGACATCTTTCCTATATCCAAAAGTTTGCAGGATACCTAATGATTCAATCTTTATCTCTTGATCTCCTGCTACTTCTACGGCAATATCGATATCGCTTTTTTCGGTATCATCACCTTTTCTATAGCTTCCAAAAAGGATAACAGCTTTTAGATTAGGAATGCGGCGATGAATTTCTTGAAGTATACCTGATTCATAGACCATCATAAGGTTGTAACTTATTTTTTTGGAAAAATTATAGATATGATCCTGCTTGCAGGAGATACGCCAGACTCTTCCAATAAACTCTAAATTAAGAAATTGTTCATTTACCAATGTAGTAACAATTTTATTAGCTGTTGATTTGGCAATCCCTACTGTTTCAGACAGATCACTCAATCCAATCTCTCGAGTTGGAAAAGAAAAAAACCAGAAGAGCACCTTTTGATAAGCTTCCTTAAACTCCTTAACATCGGTTTTCTTTATTTTTTTAACCATACCTATGGTAACTTTAGTTACTATAAAAACTTTTCTAAAACCAGGTGGTTTTTTAAAAATTCAGTTGGTTTTATAAAGAACCACAGCCAAAAAACGATCGTACCACAAAAAACTTTATAAATAACCATAAGTCTGATAGCTTCATGCAAGCAAAAGTATGTATATCTACCAAGAAACGAATTGACAATGACGAAGGCGCAGTTACTTTTCTTTGCCCCAAGTGCGGCGACTATGAAATAGTGCGCAGTTCTTTTGCCAGGGTAAACGGGTTAAAATACACCTGCCCCTGCGGATTTGAAGGGCCTAATTAGTTTTTTTTGTTTTGGAGACAATAAAATGACTGAATCTGAACTATTGGAACAACGAGTATTGGCAAGGGAAGCCCTAGGAAGATTAGCAGAAATAAATAAAAAAGATGTTCAAGATTATTCCTTAGGCAGTTTAATAAAAGAATCTCATTATCTAACTGACTTACTGCGATTATTTTTGAGCCAACAACCGCAAGTTTTTCAAATCGTTAATACTAGGCTTGATGCAATTTACATAGAATTAGATAAAAGAGAAAAAAAGTACAATCATTAACATGGCAAAAGCAATCATAACCTTCAAATTAATGCCGGAATCTCCTGACGTAGATTTAGAAGCAATCAAAACCCGAGCGATGAAAATTGCAGAAGAAGCAGGCGCAATCGGCCAGATGCAAACCAAGATCGAACCTATTGCCTTTGGTTTGAAAGCAGTTCTTATTCTAGCTATGTATGATGTTGATGGCGCTGATTTTGACGGCATCGCTCAGAAAATGGGCGAGATCGAGGGCGTTCAGAGTGCTGAAGTAGCCAAGATGGATTTAGCACTGGGCTGAATTCTTAGAAAACTTTAAATATAATTAAGTTATACTACTAGTTATACGATGGAAGCAATAACTAAAACTAGGAAAATCGGTGGCTCTTTAATGGTTACAGTACCGAAGGCTATCGTGGAAGAAGAAGGGCTGGAAGAAGACCAAACTATTGTAATTGAAATTAAAAAAATACCCCGGAGCGGTTTTGGATTGTTTAAAGGGATAGGGCCGTTTACTAAGGCTGATAAATTTAGGGGACAATTGGAAGAATGAATATCTTCGTCATTGATGCTTATGCTTGGGTGGAATATTTTGATGGAACTTCTCTAGGCGAAAAAGTAAGAAAAATAGTAGAAAATGATGGAAATACCATTTACACTAATGTTATTACTATTGCTGAATTGTCAAGTCATTTCCAGCGTAAGGGAAATATTTTTGAAGAGGCAAGAAAAATTATTCTCTCGCTATCTTTGGTTTATAATGTCAGTCTTCAGTTTGCTGAGGAAGCTGGGAAAAATCACGCTATCATCAGAAACAAGCGAAAGCATATGGGTTTAGCAGACGTATTTGTCTTGCAAACCGCGAGGAAATTGAAAGCTAAAGTAGTCACGGGAGATGAAGATTTTCGTGGACTTCCAGAAGTGATAATGATAAAATAAATATTATTTGCTTTTCAGATACCTTTCAGTTTTAGAATAATCTGGGAAAACTGTTTACAACATAACTTATTTAAATAATTTCCAATTATTTCTGTTATGGTTTTCAAAACAGCATTGTTTCTGATCACCACAATCTTTTTAATAAGCTGCACATCACTAGAAATCCAGCAGCCAATTCAACAAGAAGTGGCAGAATCAACAACGTGGGTATCTGAAATGAAACTAACCAGCCCTGCTTTTACAGAAGGAGGAAAAATCCCTTCTAAATATACCTGCGATGGCCAGAATATCAATCCACCATTACAATTCTCTGATGTTCCTAAAGGCGCTCAGGCTTTAGTCTTAATCATGGATGATCCAGATATTCCAGATTTCGCGAAACAAAAGTTCAATATTGAAGTATGGGATCATTGGGTGATATTTAATATTCCTGCAGACACCAGGGAGATTCCGGAAGGAAAAAATCCTCCCGGGAAGTTAGGCCGGAACACTGGTGGGAATAATACCTACGGCGGCCCCTGTCCTCCTGACCGAGAGCATCGCTATTTCTTCAAACTGTATGCGTTAGACGCAGAATTAGAATTACCAGAAGGAGCTACCAAAGCAGAAGTGGAGAAAGTAATGAAGAATCATGTTCTTGCTGAGGCGAAGCTGATGGGAATGTATGAGAGGGTTAGTAAATAATTAATTTTTGCTCTTTTCAGATTCTCGCAACTTCTGAGCATCCTCTTCTCTTCCCGTCCAGCGCAAAATTTGTTCTGGGATAGAATGATAGGTCTGCCGGAATAACTTTTCGTAGGCAGTTTCAACTTCTTCTCTGTTCCAGCCCAGAGCACCAGCAACTTCTGCCTTAAAATCATATGATCTATTTTCGAAAGCGCAAATTATTTCATACGCATACCCCAATTCGCTTTCTTCGTGACTGGCAAGAACTTCATATACTTCGCTTGGCAGCAGCAGTTTTCCTTTCTCTATCTTGGCGCCGAAATTGCCTGGTGCATAGATCAATTCTGCCGAACTTTCAACTGGTAGCAATTCATCGATGGTCATTTTTTCTTCTTCTCTCCTTTCTCAAAATCAAGCGATACAGAATTGATACAATATCTCTTCCCGGTTGGACCAGGTCCGTCATCAAACAAATGTCCCAGATGCCCGCCGCATTTCTTACACAATACTTCTGTCCTATGCATGCTATGGCTGTTATCTTCTTTCAATTCAATATTTTTCTTATTAGCATCAGTGAAACTGGGCCAGCCGCTGCCGGAATCAAATTTGGTATCAGAAGAGAATAGTTCTGTTCCGCAGGAAGCGCACATATAATTTCCTTTTTCTTTATTGTACAGCCACTTGCCGGTAAAAGGAGCTTCTGTTTCTTTGTCAAAAAGGACATTACATTGTTGAGCACTTAAGTTTTTTTTGTTTGGGCTTTCTTTTTTTATCATGAATGCATCCCGTGGTCTATCCGATTTAATTCGTCTATAACTAAATTGGTCTGACCGCGCTTACAAATATCGTATGGTCTTTCTCCACCCAAAGCTGGACAAGCAGTATAAAGCCAAGCTAATCCTTTTTCTCTGCTTTCAAATGTTTCGTCGAGGCGAGAAAGTACTTTCTCTCCCGCAGTTTTACTCATTTCAGCAGTAAAATCATCCTCATTTTTGAATGGTCCCTGCTTTAAAATGTCATCAATATTCATATCATCAAGGAGAGATTGGAATATATAAAACTTATCTCGTTTGTTTCTTTTTCATCGCTTTCACAATTTCTTTAATACCCGCTTTGGTCTTGATTCCCGTCCCAGAAAATTGCGTCCTCGCTCCTTTCACTTTCTTTAACACCGGTTCAAGTTTGGTTGTTTCCAACTTAAATTTCTTAGCGATAACGTGCAAGTCATAAAAACCAACCGTGTCTTTCTTAGATTCTTCATACAGCAAATTCAAAAACTTCTGCTCTTCAGGAAAATGATTCTCTTTTGCCATTTTCGCGATCAATTTTTTATCAAACAACCTTCCTATCCACAATGGGCCAAAATACTCCAATCCTTTTTGTGTATTAAAATCGCTGGTCTTGAATTCCAACGTTTTTGGAGTATACAGAAGATACTTGTGTTCCTTCAACACTTCATCGCATCGTTCCTTGCCTTTTATGTTTCGGAAATAAATCCTGAAATAATGATTCTTGTGATACGCTAATATCGGAATCAAAGCTTTATCAAATTGTACTCCTTGTAGTTGCACTTTCCGAATCAAAATACGCAATCCAATCTCATGCATCATATAATTACGTATTGCTCTAGCCCAATATTTTCTTTTGGTTACTTTTGGATAAGTCCCGGTTAAGGCGGCAGTATCAGTTGCAGTAACTGCAATTATTCCCTCCCGGGTAATTCTTGCTACCGCCGAAGCTAAAAATGGGTTAGGGCTGCCAAAGGGATCGATATCAATGTAATCAAAATATCCACAGAACTTTTCATCAATACAATGCTTGACCTGATTCAGTAAAAAGAGATTGGCATCATCATTGTGGACAATGATCTTGTCTTTCAGCTTTTTTGCAACATTATTTAATTTCATATTTTCCGCCATCACTTTTGGAAAATTTTCCTTAAGATCGTTCGCAAAAATAGTCTGTACTTTTCCCTGTTTTAACTCTTTCAGAAAGCGCAATTCGCGAATACCGGATCCAGCTAGGGGTGAAGCAATATTCATCTGTTCATTCTCAACAGAGTTAAGTAACAGAATTGCAATATTCCGATTAGAAGCCATCACCGGATTGTAAAAAACTTCCATCTGGGCGTGTACATCTTTTGGCGGCAGTTCTACTTTGATCTTGCAGGAACCTTCGGTTACGATCGACATATATAGAAGAAAAAGAAAGAG
This sequence comes from Candidatus Nanoarchaeia archaeon, assembly GCA_035291085.1. Lineage (GTDB taxonomy): Archaea > Nanobdellota > Nanobdellia > Woesearchaeales > GW2011-AR9 > JACPIL01. The sequence continues at coordinate 11,541 of DATDTA010000008.1, read as the reverse complement.
ATATTAAAAATTATAGCTTTTAAGGCCGTAACCCTTGCATAAGTCGTTGGTTAATAACATCAAGAACTTTTGGAACTTCAGTAATACTATTAACTACAAAATGAGCCCCTGCCTCATGCATTCGGTTACGCGCGGTTTCTAATTTTTTCTGAAAATCATTAGGGTTAAGCTTCTTAATTTCTTCCTCGGTAAGACCCATTTCGTTTCCAGTCATGGCTAGACCGATAGTCCACATTCCTGCATCGAGACCTTCTTTAACATCTGGAAGAGTATCGCCAACTTTTACAGATAAGTGTGGTTTTGCCACATCTAACAAGACCAGATTAAGATTGCACATATGTGGTTTTGGCCTGCTAGTATTCCAATCTTTTCCAAGACCTTGTATCTGTCCAAATTCAAGCTTGTTCCCGTTTTGAACTGCGAAACGTCCAGTTGCACACACCGAGACATCAGGGGTATAGCCTCGCTTCTTTGCTTCTGCTAACAATAATTCCATCATCTCTCCAGTATAGCCGGTAGTTGAGCCAATTTTTAATCCTCTTTCTTTAAAATCAGCTAATGCATTTAATGTTCCAGGAATAAGGTCAGCATACTCTGCTAAGCAAGCCATTTGTGCAGGAATAAAATTTGTAAACAAAGTTTCAACATCTGCTTCAGTAGGTTCTTTTTCATGTTTTCTAAACCATCGTTCACGCACGGAAGATAATTCTGTGATCTTTCTGATATGCACTTTCTTATGCGCGCCCATTGGCGCTCGTGCTTCTTCTATAGTTATAGGAACTCCCATTTCTTCAAATACTTTCATAAAAACCACTGCTGGCGCGTAACATCCATAATCCATAGTGGTGCCAGCCCAATCAAGAATTACTGCTTCTAATTTTTCCATCATATTTTTCACCCTTGCTAGACTTATGCAAAGCTCTCAGAATGAATTATTTATAAATTATGCGAAAGACTAATACCTTCTTCGACTTCCTGAATCTCTTCGAGGCCCTCTAGAATCTCTAGCTCCATGCCCACCATAACCGCGACCTTGGCCTCCTCCTCGCGGTCCGCCCCGGGATCCGAATCCATCTTGTCTCTGGGCACGTACGAACTCAACTCGGGGAAATTGCGGAGCTGGTTCATTCTGAATAAGCAAGGATCTATCCTGTAACACTCGTCTAAAATTATCGTGATCTTCTGAACACAAGAATGAAATTACTTTTCCTTCGCTTCCAGCTCGAGCAGTTCTTCCAATTCTATGAACATACTCCTGAGAAGTTTTAGGGATATCGTAATTAATAACCAAGTTTACATTTTTAATGTCTAACCCGCGTGCAGCTACGTCGCTCGCTACCAACACATCCAATTTTCCGTCGCGAAAAGCATCCATGACTTGCGTTCTGCGATTCTGGGTAATACCACCGTGAATTGGTTGTGCTTTTATATTCTGCCGGTATAAATTTTTGCTGACTGCGTCCACCATATGTCGCGTACCGCAGAAAACTAAGATCAATCCGCCCGGATTTTGCTTGATAATATGTGCCAGTAAAGAAAATTTATCCCTCCTATCAACGTCATAGTAATGTTGTATAAGCTTATCTTTGTCCACATAAGTCTGCATCTTGATTTTCTCAGGATTTTTCATGTACTGTCGGACAACATCCATGATATCTTGAGGCATGGTTGCACTGAACAATAATTTCTGGCTGTTTTTTGGGACTTGTGAAATAATCTTTTTTACATCATCGCTGAATCCCATTTCAAACATTTTGTCTGCTTCGTCAAGAACTAATATGTGAATTTTATGTGTTTCTAAAGTCCCCCGACCAAGATGATCAAGAAGTCTTCCGGGGGTTCCGACCACGACATCTGCTCTCTGTAAATTGTCAATCTGCGGTCCAATGGAAACACCACCGTATACTTCTACGATGAACGTTTTTCGGTATTTGGTGAATTTTCTGAATTCCTTGGCCACTTGCACACATAATTCTCGAGTAGGAACCATTACTAACAATTGTAATCCTTTTCCGGGGTTTACTTTTTCCAAAGCAGGAAAACCAAAAGCAGCGGTTTTTCCTGAACCAGTATATGATAAGCCTATAACATCCTTCCCTTGCTGAATAAGCGGGATGCATTTTTCCTGAATCTCGGTAAATTCTGAGAAGCCCAAGTCTAGTATCGCTTTCTCAAATTCCGGGCTTAAATGTATTTCTTTTGTCTCCATAAAGGGATAATTACCAACTTTACTTTTAAAGGTTTCCGAAAAACTCACAGGAATTTCTCGAAACCCCGAAAAGCAAAAAAGCTTTTCGTATGGTTTGGTATTTTTACGAAAAATGTCTTTACTGATTAACCTCTTGTTTGAGGAAATAATTTTTGGTAGATAGAAGTAGTTTCATCCCGGCTGGTCCTTTTGATCATTTCATCCACAGCATCACGCGGCTCAACTCCTGCGGCTACTTCTACAGTCATATCACCGACAGGACATCTTGGATGCATCTGCCCTTCCACCATCAAATTTTCAATACCTTTCAGTATCTCTGGCGTTACATATTTCGGTGTTTGTATTTCGTATTCAACCATAGTTTTCCTTAAAATTCGCAACTCTATATAAATGTTGTTGCTACTTGCTGGTGAGTCTTTCTAGTAAGTCAGATAACTTTAAAAAGAATTTATCCCCCAAATAAGGCATGGCAACCAGGCGACCCATTGTAACTGTGCTCGGGCATGTTGATCACGGCAAATCAAGTATTTTAGATCGAATTAGGGGAACTGCCGTCGTAGCTAGGGAAGCAGGTGGAATTACCCAGGCCATCGGCTGTAGTATCGTCCCCATCAAAACTATCCAAACCATCTGCGGTCCATTACTAAATGCCATAAAATCCGGATTAACCATCCCTGGCCTGCTCTTCATAGACTCACCCGGACACGCTGCTTTTACCTCATTGCGAAAACGGGGAGGTTCTCTAGCTGACATCGCTATTCTTGTGGTTGATATCAATGAAGGATTTAAACCGCAAACTGCTGAGTCCATTGAGATTCTCAAAGCAAATAAAGTTCCTTTTATCATTGCCGCCAATAAAATCGATCTGCTTAACAGCTGGAAGTACGATCAGAAAAAATTTCTTTTAGATAACATCAATTTTTTAGATTACAATATTCAGGGTAACTTTGAAAAAAAAATGTACGAGATAGTTGCTCAAGTTGCAGAACATTCCTTACAAGCAGAACGTTTTGACCGAGTTAGCGATTTCACAAAACAAGTCGCCATTATTCCTGTCTCTGCGCACACCGGCCAGGGCATTCCTGAGTTACTGATGGTTCTCACCGGATTGGCGCAGAAGTACTTGGAAAAACAATTGGAAGTAGAGGAAAAAGGATACTGTGAAGGTACCATTCTGGAAGTAAAAGAAGAAAAAGGGCTGGGTGTGACTCTCGATTGTATTATCTATAGCGGGAAATTGCGAGTAAATGACGTGTTGATCATCGGTAATCTGGAACAACCTATCGTCACAAAAATCCGCGCTCTCTTAGAACCAGCAGAATTATCAGAGATGCGTGAAAAGAAAAGCAAATTCAAAAATGTGAAAGAAGTTATCGCCGCAACCGGAGTGAAGATCTCCGCTCCGGGATTGGAAGATGCTATTGCTGGCATGCCTTTGCGCAGCTGTTCGGGAAAGCCTGAAGAAACTGAACGGCTGAAGCAAGAAGTACAACAGCAGGTTGGCGAAGTACTTTCGTTTGTTGAGCAAGAAAACGGTGTGATGATTAAATCGGACACTATCGGTGGTTTAGAAGCACTACGCCATTTACTGGAAGAAAAAAATATCCCTATCGCTTCTGCTTCTTTAGGAGATATCAATAAAAAAGATCTTTCCCAGTTAGAAACACTTAAAGAAAAAGATGAATTTACCGGCGTGTTGTTAGGATTCAACATCAAGATTGCTCCAGATATAGCTGAATACGCCAAGGTTAAAGGTTTAACTCTTATTCTCAATGAAGTTATTTACAAAACCATTGAAGATTACGAAAAGTATGTTGACGGCTTAAAGAAAGAAATTGAAAAAAGAGAATTAGCAAATTTAGTGCGGCCTTGCAAATTCTTGCTCATGAAGGGATACATGTTTCGCCAAAGCAACCCCGCTATTATTGGTGTCGATATAGAGGTGGGCAGGATAAGAACTGGCGATCCCATTATGAAAGCAGATGGACTGCGTGTTTCCAACGTCAAAAGTTTAGGAGAATCTCAAGAATCATTAACTGTTGCTGAGCAAGGAAAACAATTAGCTATGGCCATGGACGGGGTTACTATTGGCCGACAAGTGAAAGAGGGAGATTACCTGTATACCGATATCTCTGAAGAACATTTTAAGAAACTAAAAGAATTAAAGAAACATTTATCGAAGAGAGAATTAGAAGTGCTGAAAGAGATCGCTGATATTAAAAGGAAAGATAACCCGGTATGGGGAGTGGGTTAAGTTAAGAAAGAACCTAAGTTGATGTCAAATCCATCACGAATGCCTGCTGTAACTGGTTTTTTCTTGACTAATCTTGGACGCGGTATTTTGCCGAAGTTTATCAAGTCTTTTAACTCCTGTAATCTTCCCGCTTCAATGCTACGTTTTACGAACTTCCTTGCTTCATAACCTGCCATAAAACCGATGCCAAAGTTAAATCTCAGGGCAGGGAATTTTAACTGTGGATAGTAATATAATCCAATTGCTCTTGCACTTGCCACTTTATCGATAGAGCTAGCTAATAGGCTACCATATTCCTCATTCTGCTGCTGCAGCAAATCCTCTTTTGATTTATCACGAAAATCGCACGAAGCATCAAAATCAACCAAACCTATTGCTAGATTATTTTCTTCTGCTGGATAGATTACCACATTTCCAATATGGGCATTAGTACGTTCTGGATTATCGCTCCAAGACTGGTCGCTTTTGTCCATCAATTTTTTGAGCTGCCCCACGACGAAACCTATATCCCAGTAAAATTGAGACAATTGCAGGGAAAAGTGTGCTTTCAATTCTCTTGTATTTGTCGTTTGAAAATAGGCTTCAAACTCCAGCGCATACATTAATTCATCTAATCTTGTGTCGCCTTTAACACGAATAACACTGGCGGCGATTTTATGTCTTCTTACTCTAAAAGGAGATTTGTAATAGCCAACATATTCCATGGTTGGTTCCACACCATTATCTGCTAAAACTCTATTAAAACGATCAGAAAAAATTCTCTCGTTGTGGGCGTTACGTAAAAATTGTCCGCCTTCTAGGTATAACGGTTCATCTTCTTCATAGTCTTGATTACCAGGTATTACTGCGACGGCTACTCCTTTAAGCTTATACAAGTTTCCTGTTACAGAATCTATGGTGAGGCAGGAACGACGACCACTCCAGACTCCGGGAATTGTTCCATTGGGACAGTCTAAGGTTACTATTTTATCATCTTTTATTTTTAATAAATCGTCTCGGCTGGATCGAATTTCAAATAGCTCTGGGTAAATGCTGAGCGGGCTTTCTGATAAAAAAGCAGGCATATCTCTGATACGTTCTACTGTTCCATCGAGACATTCTACTAGATATAATGGGTCTCTTCGCACTAATAATCTGGAATTGATAGCTGAGAATGTTTTAAAATGCGGATTAGATGATTCTGCTCCTTCTAACTTGTATTCTACTCCTTCTGTTTCCATCTTGATATAACATCTAGAACCCTATTATGTCAAAAAGAGCGCTTTTTTAAAAATCTTTTTAACTAAGTACACATTCTAACTGTTAAATGCAAACTCTCACCTTCCTCAACACCCGGGACATCAAAAAGATCCGCCAGCTCTTCGAAGATACCTATGGCTCTTTCTTCACCGGTGATTACACCTATCTGCAAGGCAAGGATGGGCGTCTTTCTCTGATCAACAAAGACATTGCTCAAATTGATCTTAAGAAATTACGGGTAGATAAATTTGGGTTATACGTTGCCGAGATCAAAGGAAATTCTGTGCGTTTAAGCAAAGAAGGTGCTCAGCTGCTAGCCAAAGAAGCCCGGGATAAACTGAAAAATATTATTGAATTAGATCAGCGCGAGATTAAAGCATATTTTCATGGAGTTGATTTGAGGAAAGATTTAGGTGCTGAAGCAAGATTTGTCTTGATAGAATATAAAGGAGATATTGTCGGCTGCTCAAAATACAAAGAAGGGGTTATTCTGAATTATTTGCCCAAGATTCATAGGGGAGAAGTGATTGTGTAGTTTAATTACGTAATTTTTATAAAGTTTTTTAGAACAAAATTGTTAAAATATTGTGAGGGAACTAACAATGAAACAAACAACTATGGGTGCGCTTATCGGATTAACTAGTTTATTGGGTGGATGTGATGAAAATAAAGAGATAAAATTGGTAGGTTGTGATGTGGGTGGACTTCGAGTGCAAGCAACTTATCATCAAAAATCCGGAAAAGTAGACTATACTACCTTAGATTTATACAAAGATGGCAAAATTGTTGGTTCTGTAGTCCCTAAAATGCGTGACTGGGTTCAATGTGATGATGGTGGAAAGTTAAACGTTACCTCTGGTATCCCTAAAGTATATTATATCCCTCCTAGGGAATAAATAGAAATTAATTTTTTTTACTTTTAGAACTCTATAAACCATATCGTTGAACAAAATCATCAACTTTAATGCTCTTTTGTTTAGCAATCTTTTGCATCTTTCTTACGAATTCCGGCCTAAGTTCTCTTTCACAACAAGAATCTCTATCCAAGGACATCTTCAATAGCTTTCTTGCCTTTCAGCTTCTTGGTGTCATCTTTAGCCTGTGCTGCTAAGTCCACACCAAAATCTTTCAATTCTTTGATATGCATCTGCATAAGCTGTTCGACAATCTGTAAAATTCGCATCAATTCTTCCCGTTCCTTGCTTAAAGTAGCTAAAGAACCCTTATGGAAGCCTACTTTTTCATCCTTAGACATATCTGCAGTTACCATGGCTTATCATTTGGGTATTTTCTTTATAAATTTTATGAGGCAAACAGAGAAGAATGTTTTTAAACCCCAAAATATTCCTTTTATCCGGTGAATAGATGTCCAAATATGATGTTCTCTGTGTAGGCTCAGCAACGGTTGATACATTCCTCACTATTGAACAATCTTTCTCCTCGCTCAAGCTTGGTGATAAAGTTCTCGTTAAATCAGTAGATAAACGTTCAGGTGGAGGAGCAACTAACTCGGCTTCCGCCTTGGTAAGATTAGGACTAAAAGTAAAAACAGCAACAAAAATAGGCGATGACGATGACGGAAACTTCATCCTTAAAGAGCTCAAAGCAGATGGAGTAGAAAATATTTGCCATGTCCGAAGTAAACAACAAACCGATTTAGCAACCATCATTTCCTCTACCAAAGAAAAAGATAGAATTATTCTGGTACACAAAGGGGCTTCTACCGATTTATCTTCCAGAGACCTGCAGTCTAACCAATTAACGTGTTCTTGGATTTACTTAGCAACTTTAACTGGGAAATCACAGCAAACCGCATTTGAGATAGCTAAACTTGCTAAAAAGAAAAATATAAAATTGCTCTTCAACCCCTCCCTATACCTAGCACAGAAAGGAAAGAAACAACTTTCTACGATCTTGCAAAACACTCAAGTCTTAGTCCTTAACAAGGAAGAAGCGCAAGCGGTACTTAAATCTCATTCAAATGATTTTCAGTTTCTTCTCACAGAGTTACAAAAAAGTGGTCCTAAAATCGTTATAGTTACCAATGGAAGAAAAGGATTATATGCCGTACAGAAGAATATGATGTATTCACTAACCAAGACTCCGGAAGTAAAAATAGTCCACACCGCCGGAGCGGGTGATGCGTTTACGTCTGGTTTCTTAGCCGGGTTAATAAAAAGTTATTCTTTCGAAGAGGCCTTACGTTTAGGGCAGATCAATGCTTCCTCTGTTATTCAACATGTAGGAGCAAAAGTAGGACAATTAACAGAAACAGAAGCAAAAATGATGATGAAAAAATACGAAATAAAAATAACAGAAAAAGAAATCTAAATGAACTAAAAATGTTTGCCTACACAAAAAAAATCTTACTGAAAGCACAGGAAGGAAAGTACGCAGTGGCTCACTTTAACGTCAACAACATGGAAATAATACAAGGAGTTGTTGCTGCTGCTCAAAAATTGAAAGCTCCAATCATTCTTGCTACCTCAGAAGGAGCATTAAGGTATGCTGGCATGGATTATTTATATGCAATTGCCAAAACTGCTGCAGGAAATTCTCATCTTCCAATCGCCTTGCATCTTGACCATGGCAAAGATATAGGCCTCATCAAACAAGCTATCCAGAAAGGATATTCTTCCGTCATGATTGATGCTTCACAGGAAGATTTTGAAAATAATATTCGTTTAACAAAACAAATAGTCGCTCTGGCCCATAAAAAAGGAATTTCGGTGGAAGCAGAGCTGGGCACTATCGGCGGAGCAGAGGATTTAGTTTCTTCCAGAAGTATTATTTACACTAATCCTGCAAAAGCACAAGAATTTGTAGAACGGACAGGATGCGATTTTCTCGCTGTTGCTATCGGCACTTCCCATGGCGCATATAAATTTGCAGGAAACGCATCCTTGCGGCAAGATATTTTGCAAGAAATTAAACAGCAAGTAAAAGTTCCCTTAGTATTGCATGGCGCTTCTGGGGTTCCGCCGGGTTTAGTAAAAACGGCAGAAAAATACGGCGCAGATCTATCTGGAGTAAAAGGTGTTCCCGATAGCCAAATTAAAGTAGCGATTAAGAACGGTATTACAAAGATAAATACTGATACAGATATTCGTATTGCCTTTGATGCCGCAGTACGAAAAGCTCTTCACCATCAGCCGAAAGACTTTGATCCGAGACATATCCTAGCTCCAGCCCGTGATTTAATACAAAAAGTAGCAGAACAGCGAATACGCTTATTCGGTTCTGCTGGAAGAGGTAAAAAATGAGACCAATCTATATCGGTTCGGACCATGCCGGCTTTCATCTCAAAGAGAAGCTCAAACGCTGGCTTGAGCATAAACGCGTTCCCTACGTTGACATAGGAAACAAAAGGCTTGATCCTAGAGATGATTATCCCGATTTTGCCATTCCTCTCACGAAAAAAGTGGTTGCAGAAAAAAGCCTAGGTATTCTCGTCTGCGGTTCTGCGCAGGGAATGTGCATTGCGGCTAACAAGATCAAAGGGGCTAGAGCAGCCATTCCGTACTCTTTGAAAGAAGCGAGATTATCGAAAGAACATAATAATGCTAATATTCTCTGCTTGTCTGGTTGGTTTACTCATTTGCATAAAGCAAAAAGGATGTGTGAAATCTTTTTGACTACTCCCTTTTCTAAGGAACCACGGCATCAGCGCCGGCTTGAGAAAATCAAGAGATTAGAACGATGAGGCAGAAAGTTTTTCCTTCTGTGATGGCTAAGAACCAAGAGGAATTAGATCTGATTCTTGATAATCTTTCCGGGGTAGCCAAATATTTACATTTGGATATCGCTGATGGAAAATTTGTCCCAAATGCTTCGTTATGGTTTCCATTTAAGTTGTCAAAAAAATTCAACTATATCGCTCACTTGATGGTCAAGGACCCAGAAAAATGGATCAAGAAACATGGGAAGAAAGTCGAATTCTGTATTGTGCAAGCAGAAACGGTAAATATTTCTGATTATATAAAAAAAGCAAAATTGCAAAAAAGAAAAGTTGCTTTTGCCTTGAATCCTGAAACGAAGGTAGCAGAAATTAAACCCTCTCTAAAAGATATTGATTATGTTCTCATCCTGACTGTCCATCCAGGTTTTTATGGTGCAAAATACTTGAAATCTCCTTTGAAGAAGATTACTGAAATCAAAAAAATTAATCCTTCTGTAAAAATAATTATTGATGGCGGCATGAATCCTAAAACAGTTAAAGATGCAGCCAGGGCTGGCACCGACTTAATTGTATCGGGATCATTTATCACTAAAGCAGAGAGGCCAAAAGAAAGACTGAAAGCGCTAGAAGAAGCATTTATAGAAAATCACTTTAATAATCGTGGCTAAAGTTATTTCCTATGGCTAAAATTAATATTTCCCATTGGTACCGTTAGTTGCCTTGCTTCGCTGTGGATAATCTTCAACTTTTGCTTTATGCAGGCGTTCTTTTTTTCTTTCCAAGAAAAATAATACCCCGCATCCAGCTAAAGACATAAGTCCTACCATCAAAAAAGTGACGGTAAACCCCACAAATTCAGCTAAGATGGCTCCAATAGCTGCGGTTATAGCCGTTCCTACGCTTATACCGGTAGAATAAAGGCTCCATTCAAAGCTTTCCTGTTTCTTATCAAGATGGGTACTCCATAACCCCAGCCAGGTCGGGTAAGCTAATCCGCTGCCCAGACCATGCAATATTTCTGCAGCATAAATATAATAAATGTGGTCAGAAAATATGTATAACAACGGAACTAAAGAGATGAGAAAGGTTCCAACCATGAGCCATTTTAATTTATCTTCACTTTTGTCGACATATCTAGAGAAAGGCAGTTGTATAGCTGATTTGGTAACTAGGAATAAAGTGCTGGCAAAACCTGCCGCAAAAATGGTTCCCCCCACAAGATTGTCTTTGATGAAGATAGCTAATATCGGCGCAATAAGGCCGAAACCGGTATAGATTAAAATGTCTGAGAGCATTAACAGTTTGATAGTGCGGTTCATGAAGAGATTATTATTTTGAGATTATTAAATGTTGTTGTGGGAAGGATGGAAGAAATGGAACTGAGTTTAACGTTGGTTGGTTATTAAAAAAAGTTCACATAAACTTAAAAGTGAAGCTTAATTTTTAATTCCATGAGCAAATGGCACTCGTTATTTCAACATCCTGATTATGAAATTGAGATCAAAGGATTGAAGGTTGTAGTAAAAAAGGGCGTATTCACTCCAGATCCAGGGGTAACAAACTCCTCAAAGATAATTCTTGATAATTTAACTGATGTCCGCGATAAGGATATCCTCGATATTGGGACTGGTTCAGGCGTAATTGCTTTGTATAGTGCTTTTCATGGAGCCAAGAGAGTAGTGGCGACAGATGTTGATGATAAAGCTCTGGATAATACAAAAGAAAATGTAAAAAGATATTGTCTTGAAGATAGGGTTGAGGTTGTTAGATCAAATCTATTTGATAACGTTAATGGAATGTTTGATTATGTTGTTGCCAATTTACCAATTCTTGATGAGGCTTGGAACATTGAACAACCAACCACCAGCTTGATGGAAAGATTTTTATCACAATCTCCAGGCTTTGTAAAACCCGGTGGAAAATTATATTTTGCTTGGGCTTCATTTTCTGATGCTGGACCAGTTAAGGATTTATGCAAAAAACAGGGATATGATTTTAAGGTTATTTCAGAGAGAAAATTGGGTTATACCTGGCATCTGTTTAAAGTAGCATTTTAGAGAACTTTTTCTTTTTCCAAAGATCAATAGAGGTAGACTATAAACTAGATTTGTAGTAAAAAATGAACCACTCCTCACACCACTGGACAAAGGCAAGAAGGTC
>DATDTA010000007.1:0-2018 GCA_035291085.1 Candidatus Nanoarchaeia archaeon | reverse complement strand
AATGCCAACAAGAAAGAAAAAGAAAGACTGTCAAAGATAGTGGAACAATTAAAAGATAAAACCAAGCTTTCAAAAAATCTCCTTACAATCCTTAAGTAAAATACTACCACGCTCTAGAGCGTGGTAGTATTTGGCTAGTTCTAGTTTATAAAAACATGGGATTTAAAAGATAGTTTAAGATTCTAACGTTATTCGACTGCAGATTAGCGAATTATTAATTAAAGCCAAATCCCTAATTTTTAATTAAGTATCCTCTGAAAAACCATTAATAAATAGTTTTAAATTTGATAAAATAATAGAGGAAGAATTAATTTTATCAAAATGACTCAACAAACTTCGTTTCTGTCTTTGGCATCCTTTAATCGTAAGACTCTGCGCTGTGAAAGATTTCTCAATGAAATGGATCAGGTAATCCCCTGGGATAATCTGGTTAAGCTGATTAAACCTCACTACTCTGAAGCTGAAGCGGGCAGAAAGAAGAAAGACCTGGTATTAATGCTTAAAATCTACTTCCTCCAGCAGTGGTACAACCTCTCAGATCCTGAAATGGAAGACGCTATCTATGACCGCAACTCTTTCCAGAAGTTTTTAAGACTGGACATGATGAGTAATACCGCTCCTGACGAAACGACTATCCTTAATTTCCGTCACCTTCTGGAGAAGCATGCCTTGCCAGAGAAGATGTTCGGAAGAGTCAATCGGATTCTTGAGGACAAGGGATTGATCCTAAAGAAAGGAACAATCACCGATGCTACCATAATCGCAGCCCCTTCAAGCACCAAGAACCTAAGTGGCAAGCGCGACCCGGAGATGAGCTCAACCAAGAAAGGCAACGACTGGCATTTTGGGCTCAAAGCTCATACTGGGGCGGATTCACAATCAGGATTAGTTCATACCCTCAAAGTAACCACCGCCAGCATTCACGACAGCCAACTATTTGATGATCTACTCCACGGAGAGGAACGAGAGGTCTATGGGGACAAAGCCTACCATGATACTGTCAAAGCCAGACAATTCCGAAAGAATGGGACTAAATGGCGGGTAACCATCAAGGCGGTCAGAGGAAAGCCACTAACCATAAACCAGGAGGAGATCAACAAGAAACGATCAATAGTCAGATCCAAAGTCGAAAGGCCATTCTTAGTCATCAAGCATCTTTGGGGATATACCAAGACCAGATACAGAGGATTGTACAAGAACGGCATGAAGCTCTATACAAGCTTTATGCTAGCTAACCTGTTCCTTGCAAGAAAACAACTGCTTAAACTTGCCTAAGACAAGAAAATCCAGAGAAGTTAGCCAGACACAGCATTGAAGAAGATCAAAATCTTCAGTCCTGTGTCCGAAGAATTTCCGGAAAACGATAACTTAATTCTTAAACAGCTATTTTTCAGAGGTTACTTAATCGTATTTGCGAGCGAAGCAAAGCAATCTAACCTCGTGCGATAGTTGTTGCCCAAATTTCGGATACTCCGGCTGCTTTCAGAGCCTTAGCCATTTCATTTAAATGCTTTGTTATGTTCTTCTTTCGCTGCTATTAGGAAAGCGTAATTTATTCTACAAATTGATGGAATTCCATCAATTTGTAGAATTTCAACCGCGAGCTATACTAGCTGAAAGGCAAACTGCCAAAGAATCTGTCCTACCAAAGGCAGATCTACCTCTGGCGGAAACAAATCGGCTCGCCTGTCCGCCGATCCGCTTTCGCTAAAGCTATAGCGGATTCGCCGAAGCTTTAGCGTAGGAGAAAAATTTACTGAAGGCGGAAACCATATTTTGCCTGCCTGCCGGTAGGCAGGCGCCAAAGCCAGTGAATTTTTCAATAATTTAAATTGACAAAATTTAGACAAGAGATTATTATGTCAACAAGTATATATTATACGGCGGCAAGGCCGTTTTTATTTTTCAAAACAATCCAATAAAATGCAAAAATTATATTGCTATGTTGACGAAACTGGCCAGGATACCCAAGGTGAGTTATTTTTGGTTGCTTTGGTCGTAACGGATGACGAGCGTGA
>DATDTA010000006.1:0-10207 GCA_035291085.1 Candidatus Nanoarchaeia archaeon | reverse complement strand
TCGTTGCTGCGGATGGAAATTGTTTTCAGATGGGATAAGGAATTCTTCTGTGTGTCGTGTAAGTATTTCAATAGAGCTCCGGATACACTTGCCAACTGTTTTTCTTCTTCTAAACCGAAGTGGTGCAAGGAAGTAGTACTGAAATGGCTGCAGATAGTCTCTTTTGCCTTTTCGTATTTGAAAAAATAATCATCTACAGAATTCAAAAAGCAGCCAGACGATTTTATTTTTTCTATTAACTCAGTGTTTACTTTGAGGCTTTCTGGAATCAATCCTTCACTGGGATTGAAGCGAACCATTAAACTGAGCAAGTGAGATAATGAATGCACCTGCATAGTAAAAAATTCTCCGGTAGAAAGGTCGCAGAAAGCAGCAGCATACTGATCAGCATCTGCAGTCACAGACATGATGTAATTATTTTCCTTTTCATTAAGCAGAGAAGATTCGATCACTGTTCCGGGAGTTACAATCCTTACTAATCCTCGCTTGACTAATCCCTTGGCTTGTTTCGGATCTTCTAATTGTTCGATAATTGCAACTTTATATCCTTTCTTGATCAGCCGGCCCAGATATGTTTCTAGTGCATGGTAGGGAACTCCCGCTAATGGCGCTTTCTTTTCATCCTTCCCGCGGGAAGTAAGGGTAATTTCTAATTCTCGGGAAGCGGTAATAGCATCCTCATAGAACATCTCATAAAAATCGCCCATTCTCAGCATGATCAGGCAGTCTGTGTGCGCTTTCTTGGCTTCTAAATACTGCTTCATGCCGGGAGTAAGATGTTCTACGGGAACATTGAGAATACTCTTTGTTTCTACCACAATCTGAGAGAGAATGGGGATTTTTTAAGGATTGTTGTGGTAAAAGCGTATTTACAATAACCTTCTTCTGAACTGCTCTACGGTTAAAGGCTTGATATCTCTTTTTGCAAACTCGGGAAGGGTTGTCTTTTGGAGTAGTTCCCGATCAAGAGAAACACAAAGTTCGGGGATATAAAATAATTCCTGTCCTGGCTTTTTATATTTTTGATGAGCATAACAGGCTATATTTGTAACACAGCGTTCTAGGACACCACCGATGAAAATGATGGGATTTACATCAATAAAATGTTGTTCTAATTCGCTATCTGAAGTATACATTTTTTCTACTGCCCTCCAGGTCTCTGCTGAAATTGGTTCAGGCTTTGCGTTCGGGCGAGGAGTACCAAAAGGGGTGGTGACTACTGAGGTGATTCTAGGGTCGAAAATGAAGCCGTATAATGGATCTAAAGCCAAGGCCGCCTGTTCAAGCATGGCTTTAAATTGATCCCCATCATGATACCGATGTAAGAGAACTTTTGCACCCTTATCTAAGGCTGCATTTACTACCGCAGCTATTCCTACATCTCTTTCTGTATATTCTGGGACTGGACCCATATTGAGCGTATCGCCTACCAGCTTATAGGTATAAGGATGGATAATATTGATCAGCATTATATTTATTTTTAAGCAGGGGAATATAAATGTAATGCTTTTATTAGATAAAGTTCTTAAACTGAGTATTTTATAATCTTGGTATGCATCAACTCTCCAAGGCAGCGTTTTTATCTGCTCTTATCCCCTATCTTGTTGGTTGCACTTCAGTAACCCCCATCAAGAGCCTTACGCCTATAACGGTTTCTACTCGTCCTCCTGAAGAACCAGTACCTGAAGAGTATAAAGAAGATGTTGCTTTTATTCATGATGTCCGAGAATTTGGTTTTGAAAAACTAGGTTTATATTCGGGAAGCAATCACTTTAAACACTACAATGATGGAAGTAAAACACCACCGCGATCATTGTACAATTTACTAGTAACCAAAACAACAATCATTCCGGATGGAAGAAGCCATAATATTCCTATAACCTCACTTCAAGCATATCGGATGGATATCGCTGATTATGCCTATTTCTGGTCACATAGTGATACGCTCGAAGATGAACGTGATTATTATCAAAAAGAAGGTTATGATGTCTTCTGGCGTACAGAGACCAGTTATAATTCTACAATAGATCATAAAGGTTCGCCTATCACGCCTGAATTTCTGAGCAAGGAAAAGTTATCCCAGGCTCATACTATTGAACATGAAATATGTCATGATACGATTAAGAAACAGCATGGAACTAATTTTCCGGCTTCTATTGATGAAGCCTATTGCAGTATGGTAGAACGAGCTGGCGCGATGTTGTATTTTAAAGAACGGCAGGGAGAACAATCTCCATCATATCTTGCGGCAGTAGTTGATTTAGAGAATCATCTGCAATTTTCTGCACAAGTTAATTCGCTCTGGAAACGCTTAGATACTTTGTACGTTAATCCTAAATTAACAGAAGATGAGAAATTGCAGCAGCGTGAGAAACTCTTAGTTGAAGCCAGAGAATTGCTTCAGCGTCCAGAAGCTGACAATGCAGACATCTGGGATTGGTATACCTACACCAAGCATTATCCTTTCATGATAGAATTCTACAGAAGTTATGGTGATGTTGCCACAACCATGAAGTTAATGGAAATGTGTCCAAAGACTGAAGAAGGCGCGGTGAAGTATATGGCTGGATTGATTGAAACTAAGAAGATTAAGAAAGAATAGAAGTAAATCCTAATTGGAAAAATATTAAATAAATTATATAACTAAATATGATTAAAAATAATTAAAAAAATATTTACCCGCGTTTGAATTCACCGGCAATATCGATCAATTCAACATGTCCCATGAATAGTCCTCGGCAGCAGTATCGTTCTAAACCAAGAGCATCCATGATCTTGGCTGGGGCATCGCCTTTCTCTATCTTTTCCTTGTACTCTTCCCAGAGGTGACCTACTGGCTTCCCACAGGAAAAACATCGAATTGGAATTATCATTGTTCCACCTCAGTGAAACGATGGTTGCTTGAAAATTCTTGAATTTTCCTTGTTATCATTTTGTTGGTATCCTCATCTGTATGATTTCTGTCTGGCTGCACGAGCTTTTGAGTCGTTTGGTTTACGAGTCTCTTTTCGTCGTACGTCAGCAACTAAGAGTAATCGGTCATATTCGTCAAAAGTTTTCTTTAATTTTGAATCGTATTGTACTAAGGCTCTGGCCATAGCTAAGCGGATAGCATCAGCTTGTCCATTCACACCGCCGCCGGCAACGTGTACTTCAAAGTTAACTTTCTGTGCATCTTCACCAGCAAGCATTAATGGTTCAGCTATTCTCATTCTCAGTAATTCAGTGCCATAGTTATGCAAGTATAAACCATTCACGGTTACTTTTCCATTTCCGGGCTTAAGGGTTGCTCTGGCAATAGCTTGTTTTCGCTTTCCTTGTGTATGTATAATATCTTTTTTAGCCATGATATAAATCCTCTATGCTTTCCCATTGAGGTGTTTGCAGACCTCTTCAATGGTAGTATATTTTAGATTAGGAAGTTTCGATACTGAAGAGTCTTGAAGAGTGATTATTTCTTGGCTGGAAAATTCTGCAGGCAGGCCTTTATAACACATGATGCGTTTAAATGCTTCTTTTCCACGAGCTTGCTTCCAAGGCAACATGCCGCGAATGCTTCTTCTCACCCAACGATCAGGAAGTCGGCTGTGAACTTGTCTTCGCATAGGATGACCACCCCAGCCACGTTTTTGTTTAGCTTTGGCAAAAGTACCGGTTTTAGCGCCGCTGACTACTACTTTTTCGCAATTGACAACTTTTACTTCTTCGCCCATTAAGGCATCTTTTGCTACTCGAGCTGCCAAGCGTCCTAGGATCATGCCTTCGCCGTTGTAGATTTTCATAGTCTCATCCTAAAATCCGTACGCCTTTTCCTTCCGGATTCTTATGTAATAATTCTTGTAATGAAAGGGTTTTTCCTTTTGCTCCTTCAATTTTTCTTTTTGCTTCTTCTGAAAACGTGAGTGCAGCAACATCAACTTTTTTGGTTAGTTCGCCGACGCTTAATACTTTTCCAGGCACTACAATCGTTTCCCCGTCCTGGGCGTACTTATCAATTTTATAGACATTAACAATTCTGCGCTGTCGAGTTGGTTTTTCTAAGTCTTCCTTGACTCTGTTCCAAAATTTACTTTGTAAAGCTTTACTTTCTAGCTGAACCAGCAATTCTTTCAATTGGTAATTAGTAGGACCGGTGCGTTTAACCATGTTATAGTTGTTTTTCCATCTCCTCCGCTTTTTCAAGTAAGATGTCCGCACTCTTGGTAAGCATTTCTTTACAGCTTAATTGACCCCAGCTTTCGACGTTGAAAATAAGATTATCGGAATAAGTTACAGAAATTCCTTTGTCCATCTCTGCATAGGTGTCTAGAAGTTTGCTTTCGTTTACTTTCTCGGCTACGACTTCTACATTGTTTCCCTTGATCTTGAAGACTCCGTCACTGCAAACACTGGCTAGTCTTTCTGGATTTTGAATTTTGCTTACTTTAAGAACAGGTTCCCGTTTATAATGCGCCAATCCAGGAGTCCATTTGGTATGTTCCTTACCCTGGCCCATAACCGCAGTCATGGTAACATCAACTTTCTGTTTTGACAATAATTTTACTACTGGCATCTTTTCATAGACAAAAGTACATTTAGGATCAGCGCTTTCTGCTTCTTCAGCATAGACATATCCTTTCTTGTTTGCTTTCAATTTTAATTGGAGAGTGCAGGAAGCACTTTTTTCTGTAACTTCATCCTGATTTTTTGGTAATCTATAGCTTTTAAGATCAGTTTTGATAGGAATAAGTCCTAACCGTAGAGCGAGCATTTCATCGTGTAAGGCAGAATTATTGTCTTTGATTTCAACTTCTTCAACGGCAAGAGTAGGAACTTCTTCAATGATCAATCTTCGGATAGCATTGGCAAATACTTCATTGCTTCCACTAAGTAGGAAAGAGAGCTTCTTGTTCTTCTTATCGTCTTTGAGTTTTTCGCATTTCATGTTTATACTCGTCTTCCTCGTCTTCCGCCTTTCATTCTACATCCATTGTGCGGTTCAGGAGTGACTTCTTCGATTTTTCCGATACGTAATCCGGTTCTGGATAAAGCTCGAATTGCTGGCTGGGCTCCTGGACCAGGATTCATAGGGCCATTATGGCCGCCTTTTGCTCGAACTTTTATCAGTAATCCGTTAATGCCTTTCTCTCGGCAGATTTCTGCTACTTTTTTAGCGCATCCCATGGCGGCAGTCGGAGAGCTTTCCAAGCGATCAGACTTAACCATTTGTCCACCACTAGCGCGAGCGATGGTTTCGGTGCAAGTAATATCGGTGACAGTGATAATAGTATTGTTATATGAAGAATAAATATGTGCTACTCCCCAGCGAAGTTTTTGCGGCTCTGGTCGAGGCATCCTTTCTTCTTGATTGGTCACTTTCATTTCTTTTCTCATGCTTTTACCTCTGCAGGAGCTTCAGCGCTTTCTTTTCTTTTTTCAGTAGCTTCTTTGGTTTCTTTTACTTTCTGTAATGGTACCCGTTCTGGATGCTCAAGATCAGCTAAAGTGGAATTTTCTTTGAAAACCACGGTGCTTTCTTCTTCTAAAGAGACTAAATAGGATGGAGAAGAAATTTCTTGTCCCAGTACTTGAATGTGACGGTGAACAATATGTTGTCGAGCTTGTTTTATGGATCTGGCCATTCCTTTTCGGAAGACAATACTCTGCAAACGTCTTTCCAGGACATCTTTCAGTTCTACACCTAAAATTTGATCTAGATCTGCTCCAGCAGGAAGTAAGCCTAAACGTTGTAACTTGGTCAGGACTTGAGCTTTCTCTTTTTGTGATTGCGGTTTGACTCTGGTAGCAATCAGTTTCTTAGCAATATCTTTATACTTCGTTAAGAAGGAACTAGCGATGTGAATTTCTTTCTTTTTTACTAAACCAAATTCACGGGTTACTTTTTTCTCTGCTTCGATGTTTGCTTTCATCCAAGGATGTCTTGGTGTTGTATACTTTTTACGAAGTTTTTTAGGATCTCCCATGGTTTAGTTTATTTCTTCCCCTTATCGTCTTTCTTTCCTTCAGTGGCTGGGGCTGCTTTCTTTTTCGCTACTCCAACTACCTTACCTTTGTTTTTTCTGAAGTGCGATTTTGTTCTTTGACCTCTTACCGGCAAGCCTTTCTGGTGTCTCATACCGCGTAGAGTTTTAATTTTCTTAAGGCGCTTGAGGTCATTATCTTTGACGAAAGTAATTGTTCCGGTTATAAGGTGCATATCCTCGCCAGTGTCATAGTCTTTTCGGCGATTGAAAAACCAAGAAGGAATTCCGTGAGCAGCTGGATTTTCGACCACGGTGTTAAGCTTTTTGACTTCATCCTCAGTTAAATTTCCAGCTTTTTCCTCTTTGTCTACGCCAGTGATAGTGCACAGGACATTGGCAAAATTCATTCCTATACCTTTAATTTTAGTAAGAGCAACACGAGTAGGCCGGTCACCTGGAATGTCTACATTAGCGACACGTACGATGTGCTTGAAATTGGGTTTTTGTTCACTCATTTTAAGATAACAGCCAGAATTACGCTTATTGCTTATGAGCCCTATGCACTTGAAAACTTTGGTTTTCGGTGCGTGAATGAAGCCGTTGCTTCATTTCCTGCGCGTTAACTCGGACTGATTGATTTATGACTGGTAAAGGTGGTTATTTATAAAGGTTTCTACTTTGGTATTATTCTTCCACGATCCGATCTAAATGTTGGAATACATGTCTCCACCGTCTTTCTTCAGCATCCTTTACTTTATCATGATAATTTCGAGCTTGGAAGAACATGATTGCCTCCATAGTATGCAAGGTGTAATGTAAGTTACATCTCTGCAGGTGGGTTTTTATCTCGATAAGACTTCTTAGTTCGTACCATTTGATGGTTTTTTGAGGAGTTTGATCAGGATCCCGCAACTCCATCTGTCCTAGCTTTATCTGTAAATCTAAATAAGAATCTTTTTTTTCTTGATCTTCTGCTGGTTCAGGCATATATCCTGGACCATTAGTAACTAACAGTTCTATTTGTTTCTGTAGGGGTGTTTTCATGGGGTTGAATTTAGATTGAGTCTATCGATTCTCATTTGGTAATCTACATACAGTTGATCTAATTTTGATTCTATTTGTGGAAATAATATTCCGTTATTACGAAGAGTTCCATACATTTCGTCTGCTCGAAGGAAACGATCATGTCCTCGTTCTAGATCAGTTTCTAGCAAATCTTCTGCTTGTTGGACTAACTCAACTAACTCAGCAGGTGGTTGCGGAGCATCTTTTCGTGCTATTTTTCTGGCATTAAATCTGAACATTTTGTTTCTAGAGGAGGATTTTTTATAAAATTATAGGAGAAAAAATAAAAAAGAGATTATTTGCCTAATTTAGCTCTAATATCTTCAGGTAGTTGATTAGGCCACAAAAAGTTTACAGCAGCTTCTAATTCGGACCAATCAAATGCAGACATCACTTCATTAATTGGACCAGTTCTGAAATAAGAATCGGGCTTGTTTGCAAATTCAGAAACTTCTGCATCCATTGAGCCCTTATCTGAACCAAAACCAGCTTCTTGTGCTTTCGTTAGTAATGCGCTATATTGCATCAACCAAAGTGGTCTCGTTTCATCACCGCATGAACTAGTAAAATGTAATTCAACCAAGGCCCTCCATGCTCCATTGGCCTCAATTTTTAATTGAGCTACATTAGCGGGTCTGTATCCTCTAGTAATATTAATCTCGCCTTGATACGGGGGATATACGGAATCATCTGGAATGGCAGCTATCTCACCAGCAGCTTGTTCATGCACTTGCAAGGCTCTTTCTCGTTTCATCAATAACATCGTAGGATTTTCAATTACTTTGAATGCTACTGCATTTGGCATACTTTTCAAGGTTCTGTCCATAAAATCCATTGGGTTTTCTTGTTTTTCTTTTTTAGAATAAAGTCTTGAAGTCAAGTAATCCTTAATCAAAGAAACAGCTTTAGGGAGCAGATCTCGGGAAACATCTGCGACTAATCTTTGTCCTTCATATCTAAATGTGTCTACCATTTTATTGTCCTCCCAATCCCTCAATCAAATCAGCCAATCGTTTACTTGCTTTTCCATCAACAGAGAATCTCTTCCTATTCTCGGCAAGTTTTCGAGCCACGGTTTCATCTACAGAAGTCACTTGTTCTAAAACATCTTGTGTACTATCCCAATCATACGTAACCGGGATAGCGTTAAGCGTAACTGCTGGTGAAGCAGAACTCCATTCTCTTCCCATAGCATCAGGAAGAATTGCTCCCACGTTTTTATCCAGCAAGGTTGCTTCAGTCAAACAAGTGCTTCTTCCTGCAGTCACAGAACGGGAAGCAAGCATTAATTCTTGAGTGCTGCATGCTTTCGCTGGTAGGTACACAAAATCGTATCTATCCGCAAGTTCTTTGGTGAAATTGGTAGTATATTCTTCTCCGGGATGTGGTTTGATTACTAACTTCACTCCTAAAGCTGAAGCAGTTTCAAATACCGCTTGCGTTACGGTTGATTCATACTTGAAAAAATTCTTTTTATCCTCAGCGGACATGCTGCTGCGCTGCATATATGCAGATTCCGGATGAATGTTTTGGGTAGGATAAAAACAAAGCGGTTGAGCAGAATTTAATCCTAATCTATGCAAAAGATCTTCTCGTTGTTGCTCACTAAAATTTTCTCGTAATGCTGCGTAGTGATCAAATGCAGCCCAGCCGACGATCCGGCATCGTTTTGCTGCTTCCGTACCCATCTCTCCGCTTAATTCTGTTCTAACTTTTTCTACGCAATCATTATCCATGACTGCTAATATGGTTGGTAAATCAGCAGGATTTATTCCCAGTCTTTCTTGATATAAACTGTTCTGGTCTTGCACCGCTACAGTAGGAATACCTGACGCATTAGCTGCTCTTAAGAAATATCCATCAGAAGTTTGTGATCCGGACATGCCTACAATAACTGTATCGTAACCACAAACTAATTGTGGATATTGATCATCTGCAGGAGCTATCCGTTCATACGTCAATTTGTCAAATCCGGCTGCTTCATTTTCATTCCCGGTTGCATAAACAGTTAGTTCATGTCCTCGTGCTTGTAATTCTCTCGCCACGGGCGCGAGAACATTAGTTGATCCTCGTTGTTTTGCAGTTAATAAGATTTTCATAGTAGATTCCTCTGTAAAATAAGCATATCTATGATATAATTTCTCAGCATTCGCTTAAAAGCCTTATGGAACCATATACTAAAGAATATATGTGGGGGAGTGTGTATTATATTTTTAGAATCATATTTTCTCGAATCTTCTTAGCCAAAGAAAAATCTTGTATCTTCTTAGGTTTATGCAAAAATACATTGTATCCTTTTTCGTTAAACCTAGGAACAAGATGCCAATGAACTTGTTTTGCTTCATCTAAATAAGTCAGGTACACTTTCTCAATCTTTAAGGTTTTGAGGAGGGCAGTTCTTATTTCATCTACTTTATCCATCAGATATTCATAATCGCTTTTAGAAAGCAAATGAAGATCTTTGACTGGTTTTTTCCAAACTATGACTGTATGTCCTTTAACAATGGGATAATTGGCCAGACATACATATAATTTGTCGTCTTGGTAGATTAACGCCTCTTTGAAAGGTTTTGGTAGTCTTGTATGCATAATAAGAAGTAAGTTAAAAAAGAATATAAAAGTATCTCTGACTAAATCAACGAAAAGCTGACCGCTCCTGCCATAGCTGCATAAGAACCAATCACCATTGCGCGAAGTTCTCGCTCAACTGTGCTTACCCTCCTCTTTTTTGGCATAATGCTCTAATATTTTTTTATGCTTTTAAATCTTATTCTTCCTGTTCTTCTTTATCTTGTAAGTGTCGCTTCCATTTTAGAATAGTATAGTTAACTGGATTCTTGATTCTGGGACAAAAACTATCTGGCTTGCAGATACCGATTCCACGGTAATATGCTTCATTGTTGCAGTTAGGCGGTAATTTATCACCAGCTTTGAAGCCATGTAATTGTCCTTTGAGGTAGACTTCGCGCAATGGTTCTTGGTTCTGAGCATTCCATTTTTTCAAATAGGCTTCAATCTCTTCCTTGTTCCAGCCGATCTTTCCGAGGTAATTCATGAGGATGAAGACTCCGCGCTTCTTGCCGTCGCCAATTCCTTGCAGCAATAATTTCATACAGGGTGGGAAGAAATCTTCTTTGATGGGGCTGGTAAGTTTCAGTTCATCATATTCTTTTTTGGTA
>DATDTA010000005.1:0-1743 GCA_035291085.1 Candidatus Nanoarchaeia archaeon | reverse complement strand
TCCCATTCTTCTATAGGTCTTTTTGGTCTGCCATTCTTTATGCCTATTTCAGGAATTTCACCTGAAATCAGATATTGTCCATATACCTGATTTACCCTTCTTATTGATATACTGGCTATCTTCCTTGCTTGATATGTTGTCGATCCTTGGTTTTTTCTTCTTATTGTTTCTATTAATTTCCCTTGAGTAAGTTTCATACTCACAAGAAACTTGTCGTAGGGAAATAGTTTCTGGATAACACACTTTTTTGGTATCTGCTAACGACCGAAAAAAGCAAATACTCGCTCTTTCTTAAGATTATGAATGTCAGGCTGGAGAAAATTAGTTAGAGAATTAGAATCTCGAATTGAGCTTCTGGAACAAGAGAATGAATCGCTAAAAAGAAGGCTATTAGCATACGAGAATCCACATACGCCTCCTAGCCTGCTAAGAAAGAAAAAGCCTCCAAAAAAAGAGCCCAGTGGAAAGCTTGGCGCCCCAGTTGGGCACCCAAGATACGAAAGAGAAGAGCCAAAGCCAACAATGTCAATTGAATACTTTGAAGAAACTTGCCCCCATTGCAACTCCAAACTCGGCAAGCCTTTCAAGATTGAAAGGATTGTAGAAGAAGAAATTCCTGAACCACAACCTGTTGAAGTTACCGAGCATTTAGTCAGGCATTACAACTGCCAGATATGCAAAAAGCATATCGTTGCTAAGAATAATGCGCCTAAAGGCAGGTTTGGAAAAAACATCCTTACTCATGTTACCCTGCTTAAGTTTGATGACAGGCTTCCCTTAAGGAAAGCCGTATCCTCTTTACAGAGGCATTATGGCATAACAATAACTAATGTTGCTGCCTTGAATGCAACTGAAGATGTTGCTTTAAGGCTCGAAAAGCCTTACAAGCAGCTGATAAGAAGAATAAGGAAAGCAAAAGTTATCTATGCAGACGAAACAAAAATCAAGGTAAATGGCGTTACCTACTGGCTCTGGACATTTGTTACAGAAAAAGAAACCTTGTTTGTTATCAGGAAAAGCAGGGCAAAGAAAGTTATTGAAGAGATGCTAGGAAAGGAATTTAAGGGGGTCATATGCTGTGATGGCTGGACGGCATACTCTCAATATACTTCCAATCTTCAAAGATGCTGGGCTCATTTGTTAAGAGAAGCTAAGCATTTAGCTGAAAAGTTTTCTGAGTTTGAAGGATTCTACCAATCTTTCAAGAAATTATTTGAGAAGATAAAATCAGTAAGGGAGAAGCCTCCTTCTCTTATCGGGAGAGAAGAGATTAAAGGCAAGCTAACTCTTGAATTGGAGCAGATAATCCAGCAAATGAATTCTTACAAAGAATTCAGAAAATTTTCCACTAAAGTCAAGAATGGAATAGAATATTGGTTTACTTGCATCATAAACTTGCTCGTTGAGCCAACAAACAATGCTGCTGAAAGGGCATTGAGGGAGTTGGTAGTGCAAAGGAAGATAATTGGCGGATTAAGAAGAGAAAAGGGAGCGAATATCATGCAAACTGTAATGTCAATGATAACTACATGGAAACAAAGAGGACTTTCATTGTTTCCTACAATGAAGTCATATCTTTAGCCCGTTAGCAGATACCTTTTTTGATACAGTCATCTTTTCGTGATATGATACCTTCTAACATATTTTATCAAATTCAATAACTTATTTCTTTTAAGTGGAAGATATATTTCTGCGGCTTCCGCAGGTGTTTTTCCATTTAGCCCTTCATGAGGATTAACAAAA
>DATDTA010000004.1:0-6988 GCA_035291085.1 Candidatus Nanoarchaeia archaeon | reverse complement strand
CGCCAATCTCCTAGCTTTTGTGATAATATCTACGAAAGGCACGCCGCTGAAGAGACATAAAGCGGTGATATCGCAGATATCCTTGATGCGCTTATGGGTCTTGTCTCGGTCCGCGACCGCGTTGAGTTTTGTCGCCAAGAGAAATTCCGGCGTTGGCAAAAGGAGCTTTCTGCCAAATTCCTTCACTTCCATATACTTTTTTTCTTCAAACACCTTCTTGAGCAGCGGCTCATCTATCGGCGCAAAGCCCAACTGTTTTTTCAGTTCGGGAGTGGTAGAGGGAAAAATCGGGTCGACATACATGTGGAAGACCAGGTGTTGCGGCAGCGATCTCGATTCTTCTTCGGTTAAGTCTTTTCCTGTTTCGGCGTGGATAGCCTTCACATAGCGGAAGGAAACTGCTTTAAACTGAAGCTCCTTCTCCAGAATCTCGACTGATTGCTTGAATGAGGTGGCGTTCCGAAATCCGAGGTCAATGTCTCTTGAGCCGAGATACGTTCTTTTCATGGCTCTCTCGAATTCCGTGTTCACGGTAAAGAAGACTGCCCAGCCACCAAGGATGCACAACGGCTCCTTGAGCTGAGCGATGACCGTTTTCAGATAGCGGTAGGATGTTTCCGTTTCAATATCCTTATACATTTTTTACGAGCATGGCAAATGCTTCCTCTGCCACGCCTCCTTCCTTTTTGAGGTCGATCATCAGTTGTGGGAGCGAAACAAGTTGTACTCCTTTTACCTTTCTTCCTTCTGAAAAGATAGCATTGTCATGCGTGGGAATGATGCGTAGGTTTCCTTTCCCGAGCAACCCTTCCTTTGCTATGAGGTGTTTCCAGGCATCACTGTCATCTTTTCGGATGTAGATATCATAGCGGGTGGGAAAGAGGTGATGGGACGTGAGGTTCTCGGCCCCATACGTCGTGAGGGCGTAGGGCAGGCTCGATCCCTTCAGGAACTGCAATGGATTCTGGACATAACATTCAAAATAGGTGGCCTTCGGTATGCTCTCTACATAATACGCAATGAGCTTGTCGCGATTGAGCAGCTTTGTTTTTTTAGTAATGCCCTCTTTCTCCAATTTTCTCAGGAACTCAATGACCCACGGGACAGAGCAACCAGCTATTTGTGCTATCCGGTACTTGGTGAGCTCGCCTTGAGGATGAGCCATCAAGGCTCTCATGATCCTCAGGTTTTTGATGTTTCTCTTGGCCATAACCTGTAGGTAAAATGACTAATATTTAAATATTGCCTATATGTAGGCAAAATGAGCTATCTATAAACCGATCCTTACCCTGTCCATAGGGTAACATGGGCTTTGGCTATAAACCCCCTACTCGTCTATAAACCCGCTATAAACCCCCTTTAAAAAGAATTTATCATCACTTGAGAGTTTTTCGCTTTAATTTTCTTGCTTCGAAGTGGAAATAGAAATGGTCTTGTCCCCTATTTTCATCGTGCCTTTCTTCTCAAGCTTTTGATAAACAAGAGATGCCACTTCTGGGGTTTGGGTATCTGAAAACTTCTCTTTTAGCCAATCTTGCGTGTTAATAATCCTGAAATCCTTGTCGGTAAACGTTTTTTTGGCTTCTTGCT
This sequence comes from Candidatus Nanoarchaeia archaeon, assembly GCA_035291085.1. Classification (GTDB taxonomy): domain Archaea; phylum Nanobdellota; class Nanobdellia; order Woesearchaeales; family GW2011-AR9; genus JACPIL01. The sequence continues at coordinate 5,398 of DATDTA010000004.1, read as the reverse complement.
CTGCTTTCTTTTTGATTTCCATTATCTTTGGGTCATTGGAAACGATGTAGATATCTGCGGAATCTCCACACTCCTCTTTTAGAATGGATGCCTTCTCGAATAAAGATATTTGTGGTGGCATAACCGAATCGAAAAGAGGTGGGTCTGTTGCCGAAAATGCAAGTTCTACTGCCCTCGAAATTATCATGGAGTTGTTTTTCGCATAGTCTTGAATAGCGACGTTATGGAGTACCTCTTGTATGGGAGAGGTTCTAAACACTCGAACAGGGTCTGTTCTTTGCCTCAGTTCGGTACCTTTAGACTTATGGATAGCGGCATATTCAAAGAACACCTCGGCGCTATCGGTAAAGTCATTCTGGACTCCCAACATATTGTCGTAAGTCTTCAAACAAGGGAGATAGATAGTCGTACGTTTCTTGTGAACATTCTGCTTAATCTGGTCTATCTCACCGTTTTGCATACTTACCGCCCAACAGATTTAGAGGGAGCGGTCGATAAATGCGCTTATAATACTTCGCTTTTCCTCGGTGAGTGTTTTAGAAATCTCAGAAGTGACTAGATTATCCTGAGGAAGATACCGCCTCAATTGGACAAATGAACCAGAGGCATATTCCTTGATGACCATCCCTTCTTTCATGTCAGAAGGTAAACCTGTCACCTTTGCTCTCTCCTCGGGTGATAAATCTTCCACCCTACTGAGTTTGAAGGTTAGCTGTGGGTTTTTTTCGGTTGCCATGTGTTAGGTGAGGAGGTAGTTCTCCTCTTCTTTTAAGGGTATCTGTTTTTGCTATATGCCAGTGATAACCGAAGGTAGAACAATAATTAAGCTAACCCGGGGTGTCACCGATGCTCTTCCTGAACATGGAGCTATTTAATTGTTTTGATTTTTTGAGCTGGTAAGTTAGCGTCACCCAAAAGAAAGTGTTTTAAAGAACTTCTCCTGAACTCCCGCTATGGAAATGAAACCTGTAAATACCAGTAACTTAAAAGAAGTGGGCAATAAAGAGAAAGCAAGAGAGGAATTAATCAGTTTAATTAAAGATTTCGAAAATAATCCAGATTATTACAAGAAACTCTCCGAAGCGGATGTTGAAGATAAATTAGTTAATGAATTGTTTGTGAATATTCTTGGTTGGGACAAAAAAGACTATGAAAAAAGAGCTAAAGTACAGCGTGGAGATAAAAGGGGTAGTGCTGATTACGCATTTAAAATCAACGATAGAATCGTTTTCTTTCTAGAAGTAAAAAAGGTAACTATTCCATTAGACAAAGAAGCCGATGAACAGGTAATCTTATACTCATTATCCAAAAAAGTTCCATTAGCTATATCTACTAATTTTCAGCAGATGAATATTTTCTGCGTAGAACAGGAAGATGCCGTTAAAAATGTGTTTAGAACTTTCAAAACCCCAGAAGATTATGTTAACAATTTTTCTGATTTATGGTTTCTGTCCAAAGACAGTTTTGAACAAGGACTATTATTAAAAAAAGCAGAAGATGAGGGCAGATTAAAGAAAAGAGTTTCTATTGACAAAGTCCTATTAGAAGATTTTTGGCGAGTTCGTACATTAATTGCTAATGATATTGAAAAGAATAAGCCCGGAGAATATAATATTAATGAGAAAGATGAGATTGTTCAGCGTATTTTAGATAGGCTTATTTTTATTCGTAGATGCGAAGATACCGGGATTAATCCAGAAAATCTAACGTTAGAAGAAATAAAGCATATTGCTGAGAGCAGAGCTTATTCTCAGTTAAAAGCACTGTTTAGTAAATACGATTCCTTTTACGACAGTGGCTTATTTACTCCCAATAAAGATAATGATTGTGATATAATTACCATCAATGGGGAAATTATTCAAAGATTAATTAGATATTTGTATGAGTCGCATGATGGAAAGTATAAATATAATTTTGAGTGGATAGATGCTGATGTTCTTGGTCAGGTTTATGAGCAATATTTAGGGAAAATTTTGGCACAGACAAAATCTGGAAAAGCAAAACTCAAAGAAGGGCAGGCTCACCGCAAAGAGCAGGGAATCTATTACACTCCTACTTATGTAGTTGATTATATTGTTAAAAATACGCTTGGTGAACTGTTGAAAGATAGAAAAATAGATGCTCGGAAAATTAAAGTCTTAGACCCTGCTTGTGGCTCTGGCAGTTTTTTGATTAAAGCATTTGATTATATGCAGAAGCATTTGTCTAATGATAAAGAAGCAGTTCAGAGTAAATTGGATTTTCAAACAAAAGATGCCCCTACTTATTCCATTAAAACAGACATCTTAAAAAACAATATCTTTGGGGTAGATTTAGATAATAAAGCAGTAGAGATTACAAAATTAAATCTATTGTTGAAAGCGGCGGAAAAATTCAGGAAACTACCCTCTGAATTAGACAACCATATTGGCTGGGGTAACAGCTTGATTGATGATGGTGCTTTTGAACATCCGTTTAAATGGGTTGGCGATTTCCAAGAAGGAACGTTTGATGTGGTTATTGGGAATCCCCCCTACATCCAGCTTTCTATGGAGTCTGACAGCGTTACAAACTATAAGAATTATTTGATAAAGCGTTTTGGCTCATCGATGGGGCGGCTGAACACTTTTGGGTTTTTTACAAAATTAGGGATAGATTTGCTTAAGGATAAAGGAAAACTGGGGTACATCATTCCCAATACGGTTTTAACGCAGGATTACTATGCAGATTTAAGAGACATCATCTTGAATTCATGCAGGATTAGGTATATCGTTAACTTTTCAGATTTGCCATTTAAGGATGCGGTAGTTGAAAATGTTATTTTAATACTAGAAAAAGAAAGTAATGAAAAATACCGATTTTCTAATCAAGTAAGTGTAATCGGAGTGAATGAGAAACTCCAATTTATAGAACAAAGAAAATTGAGTCAAGAACAGTTTTATTCCAATCGGGAGAGAGCATTCCTGACCTCTTTAGATAACAAAAAATTAAAAATTAAAGAGAATATCGAGAAAGGAAGTCTACCACTGCGTACTTTTGTTGAGATAAACCAAGCGATAGCACTTAAATCCGACCGAAAGAAGTATTTAAGCAAGTCTAAGGAAGATTCCAGTTTTAAGAAAGTTTTGGATGGTAGGAATATACAACGTTACGGTATAAATTGGGAACAAACATATTTAAGGTATGACCTAAAATCAATTCATAGTTGTAAACGCGAAGATATATTCCTTAAAGAAGAGAAACTATTCTTTAGACGAGTCGGAAATGGACTTATTGCATGTTTAGATGAAAGTCAGTTTTATGCTCTTAACACTCTGGTCGTAATCACTCTTAAAGACGCTTCGAAACTCAATTTGAGAGCTACTTTAGCACTTATTAACTCAAAACTCATGAATTACTACTATAAAACAGTTCTTAAGTCTACAAAAACAGTATTCTCGGAGATTCAAGCACGTCAAATAAAAGAATTGCCAATAAAATTGCTATCGGAATCGGCGCAAGAAAAGCTTTCCAACCTAGTTGAGAAGATTACTAAAAACGTGAAAAGATTATGCGATTTTCGGGATAAAAAAACGGCAGATAGCGCCAAACTCGAAGAAGAAATCCACAAGACCGATGCAGAAATTGATGAAGAAGTTTACAAACTCTATGGAATTACTGAAGAAGAAAAGAAGATTATTGAAGAGTCATTGAAATAACTGGGTTCATCAAGGAAGCGATACAGGAGAAGTTGAAAACGAGGAAATGAGAACTATGGAAAAACTGATTCGATATGCTGTGAACTTATTGGAAAGAGAGAATTCCCAGAATCCATCGCTGATGCCTTCACAGAACCCGGAGCTTAATCCAAGTCAGAATCCTGAGATTAATACCACCCAAAACCCAACTCTAAGCGCCTTACAAAATGCTTCTATCAATCGCACACAGAACCCTTTTGGCTGGAGGCAAGAACAATGGAATCTCTTCAAAAAGACGGTTCTTTGGGATAATCTCAGCGAAAACCAAAAACAGATGTGCAGGGACTATCTCAAAACTCTATAAATCAAGGAGCTAAAACATGGATGACAACATCAGCTACGAGCTTGAGAGGCTAAGGGATAAAATAAACGACTTAGAAAAAAAGCTTGACAAAGTAAAGAACCACGAGCATTGCCCCAATTGTGGTGAGGTCATGGACGTTGGGGACGATTATTGCTCTGAGGAGTGCGCCGTTAGCCATTATTACTATGGATGATAGTTCGAAGCTATCTCATTCGAGAATCCGCTCCGGCTTGGAGCTTCTTCTTGATATCCTGAATTTTTTCAAAGTTCAGTTCCCAGAAAGGACGTTCTTCTTCCATAGATTTGATGACCAACTTCTTCGTGACAAGGGAGTTCAGATGTCGTTCAGCCGTCTTCCAATGCATATTTGACTTCTCGGCAACTTCTGACGTGGAGAGTGGCATACGGGAGTTCGCAAGCCTTCGGATGATGACTTCCTGAAAGGGGTTAAATCTTCTTTTTGCCATGTTTCGTTCCCTCTATGAACTTGAAAGTCATTTGTACAGGTTGTTTCCTGTCTCTAGGAAAATCAGCCAGAAACTCAAAGTAATCGACTCGTTCTTTATTCAGCTTGAGAAGGCGCTCAAACTTCTTCGGAAATTTGACCACGAATTGTCGTCCATCATGCTGGACTTTCCGCCTAAGCATTAAGGGCTTTTCAGGGTCAAAAATAGGTTCAACTTCAACCATTGCTCTGTATTTCATCTATAAAGTTTATAAATCTTTCTTTTTTTCAGATGAGTTTATTTCATAGATAGAAAGTATTATAAACAGAAAACCACTTCTGAGGAGAAAAGGTGAATAAAATTCAGATGAAAACAGAAGACCTCCCCTTGGACGTGAAGCGCATCTTCGAGAGAAAGAACGTTCCTCACACCCCTCAAGACATAGCGAGGATGCGCTACCTCTGCAAGACCTTCGTAGAGTTCGTCTTGGAGACAAAGAAATGACAACCGAAGCCGAAGAGTACAAAGACTTGCTTGGCTACGCCAGAAGCCTCTATCTTGGATTAGAGAATCAAACAAAACTGGAAAGCTTCATGGAGGAGAAGAAATACACGCAAGACTGGTCTCGATACGAAAAAGCCTGTTCCCAAGAAAAGCTCATGTTCTTTAGAATCCTAAAGGACGCTGTGGACTTCTTGGGCATCGAATACAGCTACAAGGGCAACGGCAGACCACCGGAATACCTCGCTGATATCCTGAAAGCCATCTGCATCAAAGCCTACCACAACCAATCCTCGTGGCGCACAGAGTCCGACCTGATGATAGCACGGGCGATGGGCGTTTTAGATAAGGTTCCGAAGCGAAGCACGATTCTGAAATACCTTCAAAGCCCATTGGTGGCGAAGTATCTGCACGAACTCTACAAGGTCATT
>DATDTA010000003.1:0-2737 GCA_035291085.1 Candidatus Nanoarchaeia archaeon | reverse complement strand
TAAGCCATACTTGTGAATTCCGCTCTGTGGGTTCAGTTCTGCACCGTTTTTTCCCACTTTTAATAATTGTTTATTATACTCTGTTCGTAAGTGGTATCCCATCTTACCGGATTGAGCGACGCTGTATCGTACTCTGTTAGGGTGCCATGGTCCCAGAGTACCTATACCCCTTTTAGTCTTTTCTGCTTTATGTTGTCGGATAGGAACTCCAAATCTTTTTACTGTTCCTTGGAAACCTTTTCCTTTGGTAATACCATGAATGTCGAGACAAGCTCCTTCGTCGAAAACCTCTTCCACTGCCAGTTCTTTTCCTAATTTTTCTCGAGCATAGGCCACTTTTTCGTCCTTCTTTCCGCCTAAAGTAAGTTCCAATAATTTTGGTTTTTTTGTTCCGATAGAAGTTAAAGAAGGATTAGAATGAACTAACAAACGAAGGTCGTCAAAATCAGAAACATCATCAAATTTGACAGTTGCTTTTTTGGGCAACTGGATTTTTTTAGATAAATTCTTGGACGGATTTGTTGCCCAAACTGAAGCTACTTTTTGCCAGCCCATCGCCTTTTGTTTATAGAAGCAAACCCCTGCCACCGTCATAGGCGGACAATCGATAATAGTAGAAGGCATCATGATTTCCTCTCCTTTGCTGAGAGAGCGAGGATGATTATCGATCAACATAAGATGGGTCATTCCTGCCTTATAGCCGATAAAACCTAATGGTTTAGCTTTGCTTTCGGGAGCCCAAGACCTAAGTCGAGCTATAGAATGTTTAGCCCTTCGTCTAGGCCAAAATTGAATACTTCCATGTCTTGGTGCGCTTGGTTGTCCCATTGTTATAATTGCCTATTCATGGATCCCATCGTCAGAATTAACTGTGATGGTCACCTTTTCAGGCTGATTTAGCGCAGATCATTTAATCGACGGTGCCGATCAGTGTGATGTGCGCCTATTTGGATTAGGTTTCCCTTTTGGGATAGAGGTTATTTATAAACATATCGGTAATGCTTTGGAATTTAAATGGTTATTTTCTATTCAATTCTTGACTGAGCTTTTCTAACAGCGATCCTTCAGAAGAATTTGTGGAAGCCAGTTGTGACACGGAAAGATTTCTCGTGCGCTGCGATTCTAAGTGTTCGTAAAGATATCTCACTGCAATTTCATTGTAATTTTTTTTCTCTTCTTCACAAATATCATGAACTTCCATGCCAAATTCGCCACCGGCGGGGGTGATTTCATGATAGACACATACGTGTATCAAGCCTGAGAGGTACGTAAATCCTGCAGTTGTTCTACTATCAAAATGTCTCCACTTCTCATAAGGAACTTTCTTCAAATCTTCTACAGTTCTTCTTAATAATTCTTCTTCATTCGGCATATATATCTTTTTCAAATAACTCTTTATTAATCTTCTGCAACAATATTTATATAAAAAGCTCATTCCTATCGCAAACCATGAACTATATCTTCAGCAACATCCTTGGAACTTTCGTTCTCGATGAAAAAAACACCATCATAGATTCCATTATGTTCAAAACTCTTCAAGAATACCAGCATAAAGAGACCGCTGAAGTAAAGTTGCAAAACAAACATCATACCCAGTCTTTACCCAAAGAAAAACTTCATCAAGCATTATTATTATTCAAAGAACCAAGATATTATCTGGATTTCTATCGGAAAAATCTTGAATTGACCAAAGAAGGCCTCAAGAATGCCGTCAATGAGGATAATCTGATCATACAAGCTATTGCCAACATCAACGAGTTAGACAAAATTGCCAACACCATGTCTAAGCGATTACGAGAATGGTACAGCTTATACTATCCAGAACTATCTGAAGAGATAGAAGATCATGAAAAATATGTTGAGTTAGTGTTGGAACAGGAACGTATTCAGGGAAGTTTTGGCGCAAATTTGTCAGATTTCGACCTGGAAGAGATGAAATTGTTAGCAGGAAGAATAATTTCAATCTATGCGCTGCGAAAACAACATGAACTCTATCTCGAGAAAATCATGATTAAATATTGTCCTAATCTCTTAGAATTAGCAGGGGCAACTATTGCAGCCAGATTGATCGAATTAGGAAAAGGATTGAAGCATCTGGCTTTATTACCTGCATCCACGGTGCAGTTATTGGGAGCAGAGAAAGCATTATTCAGGCATTTGAAGACGAATTCTCGGTCACCCAAGCATGGAATAATCATAAACCATCCATTTATTCAAAACGCTAAAAGAGATAAACGAGGGAAGGCAGCAAGGATGTTGGCTGATAAATTATCTCTTTGCGCGCGCTTAGACTTTTTCAAAGGCGAATTCAAAGCACTTGACTATAGAATAGAATTGGAAAGGAAATTACAATGAGCTCCATCAAACCACATAAAATCTTTGAAGTTTACTCCGACGGAAGAAGATTGTACACTAAAAGCATTCTTCCCGGAAAAAAACATTTTGATGAACGAACCTTCAAGGAAAAAGATGGAGAATATCGCGAGTTTGATCCTAACCACAGCAAACTAGCAGCTATGATCATGAAAGGCTGCACTAATGCAGGGATCAGAAAAGGAGATGTCATTCTCTATCTCGGTGTTTCACACGGGTATACTGCTTCCTTTATCTCAGACATGATCAATAACGAAGGACTGATTTTCGGCGTTGACCCTGCGCCCAGAGTCATCCGCGATTTAGTGTTCCTTTCCCAACAGCGGAAGAATATTATCCCCATCCTTGCCAATGCCAATCATCC
>DATDTA010000002.1:0-1004 GCA_035291085.1 Candidatus Nanoarchaeia archaeon | reverse complement strand
AATCGCTTCTTCTATGGCCGTGCAAGATGCCTGTAGACGCGCCAATCCGGTCATCTTGGAGCCGATGATGAAAGTAGAAGTAGTTACTCCAGATAAATTTATGGGAGACGTAACAGGAAATCTTTCTTCCAAGCGAGCTTTGATAGAAGGGATGGATGACCGAGGAATGAATAAAGTTATTCGCGCAATCGTGCCTCTATCTGAAATGTTCGGCTACATGACAGGACTGCGCTCTATGACCGAAGGCCGCGCTTCTTTCACCATGGAATTCCTCCGCTACGACATCGTGCCCTCTAATGTGGCAGAGATTATAATCTCGGCGAGGAAATAAAGCTTAAATAAGTTTTTCACTTCTTTCTATACAGGACCTCTACATAGGTCTTTTGCCTGTGCATAACTTTACTTGCTAAAAGTATGCGGGGAGGGGTACTATTAGGATATTACTCGTTAATTTAAATATAAAATTTTATGGGGAAGGAATCATTTGGTGGGGAAAGAATAGATAACCCAAGGAGTTCTGAAAGAGAACCAGGATCAGCTAATAGAGTTTCAATATTTAGAACTCTTGCTGAAGCTGCAAGATCATTGCCCCCAGAAGCAATATATACCGGTGAATTATCTAGGCTACTAAAATTTGAAGAAAGTAGGCCAGTAACTAATGCTGAGGCGGTAGAAATGTTTACTGAAATGGCTGAGAGCTAGGAGAAAGAAAGTAAAAAATTTTGCATAAATGATGGGAAATACTGCATAAATAAATTTAGAAAACAAAAACCGCCTCCGGGCGGTTTTTGTTTTCGGGTGTTTTTTGGTAAGATCAATGCATGCTTACACCTTTCTACGACCCAAAAAAAACTTACGAAGAAAACTTTGAACAAGGGCCTTTTGGAGCTTTTGCTCCGACGTTCGTAAGCGAAGTCGGAGCCCCGACCACTGAGGGCGTCGGGGCTGATTCTCTGCTTGAGCAAGGGGAGTCCTTGCTCAAGTATGACTTTTTGGGATTTAAG
>DATDTA010000001.1:0-2352 GCA_035291085.1 Candidatus Nanoarchaeia archaeon | reverse complement strand
ACAAAGTGCGGGGATTAGAAAGCACAAGATGAAGCAGCGACTTCATCTGTGCACCAATGAGGTCGTTGCCTCATTGTGTGCGTCTCTTTTCAAGCCTCGCTCTTTAGAGCGAGGTGAGACGCTTTCCCGCACTTTCATGACAAAAATATATAAACAAGTAGATTATTTTCATAATATGGGTTTAGGAACTTCAAGGAATATAACAATAAGATCAATGGTAGTTAGTTTTAAGCCGCAAGTCGAGCTTTTACTCAATGAAATAGAAACAATGCTTGAGCAAAAAACCATTTCATTGGAAGAGCGGGCAAAAATTAAAAAGAAATTAGTTAGATTCTCTGGAGCAATAACTGTTTTTATGGCTGATTTACAAACCGAAGGGTTATCAAAAGATCAAGAAGAAAAGTTGTTAGAATTGCAAGCAAAAGTAAGACAGGTCATGGATGCGGTAGAAACGAAATCTAAAATAAATCTATTCATCATGGTTGGGGATCTAAGGACGAAAGCCTTGGAAATCTTGAAGTAAATTCAAAAAATCTTAAATACTCAAAAACTCTTTCTTTGGCATGACTTCCATCCACGATTTTAGTATCTACCTCAGAAATGAAGGAGAGCTTACATTACGAAAGATGGAAATAAGTCTCCGGGGCCTTACAGTAACTGAAGTGTCAAAATGGGAAGGAGTAAAACTGTCATTAAGCCATTTTCTTAACAATCTTTATTTTGAGATGCTTGATTTCATGACTTGGCTGGAGCAGGAATTCAAGTATGTGCAGTCTAAAATGGTAAAAGCATTGATCAGCGATCTTAAAAAAGACCTGGAAATGGTTCTGCATCTTCGGGAAGAGGTAATAACAACTGGATCTTTTACCAGGCAGGATTTATTTTTGCTAATACGGCAGCAATTACTTCAAAAAATCCAAAATTTACGTAAAGCTCTGCAAGATTATGTGCATGAATTAGAAGTATTAGAGAAGGAATTATCAAGTACTTCTGCAGTTCTTCAGTATAGTAAAGGCCGGATATTGCAAGTCCTGACTGTTTTGGAGAAGGTAAAGCAACGAATAGAGGCAACAGCAGTCAGCAATTTTCTTTCTATAAGGGACGAGCTTTCCGCTTCGCTACAAGATCTTTCTGGACAACTTCAGGAAGAACAGCGCCGCTTACGAAAGCTGCGTGAAGTTACTGCGCTCAAACGGGCTTTGATATCAATAAGTTTAGCAAAAGCTAATCTAGAGCAATTTGCTAGAACAATACAGAAAACTGATCCTGGAGAATGGAAACAAAGCGCAGTGAGTTTTGATTATTTTAAGCAGCATTTGCTAAAGCAGCTAGAAGGAACAGCCCAAATACTGGCCGGATCTACAGAAGAATTGAAAGAAGCCCAACAGCAATTAGCGGCGTAAAGATTTTTAAAGGATAAGCTTTTTGTCACTACGATGTCACAAAAGATAACCAGAGTACCGCGTTTAATCCTGACTGCAGCAGATTTCCATCTAGAATACTATCGAAATAATATTGGTATAGTAGAAATCACCGCCCAGACGCCGGATTTGACTGGAATTCCAGTTCATGCTATTGATCCTTGGGCCTATTCTGTCGGGGATGAAACAATTATGGTTCCTATTAGTATAAGATATGTAGGAAAAAGGGAAGGCGAGAGGCTTCTTTCTTATACATTTAGGCCACGAAAATGGGTTCATTACGAACGAGATGAACAACGCAACGGAACAGTAAAACTTGGATCTCGAATCCATGATAATACGTTGGAATCAGAACTTATTGAATATCCTAAGGCCATGGCAAAAAAACTGGCAGAACTTGCATATGGAGAAGAAGGATTATTGAATGTACAAATAATGCTGTTTACCCATTTCTTTCCTTCAGGTAGAAATAAAATTTACCTGACCTCTCCATCAGAGATGCTTTCCTTACCGCCAGCTGATGATCTTTATAATATGATTCTTAAGCAAGAGCAGTCCAGACCATGTCGATAAGATCTAAAAGAGACCTTGAAGTTGTTTTGAGCAAGCTGAAAGATTTTGAAAAACCTTCTTTTACCTTGGAACAATATCCAACCCCCAGCAATATTGCAGCAGAATGGATCTGGAATATGGCTATGAAAGGTGAAGTTGCGGGAAGAACTATTGTTGACGCTGGTTGTGGCCCTGGCATTTTAGGAATCGGATTATTGCTTATGGGTGCAAGAAAGGTTATTTTTATAGATAAAGATGAGGCAGTTTTAGATGTCTGTAGGAAGAATTACGAAGAGATGAAAAAGGAGTATGAAATTGGTAAAGCTGACTTTATAGCCCATGATTTTAGCTTATTTGATGGAGAAGCCGATATAGTGGT